>NZ_JBMDJR010000019.1:0-84875 GCF_057809295.1 Pseudomonas sp. FG35 | reverse complement strand
GACACGCCAGCTTCAGGTGCTGGTGACCTTACGGTCGTGGAAGTTCGAGTCTTCTCCTGGGCACCAATTTCGAGTTTGAGACTAGATCAGTTTCAAGACTCACACAAAAACCCGCGAAAGCGGGTTTTTTGCATTCTGCGCCCCGGACTTTTTCTGAAATTGATTTATTAAAATCAAATCAGGGGTTTACAGATCAAAAGGCGCTCCGTATAGTGCGCCACATCAACAGCGGCAACGCTGAAGATGAAGCCCAGATGGTGAAATTGGTAGACACGCCAGCTTCAGGTGCTGGTGACCTTACGGTCGTGGAAGTTCGAGTCTTCTTCTGGGCACCAATTCAAATTCAAGGTCACGATCTTGAATCTCACAAAAACCCGCGAAAGCGGGTTTTTGCGTTTCCGGGGTTTGGAAAAGCTTGAGAGCCGACACCTGGCAAACACTACCTCTCCTCGCAAAGCGCACTTGAGAAACAATATCGTTTATCATTGTTGCAAGTTTTTGCAATGCGACAGTGAGGAACCCTGCGAATGATGTTTCGAAATACCCTGCGCCGCGGCTTGACCTTCACCCTGCTCGGCCTGGCACTCGCCACCCCCCTCACCCAGGCTGCCGACGCGGTTTCCCTGACGCTCTACAACGGTCAACACAAGGAAGTCGGCGACGCGATCGCCAAAGCCTTCGAAGCCAAGACCGGCATTCACGTCAACGTGCGCAAGGGCAGCAGCAATCAGCTGGCCAGCCAGATCATCGAAGAAGGCGACCGCTCCCCCGCCGACGTCATCTACACCGAAGAATCCCCGCCGCTGAACAACCTCGGCGAACAAGGCCTGCTGGCCAAGGCTGACGACGCGACCCTGGCCGTTCTGCCGAAAGAATACGTCGCCGGTAACGGCACTTGGATCGGAGTGACCGCCCGGGTTCGCGTGGTGGCCTTCAACCCGAAACTGATCGACGAAAAAGATTTGCCGAAATCGGTGCTGGATTTCGCCGATCCGCAGTGGCAAGGCAAGGTCGGCTTCGTCCCGACCAGCGGCGCATTCCAGGAACAGGCCGTGGCAATCATCAAAAAGCACGGCCGCGAAGCCGCCGAAGAATGGCTGACCGGCCTGCGCGCATTCGGCAAGACCTACAGCAACAACATGGTCGCCCTCAAGGCTGTGGAAAACGGCGAAGTCGCCACGGTGCTGGTAAACAACTATTACTGGTTCGCCCTGCAGCGAGAGAAAGGCAAGCTTGATTCCAAACTGCATTACTTCACCGGCGGCGATGTCGGTGGCCTGATCACCGTGTCCAGCGCAGCCGTGCTGAAATCCAGCAAACATCCAAAAGAAGCCCAGCAATTCCTCGCCTACATGGCCAGCGAAGAAGGTCAGCGTGTGATCACCCAGACCACCGCCGAGTACCCGCTGCACAAAGGCATGGAATCGGATCGCGGCCTCAAGCCATTCAGCGAACTGGAAGCACCGGATGTCACGCCGGCCGATCTCGGTAATGCCGAAGAAGCGCTGGAGCTGGAACGCGAAGTTGGCCTGAACTGATGACCGCATCGTTATCCGCCCCCGCTACACGCGGGGGTTACGTGCCACGGCGCAAGCGGCCGTCAATCTGGCTGGTGCTGCCGGTGTTGTTGCTGGTGGTCATGAGCCTGTTGCCGCTGGCCTATGTCGGGCTCAAAGCCTGGCAGGCCGGCTGGTCCGAGGCGCTGCACTTGCTGTGGCGCCCGTATGTGTTCAGCCTGCTGCGCAACACGCTGGCGCTGATGGTCGGCGTAACGGTAACTTGCGGCGTGATCGGTCTGTCGCTGGCCTGGTTGCTGGAGCGCAGCAATCTGCCGGGCCGACGACTGTGGGGCGTGATTCTTTGCCTGCCGTTCGCGGTGCCGGCATTCGTCAGCAGCTTCACCTGGGTTTCGCTCAGTGCGCAGTTCGAAGGCCTCGGCGGGGCAATCCTGGTGATGAGCCTGTCGAAATATCCGCTGATCTTTCTGCCGGTGGCCGCCACGCTGCGCAATCTTGATCCAGCCCTTGAAGAGTCGGCTCGCACCTTGGGACAGAATCGCTGGGGCGTGTTTTTCCGCGTCACCCTGCCCCTGCTCTGGCCTTCGCTTCTGGCCGGCTCATTGCTGATTGCATTGCACATGCTGGTGGAGTTCGGCGCACTGTCGATCATTGGCCTGCAAACTTTCACCACCGCGATCTATCAGCAATTCGAACTGGAATTCAGCAATGCCAACGCGGCAATGCTGTCGGCGGTATTGCTGGCGCTGTGCCTGATGCTGTTGTGGCTGGAGTTGCGCGTGCGCGGCAAGGGCCGTCATGTGCGCACTGGCCAGGGCGCGGCGCGTCGGGCCGAACAAGTGCGACTCGGGCCTTGGGCGATTGCCGGTCAGCTGTATTGCCTGATGCTGGCGATTGTCGGCAGCGGGATTCCGCTGGGCATGCTGGCTTACTGGCTTGCCGTGGGATCGTCAGCGGCATTCCCGATTGCGGCGATCACCGAAGCCTTGCTGTCGTCATTGGCGCTGTCGCTGGGTGGCGCGGGATTGTGCCTGGTGCTGGCGGTGCCGGTCGGGTTGCTGGTGGTGCGCTACAAAGGCCAACTGGCGATCTGGGCCGAGCGCCTGCCCTATCTGCTGCACGCCCTGCCGGGATTGGTGATCGCGCTGACGCTGGTGTATTTCGCCCTGCATTACGTGCCGGTGCTGTACCAGACCTCCGCGCTATTGCTGATCGCTTACGCGCTGCTGTTTCTGCCGCTGGCTCAAGCGCCGATCCGCACGGCGCTGAACAAGGCCGCACCGCAACTCGAAGAAGCCGCCCGCACGCTGGGTGCATCTTCGTTCACGGCGTTCTGCCGAGTGACCTTGCCGATCATCTTCCCGGCGCTGGGCGCAGCGTTTGCGCTGGTGTTTCTGGATGCCATGAAAGAACTGACGGCGACGCTGCTGCTGAGTCCGACGGGGCTCAACACATTGGCGACCGAAGTCTGGGCCCACACCGCGAATGTCGAGTTCGCAGCCGCAGCGCCTTATGCGGCGTTGTTGATTGTGGTGTCGGGATTGCCCGTCTACCTACTGACCACCCGGATGTATTTGAGCCGATAAAAAAATCGCAGCCGAGGCTGCGATTTTTTTGCCCGCGGTATCAGGCTCGGAACTGCCCCAGACTGGCCTTGAGCTGCGCCGCCAGACCATCCAGCACCTTGCCGCTGGCCGTGGTCTCGACCACGGCCTGAGCGGCTTTCTCGGCCTGGGCATGAATCGTTTCGACCCGCCCACGCACAGCCTGCGCGCCCTGCGCCTGATGCGCCGCTGCCTGAGTCGCCAGGCCAATCGCCGCATGCACCTGCTCGACCGACGCCTGCACCGATTGCTGCAACCGCGCACTGTCACGCAGCACCAGCAAACCTTCGCTGGCCTGGCGCCCGGCCTGGCCGATCGCCTCGACCGCTTCACGGGCGCCCTGCTGCAGGGCCACGATGTGCGCTTGAATGTCCCCGGTCGAGCTTTGGGTCTTGCTCGCCAGCGCCCGGACTTCATCCGCCACCACCGCAAACCCGCGACCGGTCTCGCCGGCCCGGGCCGCTTCGATGGCCGCGTTGAGCGCCAGCAGGTTGGTCTGCTCGGCGATGCCGTGAATCACCGTCAGCACCACTTCGATCTGCTCGCTCTGCTGCGCCAGCCGCTCGATGACTTTCGCCCCGGTATCGACCTGCCCCGCCAGCGCCTCGATCAGGCTGCCGACCTTGGCCGAGGTGCGAGTGTTCTCGTCGGTGGCCTGCCGAATATCCACCACCTGTTTCAACGCGGCCTGCATCGCATGGCTTTCCGATTGCGCTTCATCGGCCATTTGCGACAGGGCCCGCAGACTTTCGGCCACTTCATCACGCTGCATCCCGGCCGCCGCATCGGCACCGGCGTTGCGCAGGGTCATGGCGCCGATTTCCACACCGGTACGCTGAGCCACATCCCCGGCCTCGCGCACGATCGGCTGCAACTTGTCCACAAAGCGATTGACCGCCGAAGCCATGTCGCCGATCTCATCCTTGCTGTTGATCTGCACACGCTTGGTCAGATCGCCCTCGCCGGCGGCCAGATCATCCATGGCGGCGTTGAGCATTTTCAGGCGATTGACCACCCGATGACCGAGCACCACCGCCAGCAGCAACAACACCCCGGCACCGACCAGCGCCAGACCCATGCCGATGCGCCAGCGCAGGGTTGCTGCTGCGTCCTGTACGGTACTGGTGGTGTTGGCCTTCATTTCGGCGGCGGTGGACTGCGCCGATTGCAGGCGAGCCTGCATGGCGGTGGCGCTGTCGGCAGCGGCGCCCTTGAGGCTGTCACCGACCAGTTGATCGCTGCTGGCAATCAACGCCGTGAAGCGCTGATCGAGCGCCGCCAGATCGGTTTCAACCGAGGCGGTCGAGACGCCCATCAGCACTTTGCCGATTTCCACGCCATTGGGATTGATCGAAGCTTCAAGGTAGTAGACCGACGGATCGTTCTTCGCCGCATCCAGCACTTTATCCAGCGCCCGCTCGCCCTGACCCTTTTCCAAAAGAGCCTTGTTGATCGGGTTTTCGCGGTTGAGGTAGCGGGTCAGATGCTGGCCGGTGGCGTCGTCATACACCACGAACAGCACGTTGGGATTGCGCTGGGCCCGGCGGGCGAATTCGGACAGGGTCGGCACGTCGCTGTCCCACATGGCGCGAGGCGCCACCGAGGCCAGCAACTGGGCCATGTCATTGGCCGAATCCTTCAGGTCTTTTTCCAGAGTCGCACGCAGCTGCGCCTGCTCTTCCTTCAGACGCGAGGAAAGACCGGCGGTAAGACGCTGACGGGTACTTGAGGAGAGATTGTCGAGGCTCGACGTGACTTCACGCCCGGCCTGCTCCAGCTCACCGGACAACTTCTGGCTGTCGGCGCCCAGGCGAGTGCCGAGATCGGCTTCCAGCGCGGTGACGGTGCTCCGCGTCAGGGCGACGGCCACCAGCACTTGCACCAAAAGAGCGATACCAAGGGTAACGAACACGGGCCGCAACAGACGGCTTTGTAACAGTGAGAGAACGGCTGACACTTTGAATCCCTCTACGTCTGACGCCATTAATTTGATGGCACTCTTGTAGACAGAATCACAGCAAAGGTCATGCCGTCCAACAGGCATAAACGACAAAGGCCCCGATGAAGGGGCCTTTGTGTTTTTACATCAACGACTTATCAAGCGAACGGATGGCGCAGAACGATGGTTTCGTTGCGGTCCGGGCCCGTCGAAATAATGTCGATCGGCGCGCCGATCAACTCTTCAACGCGTTTGATGTAGGCACGAGCGTTAGCCGGCAGCTCTTCCAGGGTTTTGGCACCCACGGTCGATTCGGTCCAGCCTGGCACTTCTTCGTACACAGGCTGCAGGCCTACGTAGCTGTCAGCGTCAGTCGGGGCAACAGCGTTGCCTTGCGCGTCTTTGTAGCCGGTGCAGATGTTGATGGTTTCCAGGCCGTCGAGTACGTCCAGCTTGGTCAGGCAGATGCCCGAGATGCTGTTCACATCGATAGCGCGACGCAGGATAACGGCGTCGAACCAGCCGCAACGACGGGCACGGCCGGTAGTAGCACCGAACTCGTGACCTTGCTTGGCCAGGTGCGCGCCGACTTCGTCGAACAGCTCGGTCGGGAATGGACCCGAACCTACGCGAGTGGTGTAAGCCTTGGTGATGCCCAGGATGTAATCCAGGAACATCGGGCCAACGCCCGAACCGGTCGCCACGCCACCCGCGGTGGTGTTGGAGCTGGTCACGTACGGGTAGGTGCCGTGGTCGATGTCGAGCAACGAACCCTGGGCGCCTTCGAACATGATGTCTTTGCCGGCGCGACGCAGGTCGTGCAGCTCGGCAGTCACGTCCAGCATCAGCGGCTTGAGCAGCTCGGCGTATTCCTTGCACTCGGCCAGCGTCTTTTCGTACTCGATGGCAGGCTCTTTGTAGTAACCGACCAGCATGAAGTTGTGGTAGTCCACCAGTTCACGCAGCTTGTCTTCAAAGCGCGGCATGTTGAGCAGGTCGCCAACACGCAGGCCACGACGTGCAACCTTGTCTTCGTAAGCCGGGCCGATGCCGCGACCGGTCGTACCGATCTTCAGCTCGCCGCGGGCCTTTTCACGGGCCTGGTCCAGCGCCACGTGGAAGGACAGGATCAGCGGGCAGGAAGGGCTGATACGCAGGCGCTCGCGCACCGGTACGCCTTTCTCTTCCAGCTTGGTGATCTCGCGCAGCAGGGCGTCAGGTGCAACCACCACGCCGTTGCCGATCAGGCACTGCACGCCTTCGCGCAGCACGCCCGACGGGATCAGGTGCAAGACGGTTTTTTCACCATCGATCACCAGAGTGTGACCGGCGTTGTGGCCACCCTGGTAGCGCACTACGGCGGCAGCATGTTCGGTCAGCAGATCAACGATCTTGCCTTTGCCCTCATCACCCCATTGGGTGCCCAGGACTACGACATTCTTACCCATAACACTTGTCCTCATTCGCGCAAACTTGGTGCCGGCGTCAGCCGGCAGGAAAACTCAAGAAGCCAGTGGCGATACTTGCCAAAGCCCGTTCTGCTGGATCAATTGCCGGTCGCAGTCCGCATCACGGGCGGCGGCCAAAGGTTGTCCAGGCAATGCCTGAACGACACGCTGACCCTCACTGCGCAACTGGCAAACCTGCTGCCAGAGTGCCGCATCCGTACTGTCAGGCATCCAGATACCGCCAGACGGTAGCTCGATCTCAGCACGCCCCAGGGTCACCAGGGTTTTCAAATCGGTGGAGAAGCCGGTGGCCGGACGGGCGCGACCGAAGTCGGCGCCGATGTCGTCGTAGCGACCGCCCTGGGCGATGGACTGGCCAACACCCGGCACGAACACCGCGAACACCACACCGGTGTGGTAGTGATAACCGCGCAGCTCGCCGAGGTCGAAGTACAGCGGCAGCTCCGGGAAACGCACCGACAGACGCTCGGCGATCGCCAGCAAATCTTCCAGCGCCGCCAGTACTGGCGCCGGCGCATTGGCCAGACGCTCGCGGGCAGCACTCAGTACTTCACGGCCGCCGCACAGGTCGACCAGCGCGCGTAACATGCCGGACAGATCGGCCGGCAGGCCTTCGGTCAAGGTAATGACCTCGTCGATGGCCTTGCGTTGCAACGCATCGAACAACTGCTGCTCGACTTCACCCGACAGACCGGCCGCCTGGGCCAGACCGCGGTAGATGCCGACATGCCCGAGGTCCATGTGCACGTCCGGCACATCGGCCAGTTGCAGCATGGCCAGCATCAGGCTGATGACTTCGACGTCGCTGCTCGGGCTGGCATCGCCGTACAACTCGGCGCCCAACTGGATCGGGCTGCGCGAGGACGACAAGGCACGCGGCTGGGCATGCAGCACGCTGCCGGCGTAGCAAAGACGGCTCGGGCCTTCGCGACGCAGGGTGTGCGCATCGATGCGCGCCACTTGCGGCGTGATGTCGGCACGGAAACCCATCTGCCGGCCCGATTGCGGGTCGATGACCTTGAAGGTACGCAGATCCAGGTCCTGGCCCGCGCCGGTCAGCAGGGATTCCAGGTACTCGATATGGGGAGTCACGACGAACTCGTAACCCCAGCTCTGGAACAGATCCAACACCTGACGACGCGCGACTTCAATGCGCGCCGCTTCCGGTGGCAGTACTTCTTCGATGCCATCTGGCAGCAGCCAGCGGTCTACCGTTGCCATTACGCCATTCCCCTTAGATCCGGGCGGCCAGCCCGAGGGCGAGCCTTGAGTGAAGCAGAAAATGACCGGCCCGTTCAAAACGCACGCGCATGAACGACGCGGCGAAAGGCCTGTTACCGGCTTCGCCCATCACTTTCCTCGAAAAACTGTCGGGCCATTCAACCCGATCTTCTGCAACAAAAACAGCAATCAAACGTGCAGACGCAAAAAAGCCGGGAATTTCCCGGCTGCCGCATCATACACACGTTTTCCCAAAGGATCACCCCGCCCGAGGTTTTAGCCGCCGGGCGGAATGATTCAGGTCAACGTCGTATCAAGGCTTGGACTTTTCCAGGTAACGGAAGAAGTCGCTGCTTGGGTCGAGGACCAGGACGTCGGATTTGTTCGCAAAGCTTTCACGGTAGGCACGCAGGCTACGGTAGAAACCGTAGAACTCCTGATCCTGACCGTAGGCCTTGGAGTAGATCGCAGCGGCCTGGGCATCACCGTCACCGCGAATCTCTTCGGATTCACGATAGGCTTCAGCCAGCAGCACACGGCGTTGACGATCGGCGTCGGCACGGATGCCTTCGGCCAGCTCGTTACCCTTGGCGCGGTGCTCGCGAGCTTCACGCTCACGCTCGGTGCTCATGCGCTCGAACACGCTGCGGTTCACTTCTTTCGGCAGATCGATGGCCTTGACCCGGACATCGACCACTTCGATACCCAGCTCTTTTTCCGCCATCTTGTTCAGCGACGCGGTGATATCGGCCATCAGCGCATCGCGCTCACCCGACACCACTTCGTGCAGGGTGCGCTTACCGAACTGGTCACGCAGACCCGATTCCAGACGACGGGACAGACGCTCGTCGGCGATCTGCTTGAGGCCGGACGTTGCGGTGTAGAAGCGCTCGGCATCCTTCACGCGCCACTTGGCGTAGGCATCGACCATCACGGCTTTCTTTTCCAGCGTCAGGAAGCGTTGCGTCGGCGCATCCAGCGTCATCAGACGTGCGTCGAATTTACGCACCTGGTTAACGTAAGGCACCTTCACATGCAGACCCGGCTGAACGTCAGCCTGAACCACGCGACCGAATTGCAGCAACACCGCGCGCTCGGTCTGAGCGACGATGTAGAAGCAGTTCCAGCCAACCAGTACCACAACAACGCCAACGATCAGGGCGATCAGCGATTTATTGCTCATCAGCGGGTCTCCCTTGTACGCGACTGTGGCAGGTCAGTGACATGCGGCGTAGCGTCCGTGTTGTTGCTGGCGGCAGCCGAACCGGTGACCGGTGCATTGCTGCCCGAACTGTTCTGAATCATCTTGTCCAGCGGCAGGTAAAGCAGGTTGCTCTGGCCGTTCTTGTTGCCGGTCACGAGTACCTTGCTGGTGCTGCTGAAGACTTCCTGCATGGTGTCCAGGTACAGACGCTGACGAGTGACCTCGGGCGCCTTGCGATACTCGGCAACCAGTTTGGTGAAGCGATCCGCCTCACCCTTGGCGCGCGAGACCGTTTCGTCACGGTAACCGTTGGCATCTTCGAGGATACGCTGGGCCTGACCACGGGCTTCCGGCACCACGCCGTTGGCGTAGGTTTCAGCCTGGTTGCGCGAACGCTGCTCGTCTTCACGGGCGCGGATCACGTCATCGAAGGCTTCCTGCACTTCACGCGGTGCCGCTGCGCTCTGTACGTTGACCTGGGTGACCGTGATACCGGTGCGATAGGTATCGAGGAAGCGCTGCAGGCGCTCCTTGATCTCGCTGGCCATCAGCTCACGACCTTCGGTCAGCACCTGGTCCATCGCGGTGGAGCCCACCACATGGCGCAGCGCACTGTCGGTCGCATGTTGCAGGCTGATTTCCGGCTGGTCGACGTTCAGCACGAAGTCCTGCAGGTTGCTGATCTTGTACTGCACGGTCAGCGGCACTTCGACGATGTTCTCGTCTTCGGTCAGCATCTGGCCCTGCTTGGTGTAGGCACGCTCACGCGTGACGTTCTCCATGTACTTCTTGTCGATCGGCGGGAAGTAGATGTTCAGGCCGGGACCGACAGTCTCGTAGTACTTGCCGAAGCGCAGCACCACGGCTTGCTCCTGCTCGTCCACGACATACACCGCGCTGTACAGCCAGACGGCCGCCAGCACGACAAGGCCGATGCCGAGCAGGCCGCCGAAGCCGCCGCTCTTGCCCGAGCCACCACCGTCATCACCGCGTTTTTTTCCACCACCGAACAACCCGTTCAGGCTTTCCTGCAGCTTTCGGAAGGCCTCGTCGAGATCCGGCGGTCCCTTGCGGTCGCCGTTGTTGCGACGCTTGCCACCCCAAGGATCCTGATTGTTCGAGTTGCCACCCGGCTCATTCCAAGCCATAGCGCTCTCCATCTGATAAAGCAAAGACGCACCCACGGCGCGCCGACCAATGCTACAGAATGCCTGCCGTTGCGGCACAACCGCTTTGTCAGGCTTTTATTGCAAAGTGTGTTGCTCGATGAACTCCGTCGGCACAACGCCTTCACGACTCACCAGTCGATTGAGCTCCGAGCGTGGCAATCGAACGGCCAGCAAGCTGACCCCTTCTTCATCGTGTTCTTCTTTCTGTACCGCGCCCAGTTCGAAGAACTGCGCACGCAGACGCGCGAACCGTTGAGGCAAGCGCAAGGTCCCCACGAACAGGTCGCTGCCCAACAACTCGGCAATCGCCTGCTCGAGCAATTCCAGACCGGTGCCATCACGCGCCGACAGCCAGACCCGCTGGGGCTTGCCGTTTTCATCGCGCTGGATTTGTGGCTCAACGCCTTCAAGCAAATCGAGTTTGTTATAGACCTCGAGGATCGGCAAGTCCTGGGCACCGATCTCGCCCAGCACCACCATCACCTGCTCGATCTGCAACATGCGATCCGGTTCGGCCGCATCGATCACGTGCAACAGCAGGTCGGAGTTGCTCGACTCTTCGAGCGTAGACCGAAATGCCTCGACCAGTTTGTGCGGCAAGTGGCGGATGAAGCCCACGGTGTCGGCCAGGACAATCGGCCCCAGGTCGTCCAGATCCAGACGGCGCAGGGTCGGGTCGAGCGTGGCGAACAGCTGGTCAGCCGCGTACACCTCGGACTTGGTCACGTTATTGAACAGTGTGGACTTGCCGGCGTTGGTGTATCCCACCAGAGACACGGTAGGGATATCCGCGCGCGAGCGGCCGCGCCGCGACTGCTCGCGCTGGCTGCGCACTTTTTCCAGCCGGCCCTTGATCTGACGCAGGCGAACCCGCAGCAGTCGTCGGTCGGTTTCGAGCTGGGTTTCACCCGGGCCGCGCATGCCGATACCGCCACCCTGACGCTCAAGGTGAGTCCAGCCGCGAACCAGCCGGGTGCTCATGTGGTCAAGCTGAGCCAGTTCGACCTGGAGCTTGCCCTCATGGGTACGGGCGCGTTGGGCGAAAATATCGAGAATCAGACCGGTACGGTCGATCACGCGACACTCGAAAACACGTTCGAGGTTACGTTCCTGACTGGGCGTAAGGGTGTGATTGAAGATGACCAGATCGGCTTCTTCGGCGTGGACCAGGTCGCGCAGTTCCTCGACCTTGCCGCTGCCAATCAGGTATTTGGCGGTTGGCCGATGACGCGGCACGTTAAAAAACGCAACGGTCTCGGCGCCAGCCGAATTTGCCAGTTCCTGAAACTCCTGCGGATCTTCGCGCGCCTCAGGGTCCTGTCCATCCAAGTGAACGAGGATGACTCGTTCACCACCACCGTGGCGCTCAAAGAACAAAGGAGACTCCTATCAGGCGTTACCTGGCTCAGCGTCACCTGCTTCGGATTCGGTTGCGCTTGGCAGACGAATTGGACGAACCGGCACGACTGTAGAGATAGCGTGTTTGTAAACCATCTGGCTGACGGTGTTCTTCAGCAGGATAACGAACTGGTCGAACGATTCGATCGTGCCTTGCAGTTTGATCCCGTTCACCAGGTAGATGGAAACCCCCACTTTCTCTTTACGTAAAGTATTCAAGTAAGGGTCTTGTAGCGAATGCCCTTTTGACATGTGCCGCACTCCTTTAAGGATTCAATATAAAAAATAGGTAAACAGATGGCTTTTGCCGCCACACCCCCAAGGATAGACGGCAATTGCAAGGACTCAGCTCAATATGGAGATCGTCCCAAGGTATTTCAAGGCGCGTGGCAGATTGTCGCAATCCAGACTGTCGAGCCAGTGTAAATCTTTCCAGCTGCGCAGCCAGGTGAACTGGCGTTTGGCCAATTGGCGCGTGGCGATGATGCCCCGTTCCTGCATCTCGGCCGACGTCAGCTTGCCATCCAGGAAGTCCCAGACCTGGCGGTAGCCTACCGCACGTATAGACGGCAACCCGGCATGCAGGTCACTTCTATTACGCAGGGCTACGACCTCGTCGATGAATCCCTGTTCCAGCATATTTGTGAATCTTTGTTTAATGCGCTCGTGCAGTACCTGCCGATTAGTTGGAGCAATCGCCAGGTTCGCGACAGTATAGGGCAATTGTTGCAGTCCCGATGCGGCCGCTTCGGTACTTTGTACAGATTGTTTCAGCCGCAGTTCAGTCATGCTTTGACCGCTGACCCGGTAAACTTCCAGCGCACGACTCAGTCGTTGCGGATCGTTCGGATGGATGCGCGCCGCCGATTCCGGATCGATTGCTGCCAGTTGATCGTGCAGGGCCTGCCAGCCAAGGCGTGCAGCCTCTTCTTCGATCTGCGCACGAACTTCGGGATCGGCCGCCGGCATATCGGCCAGACCTTCGATCAAAGCCTTGTAATAGAGCATCGTGCCGCCCACCAGCAGTGGAATTTTTCCACGTGCGGTGATCTCGGCCATGGCCTCCAGCGCATCACGGCGGAAATCCGCTGCCGAATACGCTTCGGCCGGGTCGAGAATGTCGATCAAGCGGTGGGGAAATTCGGCCAGCAGCTCTTTGGAAGGCTTGGCGGTACCGATGTCCATGCCGCGATAGACCAGCGCCGAATCGACGCTGATCAGCTCACACGGCAGCACCTTGGTCAGCTCCATGGCCAGGTCGGTCTTGCCCGCAGCGGTCGGGCCCATCAGGAAAATCGCTGGAGGAAGCTGGCTCATCAACGACCGCGCAGGAACAGTTTGTCCAGATCGTCCAGGCCCAACTGGGTCCAGGTCGGTCGGCCATGGTTGCATTGACCGCTGCGCTCGGTGTTTTCCATGTCACGCAGCAGGCCGTTCATTTCCGGCAGGGCCAGGCGCCGGTTGGCGCGGATCGCGCCGTGGCAGGCCATGGTGCCGAGCAGTTCGTTCAGATGCGCCTGGATCCGGTCGCTAGTGCCGTATTCCATCAAGTCCGACAGAACATCGCCCACCAGACGGTTAGCTTCGGCCTGCTTGAGCAAGGCCGGGATCTGCCGGATGGCCAGGGTTTCCGGTCCAAGGCGCTGCAATTCGAAACCGAGACGCTGGAACCACGCCGCATGCTCTTCGGCGCAATCGGCCTCGCGTTGACTGACCGCCAGCGATTCCGGCACCAGCAGCGGCTGGCCACTCAGGCCTTCGCTGGCCATGGCAATTTTCAGGCGCTCATACATGATCCGCTCGTGAGCGGCGTGCATGTCCACCAAAACCAGGCCCTGGGCGTTCTCGGACAGAATATAGATGCCCTTGAGCTGCGCCAGCGCATAGCCCAGCGGCGGAATGTCTTCCTGACCGGCCGGCAGCGCATTGGCGTTGGCCTCGGGCAGCGGCGCAAAAAACTCGCGGTATGCGGCCTGAGCCTCGGCAACCGGCACGGTCGATTGCGGACGCGGCGTGTATTGATACTGATAAGCGCCGCCAGCGCTGGCGCCCGAAGCTGTATTGAACGCCGGTTGCGCCTGCGGTTGCTCCAGCAGCGCGTTGGCGGCCAGACGCATTTCGCCCTGCGGCCCGAACTCACCGGCTTCAAGGCCGGTTGGCCGGACGATCGCGGTGGTGACCGAACCGGCAAGCTGATCTTCCGGCCGCACATCGCCGAGGGCACGGTGCAAGGTGCCATACAGGAAGTCATGCACCATGCGCCCATCGCGGAAGCGCACTTCGTGTTTGGTCGGGTGCACGTTGACGTCGACCGCTGCCGGGTCGACCTCGAAAAACAGCGCGAACGTCGGATGCCGGCCATTGAACAGCACATCGCGATAAGCCTGACGCACCGCGTGAGCCACCAGTTTGTCACGCACCGCACGGCCGTTGACGAAGAAATACTGCAAGTCCGCCTGACTACGGTTGAAGGTCGGCAGACCGACCCAGCCCCACAAATGCAGGCCATTGCGTTCGATCTCGATCGGCAACGCCTGCTCAAGGAAACCCGAACCGCAGATCGCCGCCACACGCCGGGCGCGGGCCGCATCATCGTGAGCTTCATGCAGGCTGAGGATGGTCTTGCCGTTGTGACGCAAATGGAACGCCACGTCGAAACGCGCCAGCGCCAGACGCTTGATCACCTCTTGCAGGTGATCGAATTCGGTTTTTTCGGTCTTGAGGAATTTGCGTCGCGCCGGGGTGTTGAAGAACAGGTCACGGACTTCCACCGAGGTGCCGACCGGGTGCGCCGCCGGCTGCACGCGGGGTGCCATGTCGCGGCCTTCGGTTTCGACCTGCCAGGCCTGATCGGCATCGCGGGTGCGCGAGGTCAGAGTCAGGCGTGCCACGGAACTGATCGATGCCAAAGCCTCGCCCCGGAAGCCCAGGCTCATCACCTGCTCGAGGTCTTCCAGGTTGCGGATCTTGCTCGTGGCGTGACGGGCCAGGGCCAACGGCAGGTCATCGGCGGAAATGCCGCTGCCGTCGTCGCGCACTCGCAGCAGCTTGACGCCGCCCTGCTCGACATCGACGTCGATACGTTTGGCGCCGGAGTCGAGGCTGTTTTCCAGCAGCTCCTTGATCACCGAGGCAGGCCGTTCGACCACCTCACCGGCGGCGATCTGGTTCGCCAGCCGCGGGCTGAGCAGTTCGATGCGGGCAGCGTTCAGGACCTGATTCATTCTTTGGACGCCAGTTCGGTGCCAGGAATGGTCAGGTGCTGACCGACTTTCAGATCATCGCTTTTCAGATTGTTGGCGCTGCGCAGCGTGGCCGGCGAAATCTGATAACGCACGGCAATCATTGCCACGGTCTCACCCGGACCTACCCGGTGGTCACGCGGCCCTTGAGCGATCTTGCCCGAATCGCGCAGCCAGGCAATGTAAGTGCCCGGTGGCGGATTCTGCTGGAAGAACTGGCGCACGCCGCTGCTGATCGAACGCGCCAGCGCCTGCTGGTGGCTCGCTGCCGAAAGCTTGTTCGCTTCGTTGGCGTTGGAGATGAAGCCGGTTTCCACCAGGATCGACGGGATGTCAGGCGATTTCAGCACCATGAACCCGGCCTGTTCCACGCGCTGTTTGTGCAGCGGGGTGACCCGGCCAATGTTGGTCAGGACTTTCTGGCCGACGTTGAGGCTGGAGGTCAGCGAGGCGGTCATCGACAGGTCGAGCAGAACACCGGCCAGCATCCGGTCCTTGTCATCGAGACTGACGTTGCCGGCACCGCCGATCAGGTCGGAACGGTTTTCGCTGTCGGCCAGCCAACGGGCGGTTTCCGAAGTGGCACCACGGTCGGACAGGGCGAACACCGACGCACCGAACGCGGCCGCTGACGGCGCGGCGTCGGCGTGGATCGAGACGAACAGGTCGGCGCCCTTCTTGCGAGCAATCTCGGTACGGCCGCGCAGCGGGATGAAATAGTCACCGGTACGGGTCAGTTCGGCGCGGAAGCCTTTCATGCCGTTGACCTGACGCTGCAACTCACGGGCGATCTGCAGTACCACGTCTTTTTCGCGCTGACCGCGCGAGCCCGATGCACCCGGGTCTTCGCCACCGTGGCCGGCGTCGATGACCACGATGATGTCGCGTTTGCCGGCCGGGGCTGGTGGCAGTTTGATCGCAGGCTCGGCCGGCGTCACCGGCACCGCAGGAACGGTCGCAACCGTTGGGGTCGACGCAGGCGTAGGCGCTGGTGCGGCGTCAGCCGGGTTATCGAACAGGTCGACCACCAGACGGTTGCCATATTGCGCATTCGGCGCCAGCGAGAAGCTTTTCGGGGTGACGGCTTTTTTCAGGTCGATGACCACCCGCAGGTCGGTCGGCGTGCGCTGGGCCGAACGCATCGCAGTGATCGGCGTGTTGGCGGTCTGCACATTCAGCGGCGCGCCGAGGGTGGCGCCGTTGATATCGATCACCAGACGATCCGGCGCGGTCAGCGTGAAGACGCTGTGCTGCACCGGGCCTGTCAGGTCGAACACCAGTCGCGTGTTGTCCGGCGCCCGCCACAGGCGCACGCTGTTGACCTTCGTCTCGGCCACAGCGTTGACGGTTACTGCCATCAACATCAGTCCAGCGGCAGCCACCAACGCGCGAAAGCGCATACCTAACCCCATCATTCAATTGGTTTCCAATGCCAAAGCGGCACACCAGGCCTCGCCGCGCGAGCCCTGGGATAAAATGGTCAGCGAACGTCCGCTGTCTTGCGGGCTAATGGTAATGGTCAGGTCAGGCTTTGGCAAAAAGCCTGCACCTTTATCGGGCCATTCGATCAGGCACAGGGCGTCGTCTTCGAAATAGTCGCGAATCCCGAGAAACTCCAGCTCTTCCGGATCGACCAAGCGATACAGGTCAAAGTGAAACGCCCGGACGTCACCGATCTCGTAGGGCTCGACCAACGTGAAGGTCGGACTTTTCACCGCCCCGACGTGCCCCAGGCCGCGAATGATGCCCCGCGACAGCGTGGTTTTACCCATCCCTAGGTTGCCTTCGAGAAAGATCAGGCCATGGCCCTGGGTGATACGGGCGATGCGTGCGCCAAAGTCGCTCATGGCCTGTTCATCGGCCAGGTACAGGGTTACTTCAGACACGGTGCATGCTCCTCCAACAACTGACGAATGGCTGGAATCAGATCACTGGCCGCCAGCCCACGGCCGAATTTACCTTGTTGCGCCCCGGCGCTGGCGTGCAGCCAGACCGCCAGACACGCGGCATCGAAACCGTCCATGCCCTGGGCCAGCAGCGCGCCGATCAGGCCCGCCAGCACATCGCCGAGCCCGGCAGTGGCCATGGCCGGATGGCCTTGATGACAAAGCGCCAGACGACCATCGGGATGAGCAATCAGACTGCCCGCGCCCTTGAGCACCACCACCGCTGTATATTTTTTGCTCAACGCCAGCGCCGCCGCGGGACGATCAGCCTGCACTTCGGCGGTACTGATCCCCAATAAACGCGCTGCTTCCCCCGGATGCGGCGTGATCACGCAATCCTTGGGCAAACTGACAAAACCGCGGGCCAGCAGGTTCAGCGCATCGGCATCCCACACCTGCGGCAGCGAGGCATTGGCAGCGGCCGACAACAGCGCCCTTCCCCAAGCGGCCTGCCCCAGTCCCGGCCCGACCACCAGCACCGACACCTTTTCCAGCAGCCCCATCAACTGATTGGCCGAAGAAGTACCCAGCACCATGGCTTCCGGCACCCGGCTCAACGCCGCTGGCACATGTTCCGGGCGGGTCGCCAGCGACACCATCCCGGCGCCGTTGCGCAAGGCACTTTCGGTGCTGAGCAGAATCGCTCCGCCAAAACCGTAATCGCCGCCGATCAGCAGCACATGGCCGAAACGCCCCTTGTGCGCCGCCGGCGCGCGGGCCGCCAGACGCGGCAGGTTAATCGCGCTGAGCCGTTGAGCGGCGGCAGGAATGTCACTGAAGTTTTCGGCCGTGGCCTGCAGATCGTTAAACCGCAGTTCGCCGACGTGATCCGCCGCCGCACCCGTGAACAGCCCGAGTTTCAGCCCGATAAAAGTCACGGTGAGGTCGGCGTGCACTGCATCACCCAGCGCATGACCGGTATCGGCGCACAACCCGGAAGGAATATCGACCGCCACCACCGGCAGTCCGCTGGCATTGATCGCCGCAATCGCAGCGGCGTAAGGCTCACGCACTTCGCCGTTCAGGCCGGTGCCGAGCAACGCGTCAACGACGATGCCGCGCAACTCGCAGGACAGATCCCATGCTGCAATCGAGACACCCTCGGCCACGGCTTCGGCGTGCGCCACGGCAGCATCGCCCTTTAAACGCTGCGGCTCACCGACAGCCAGCACCTGAACCTGCCAACCCGCCCGGTGGGCCAGCGCCGCCACCAGATAACCATCGCCGGCGTTGTTGCCGTGCCCTGCGAACACCGTCATTTCATTCGAGGCCGGCCATTGGCGCACCAGCGCGCGCCATGTGGCATGGGCGGCACGCTGCATCAATTCGAAGCCCGGCGTGCCCCCGGCGATCAGCCGTGCATCGAGTTCGCGCACCTGCGCGGCACGGTACAGTGCGTCGGGTAATTGATCTTTAGTGTGCGGCATGCGTCTTCGGGCTCCGATGTCTGGCAGAATTATACGCACCTCAGCTCCGGTTTCTCTCGCCTCATGTCCGCCATCACCACAGATCTGCCTGCCCTCGCCCAATCCATCAAGGACTGGGGTCGTGAGCTGGGCTTCCAGCAAGTCGGCATCAGCGGTCTGGATCTGGCCGAGCATGAACAGCACCTGCAACGCTGGCTCGAGGCCGGCTATCACGGCGAAATGGATTACATGGGCGCCCACGGCAGCAAACGCTCGCACCCCGAAGAGCTGGTGCCGGGCACCTTGCGCGTGGTGTCACTGCGCATGGACTACCTGCCGGGCGACACGCAAATGGCGCAATTGCTGACCAAACCGGAAAAGGCCTACATCTCGCGTTATGCCTTGGGCCGCGATTATCACAAGTTGATCCGTAAGCGCGTTCAACAACTGGCGGACAGGATTCAATCCGAGATCGGCCCGTTCGGTTTCCGCGCCTTCGTCGACAGCGCCCCGGTGCTGGAAAAGGCCATCGCCGAACAGGCCGGCCTGGGCTGGATCGGCAAAAACACCCTGGTGCTGAACCGCAAGGCCGGCAGTTACTTCTTTCTCAGCGAACTGTTCGTCGACCTGCCCCTGCCGGTGGATGAACCCCATAGCACCGAACATTGCGGCCGATGCACCGCATGCCTCGACATCTGCCCGACCAACGCTTTCGTAGGCCCGTACGTGCTGGACGCGCGACGCTGCATTTCCTACCTGACCATCGAACTGAAGAACGCCATCCCCGAAGACCTGCGACCGCTGATCGGTAACCGTGTGTTCGGCTGCGACGATTGCCAGATCTGCTGCCCGTGGAACCGCTTCTCCCGCCCGTCCGGCGAAAGCGATTTCAAGCCACGGCACAACCTGGACAACGCCGAACTGGCCGAACTGTTTATGTGGGGTGAAGACAAATTCCTCAGCAGCACCGAGGGTTCACCATTGCGCCGTGCGGGATACGAACGCTGGCTGCGCAATCTGGCGGTTGGATTGGGTAATGCGCCATCGAGCATTCCAGTGCTGGAAGCGCTCAAGGCCCGGCGCGAATACCCGTCAGAACTGGTGCGTGAACATGTGGAATGGGCGCTGAAACAACACGCCGACCGTCAAGGTGCGTCGTTATAGACGAACTTCGGCATTTCCCAGTGGAAGCGAATCGCCAACAGCCGCAGTAGAAAGCCACCGAACAACGTGATCAGGATCGCCTGTTCGCTCGGCACATTCAGGAACAGACAGAGCATGTAGCACCACGCCGCAGCGAACGAGACGCTGGCGTACAGCTCACGGCGGAAGATCAACGGGATGTCGTTGCAGAAGATGTCGCGCAGAATGCCGCCGAACACACCCGTGATCACGCCGCTGACCGAAGCCACCAACATGCCGTGGCCCATTTCCAGGGCGGTCATGCAGCCGATCAGGGTGAACGCCACCAGACCGACCGCGTCGAGCACCAGAAACAGCGAGCGCAGGTGACGCATCCAGCGTGCGGTGAACACGGTAATCATCGCCGCAATCGTCGTCAGCACCAGGTATTCCGGGTGTTTGACCCAGGTCAGCGGGTAATGCCCGAGCAGCACGTCGCGCACTGAACCACCGCCCAATGCGGTGACGCAGGCGATCAGCACCACGCCGAACCAGTCCATGCCACGGCGGCCCGCAGACAGGGCGCCGGTCATGGCTTCGGCAGTAATGGCGACGAGGTAGAGCATCAGCAACATGGTGGCGATCCTGGCAGGAAGGCGCGCAGTCTACTCACTTCGCCGAGGCACCAAAAGAGGGCGCCCCGGCGAGGGTGCCGATCTCAGAACTTGATGAAATGCTTGCGGTAGTGCTGCAGCTCGGCAATCGACTCGCGGATGTCATCCAGTGCGAGGTGAGTGCTGCCCTTCTTGAAGCTGTCACGCACGTCCGGCGCCCAGCGCGCGGCCAGCTCCTTGAGCGTGGAGACGTCGAGGTTGCGGTAGTGGAAGTAGCTTTCCAGCGCCTTCATGTGGGTATAAAGGAAGCGGCGATCCTGGCAGATGCTGTTGCCACAGATCGGCGACTTGCCCTTCGGCACCCACTGTTCGAGGAAGGCGATGGTTTCGGCTTCAGCCTCGGCCATGCTCACACGGCTTTCACGCACGCGCTGGGTCAGGCCGGAGTTGCCGTGGGTGCGGGTGTTCCACTCGTCCATGCGGGCGAGGACTTCGTCGCTATGGTGGATGGCGATCACCGGGCCTTCGGCCAAAGTGTTCAGGTCACTGTCGGTGACGATGGTGGCCATCTCGATGATGACGTCGTTTTCCGGATCGAGACCGGTCATTTCGAGGTCGATCCAGATCAGATTCTGCGGGTTTTGCATATTTCGGCTCCTGAGCAATGCTGCGCAGTTTAGCCTAGGCAGCCTGCCGGGCGTGCTAAACTCGCGGCCGTTTTACCTAATCGCTGTATTCTTCAGACGGAACACCCATGGCCAAACGCCAACTCAATCGTCGTCAAAACTGGCGCATCGAAAAGATTCAGGGCGAGCGCGCCGCCCGCGCCGCCAAACGCGAGTCCTCGGCCGTCGAGGCCCTCGAAGGCGGCGATCTGGGCCCGGAACAGCACGGTCTGGTGATCGCCCACTTCGGTGTGCAGGTCGAGGTCGAGGCCGTTGACGGCGAACTGGCCGGCCAGGTCTTCCGCTGCCACCTGCGCGCCAACCTGCCAGCGCTGGTGACCGGCGACCAGGTGGTCTGGCGCGCCGGCAACCAGGGCATCGGCGTGATCGTCGCGCAACTGCCGCGCACCACCGAGCTGTGCCGCCCGGACAGCCGTGGCCAGCTCAAACCGGTGGCCGCCAACGTCGACATGATCGTCATCGTCTTCGCCCCGCTGCCCGAGCCCCATGCGAACCTGATCGATCGTTATCTGGTCGCCGCCGAGCACGCCGGCATCCGCCCGTTGCTCCTGCTGAACAAATTCGACCTGATCGACGAACAGAACGCCCCGGCGCTGAATGCCCTGCTGGCGGTCTATCGCACGCTGGGTTATCCGGTACTGGAAGTCTCGGCGCACCACGGCAACGGCATGGAGCAATTGCAGAAGCAGCTCGACGGGCGCATCAGCGTGTTCGTCGGCCAGTCCGGTGTCGGCAAGTCATCCTTGGTCAACAGCCTGCTGCCGGAAGTCGAAACCCGCGTCGGCCCGCTGTCCGAGTTGTCGGGCCAAGGCACGCACACCACGACAACCGCACGCCTGTTCCACTTCCCCGGCGGCGGCGAGCTGATCGACTCCCCGGGCATCCGTGAATTCGGCCTCGGCCACGTCAGCCGCGCCGACGTCGAAGCCGGCTTCATCGAGTTCAACGATCTGCTCGGCACCTGCCGCTTCCGCGACTGCAAGCACGACCGCGAACCGGGATGCGCACTGCTCAAAGCCCTGGAAGACGGCCGCGTGCAGCAGCAGCGAATGAACAGCTACCGCTCGATCATCGCCAGCCTGCCGGAAAACGGTTACTAGGCTTTCAAGTAACCAGACACAAAAAAGCCGACATCGCTGTCGGCTTTTTTGTGGGTCACTGTTTCGGCGCGGGAGCCGGTGCAGCAGGCGCCGGGGCTGGCGCCGCGCTGCCTGGTTCGGTCGGTTTCGGCAGCGGGTCGTCGAACAGGTTCAGCCGTTCGCGCAACTCGTGGGCCGGCACTGGCTGCTGATCCGCCGGCAAGGCGTTCGGGTCGACCGGGGTGGCCGGGGCGGCGCCGTTCTGGCCTTGATCCGCCGGTTTCGACGGGTCGGCACCTTGCGCACCTTCGATGGCGGCCTGGGCCTTCTTGGTCAGCACCACGATGTCGATACGGCGGTTGACCGGGTTGAACGGGTTCTCCTTGTCGAACAGCGCCGACGAGGCGTAACCCACCACACGCGCCACTTGCGAGTCCGGGTAACTGCCCGCCACCAGCGCACGCCGGGCGGCGTTGGCGCGGTTGGCCGAAAGCTCCCAGTTGCCGAAATCGCCGTTGCCCACGTAAGGCTTGGCGTCGGTGTGACCGCTGATGCTGATCTTGTTCGGCACCGCCTTGATGGTGTCGGCCATGGCCAGCAGGATGTCTTCGAAGTACGGCTTCAGGCGTGCAGAACCGGAGTCGAACATCGGCCGGTTCTCGGCGTCCATGATCTGGATACGCAAGCCGTTCGGCGTGATTTCGAACAGAATCTGATCCTTGAACTTCTGCAACTGCGGGTTCTCGTCGACCTTGTTCTGCAGTTCTTGCAGCAACAGTTCCAGGCGTTCTTTCTCGACCTGCTCGGCCATGCCTTCAACCTGTTCGGTGTCGACCGTGACCTTGTCCGGCTGCGGCTGCGACTTCACTTCGGGGTTGAGGGTATTTTCCGGCGCCAGGGTCGGCGTACCGCCCAGGTCGATGATGTACGGCGTGCCGCTCTCGGAGAAACCGACCGGGTCCTTGAAGTAACCGGCGATGGCGATCTTCTGTTCCGGGGTCGCGGTGGACAGCAGCCACAACACCAGAAAGAACGCCATCATCGCCGTCGCGAAGTCGGCGAAGGCGATCTTCCACGCCCCGCCGTGATGCCCGCCGGCGATGCGCTTGACGCGCTTGATGATTATCGGCTGGTTATTTTCCATGACTTAACGACCGCGAACGGCTTGTTCCAGCTCGGCAAAGCTTGGACGGTGAGCCGGGTACAGCACCTTGCGACCGAACTCGACAGCCAGCGACGGCGGCATGCCGGAAGCCGAAGCCACCAGAGAGGCCTTGATGGCTTCGTAGACGTTCAGCTCTTCCTTGGCATCGTGCGCCAGGGAGTGCGCCAAAGGACCGAAGAAACCGTACGCCGCGAGAATACCGAAGAAGGTACCCACAAGTGCCGCACCCACGTGCAGGCCGATGGATTTCTGATCGCCTTCACCCAGCGAGGCCATGGTCACCACGATACCGAGTACCGCCGCGACGATACCGAAACCCGGCATGGCGTCGGCGATGCCGTTCACCGCGTGGGACGGATGCTCAAGGTCTTCCTTCAGGCTGTACAGTTCCATGTCGAACAGGCCTTCCAGCTCGTGGGGAGCCATGTTGCCGGAGGACATGATGCGCAGGTAGTCGCAGATGAACGCGGTCATGCGTTCGTCTTTCAGTACCGCCGGGTACTTGGCGAAGATCGGGCTCGCGGCGGCGTCTTCGATGTCGCCTTCGATGGCCATCATGCCTTCACGGCGGCTCTTGTTGAGGATCTCGTAGATCAGGCCAAGCACTTCCAGATAGAACGTGTGGCTGAAACGCGAACTGAACATGCTCAGGGATTTCTTGAGCACGTGCATCGTCATGTAGCCGGGGTTGGCCTGGAGGAAGGCTCCGAGTGCCGCACCGCCGATGATCATCACCTCGAAGGGCTGGATCAGGGCGGCAATCTTGCCGTGGGAGAGCACGTATCCGCCGAGCACGCTCGCGAATACGACGATGATGCCGATAATTTTAGCCATAGGTAGAAAGGTACTTGTTTAAGTCGGGTTCAAGGTCATATTCGGAAGTTAAAAAATCTCTTCTTCTACTTATCGGCAAAACTGCGCCAGACTATAGCCAGTTCAGGCGAAAAGCCAATTTAGCCCATGCCGGGCGCGTCTACAGTCAGTGAAGATCTCGTCCAGACATGGCTAATGAAACGAACGTCCCACACGTAAAACCGACCACACTCGATGGCTGGGTGAAGCTGCTCGACAGCGTTCGTCTGCCAGTGCCGCAAGACGCCCATGACCGGGTCTGCCGGGCGATTCGCGATGACCGCAGCTCGCTGCGCGACATCGCCGACCTGATGCAGGACAGCCCGGCGCTGGCCCTGAGCATCATCCGCGAAGCCAACCGCCACACCCACGGCAACATGACTGCGCCTGCGGAAAACCTCGAAGTGGCGATCAATCGCCTCGGCCTTGCCCGTACCGAAGAACTGCTCGCCCGCCTGCCCGCCGAACCTGCCGCGCAGATCCCCCAGGCCCTGCGCCAGTTGCAGATGATCAGCCAGCACGCCACGCAACAGGCCAACGGTTTTTTCGCCAGTCGCCTGGCGCGACTGTGGCAGGACATTCATTGGGGCAGCCTGTTGTTTCTGTCGCCGCTGTGGCCGTTGGCGCTGACCTTTCCCCAACTGCTTGAAGAGTGGGAAGTGCGGGTTATCCACAAGGGTGAATCGGCGCGAGTCGTGGAAAAGCAGCTGTTCGGCGTACGCCTGCTGAAGATCGGCGAGGCGCTGGTGCAAGTCTGGCGTCTGCCGGTCTGGGTGCAGCAAGGTTATCGGCTGCTGCTGACCGAACAGCGCGAACTGGTCAAAGTCCTGCGCATTGCCCGCGACGTCGATCATCCGTTGCGCCAGCAGAATCGCCTCGATGACGACCCGACCCTGCGCCGCTGGCTCAACCAGCCGGCCAACACCGTGTTGCTGGCCAACGGACTGGCACTGTCGGCGCAACAGGCCTGGGACAGTCCGCACAGTGAGCGCTGGCAATTCCTGACCAGCCTCTACCTGCAAATCTCGATGGACGAGGTGCAACAACAATTGCACCAACAGGCCGCCGTCAGCGCTCGCCATCATTTCATGCCGGACCTTTGGCACCCGGCGCTTTCGCTGCTGTGGCCGTGGGGTACCCGTCGCCTTCCAGCCGGAATGCTGCCGGCTGCCGCGCCGTCCGCTGAAGACCTGAGCCAGTGGCGCCGGCAATGCGCCGAACTGCTGGCGGTGCCAAGTCGCTTCACCAACGCCATGAGCCTGACCGTCGCCGCCCGCGACGCGCTGGTCGCCAGCGGCATGCGTCGGGTGATGATCCTGATGGCCGACCGCGGCCACGCCAATCTGCGCGTCCATCAAACCTCCGGGTTGCCGAAGGACGCCGCTGCGCTGAATTTCGTCGTCAGCCAGAGTTCGGTGCTGCAACGCTTGCTCGCGCAGCAGGCGCAAGTGCGGATCACCCCGGACAACAACGCCCAGTTTTCCGCCCTGCTGCCGCCCTCGCTGCGCGCCCTTTTCCGTGGTGAACACCTGTTCCTGCGTTCACTGGTGAACAACGGCCGGGTGATCATGATTGTGGTCGCCGACCAGGGTGGCGGTCCGTTCGCCGACATCACCGTGCAAGCCTTCGGCAAAACCGCGCAGTGCATCGAGAAAGCCCTGCACAGTTTTAGCCAGCGCGGCCAATGACAGCTACAATCCCTCCCCTTTGTGCTCTGGAGACCTCACATGTCTGATTTCTCTGGCCTGGCCCTGGTGATCGAGCCGAGCGATCTGCTGCCGCGCCTCGAATCCCGCGATCTGATTCTGGTGGATCTGACCAGTGCCGCCCGCTACACCGAAGGACACATTCCCGGCGCACGTTTTGTCGATCCGAAACGCACCCAGCTGGGTCAGGCGCCGGCTCCGGGGCTGTTGCCGAGCAAGGAAAAAATCGAAGAACTGTTCGGTGAGCTGGGCCATCGCAAAGATTCGGTTTACGTGGTCTATGACGACGAAGGCGGCGGCTGGGCCGGGCGCTTCATCTGGCTGCTCGATGTGATCGGTCACGACAAATATCACTACCTCGACGGCGGTCTGCCGGCGTGGCTGGCGGAGGGTTCACCGATGTCGATCCAGATTCCTCCGGCGGTGGGCGGCCCGGTTGCCTTGACCCTGCACGAGGAACCGACCGCCACCCGCGAATACCTGCAAAGCCGTCTCGGCGCCGCTGACCTGGCGATCTGGGACGCTCGCGGGCCGCTGGAGTATTCCGGTGAGAAGGTCCTGGCGGCCAAGGGCGGGCACATCCCCGGCGCGGTCAATTTCGAATGGACGGCGGGCATGGATCAGGCGCGCCAACTGCGCATCCGTACCGACATGCCGCAGATCCTCGAAAACCTCGGGATCACCAAGGACAAAGAGATCATTACCCACTGCCAGACCCATCACCGGTCCGGTTTCACTTATCTGGTGGCCAAGGCTCTCGGTTATCCGCGGGTCAAGGGCTACGCCGGTTCCTGGGGCGAATGGGGCAACCACCCCGACACCCCCGTCGAGCTTTAAGGATTTTTAAGGACAGTCATGAAAGAGCGTTTGTTTATCATCAGCCAATACCTGCTGCCGCATCACTTGCTGTCGCGCCTTGCCGGCTGCATTGCCGAGTGCCGCGTGCGCTGGTTCAAGAATGCCTTCACCACCTGGTTCGCCAAGCGTTATCAAGTGGACATGTCGCAGGCACTGGTTGAAGACGTGACCGCTTACGAGCACTTCAACGCCTTCTTCACCCGCGCCTTGAAAGACGGCGCTCGCCCACTGGATCAGACCCCGGGCGCGATCCTCAGCCCGGCCGACGGTGCGATCAGCCAGCTCGGCCCGATCGAACACGGTCGTATCTTCCAGGCCAAGGGCCACAGCTTCAGCGTGCTGGAACTGCTGGGCGGCGATGCAGCCAATGCTGCACCGTTCATGGGCGGTGAATTCGCCACTGTTTACCTGTCGCCGAAGGACTACCACCGCGTGCACATGCCGCTGGCCGGCACCCTGCGAGAAATGGTCTACATCCCGGGCCGGATCTTCTCGGTCAACCAGACCACCGCAGAAAACGTTCCGGAACTGTTCGCCCGCAACGAGCGTGTAGCGTGCATCTTCGACACCGAGCGCGGGCCAATGGCCGTGGTGCTGGTGGGCGCGATGATCGTGGCCTCGATCGAAACCGTGTGGGCCGGTCTGGTCACGCCACCGAAGCGCGAACTGAAAACCTTCCGTTACGACGAAGCCGCCCGTGCGCCGATTCATCTGGAGAAAGGTGCGGAACTGGGGCGCTTCAAGCTGGGTTCGACCGCGATCGTGCTGTTCGGGCCGGATCAGGTGAAATGGGTTGAAGAATTGAAAGCCGGCTCGCCGGTACAGATGGGTCAGGCCCTGGCACAGTCGAACGCCTGAACCTGTTGATCCGCCCTTTCGCACGTCTGCGAAGGGGCGGACACGACCTGAGTGGCGCCGTTACTCTATCTGCCCACGGAAGCCGATCGGCCCTTCGTTGGCGTAGGTATTGGTGCCGCTGAGGTTTTTCCCTCCGTCACTGGACGTGACGCTCAACGCGATAACATTCTGGTTATCCCGCCCGCCGATCACCCACTTGCCACCTGGGTGCCACGGGGCATCGTTACCACCCCACTGGTTCTCGACGTTGTACTGGTTCTGGCCAGTGCGCTGAGCCTTGAAGCCAATAGGGCCTTCACCGGCGTAGGTCATGGTGCCGGTAAAGGTTTTGCCACCGTCGCCGGACTTGATCTCGATCGCGACGACGTTCTGGTTGTCCCGCGCGCCCAGCACCCAGGTTCCACCCGGATGCCAAGGTGCCGAACTACCGCCCCATTGATTTGCCACTGCGTATTTAGACATGAACCTCATCTCCTTGAAGTTTCGGGAGACCTGCCCCGACGTTGACGGCAGGCCGTGCAACCGTGCGTTTCCGATCGCACGTCTGAGAGCCTAGTAGCGCCTGCCGAAATGGCATCAGGCCAGCAGACCAACGGTAAAAAAGCCTGGCAATCGCCTGCGAAAAAAACCACAACTGCTAGAGTTTTTGGCATTGCCCTATTCGCCGCCGGAGCTTGCCACGGCATGAGTGAGCCACGATCCCGCCCCCAACTGAGCGCCCCGACGCCCACGCAGTTGCGCCTGTCCTTCTGTGAAGCCACCCCGCGCGACCTCAAGCGCTGGATCGCCGGCCTGCCCAAGGCCAACATCGGCGAAACCGCACGCCTGCTGTATCAAGGCCTCGGCGAACTCAATCAACTGCTGACCCCCAGCGACAACCGCCTGCATCTGCTGGAACTGTTGCGACCCGAGGTTTACTTCGTCTGCCAGCATCTGGAACGGCATTTTCTGCATCAGGCGATCATGCTCGATGAGCGCTCACGCAAGATCAGCAATCTGTGCCAGGCCCTGCAAAGTCAGTTGGCCATCGGTTACAAACACATCATTCTGCGGATCGCGCCCAAGTACTCCCGGGATCGCGCAGCCCTGGTGAGCGAAGCGCTGCAGCGGGCGGCCCACGCGCTGAAAGGGCAACTGGTTCGCGCCACGCAGCTGTACAGCCCGGCGCCGGAACAGCTGTGGTTCGAACTGCATCAATTGTTTCGCTGCGCCTGCGAGCTGCAACTGCAGCATCGCCGGGTACGCGACGATCTTGCCAGCCTGACCGGCGAGTTGAGTGTCGAGCAGACCTACCTCGCCGCCCTGCTGCTGGGCTGCGCCCGTTGCAATCAGTTGCGGCAGAACCAGATCGCGCGCCTGGCCCAAGTAGTGGAACCGTGGAGCGCGTGGCTGAAACTGCATCCCGCCCATCCGGGCGAGGGTTTGTTCGCGGTCTCGGCAGAGATAGACGCCGGCCCGCGCTACCGCTCCCAATTCCGTAGCGAGCAACAGGCCAGTCTGCTCGGTTTCGATCCGCAACCGCTGGTGAACGCCATCGAGGCGCACCTTCAGCATCAGGACACAACGACGCCGCTGCCCGTGCCGGCCGGCCTGACCCTCGACACCCTGCAACACCTGCACGCGACCTGGGGCGAAACCGCCGAGCGCAGCTTTCAGCGCACCGTCGGCCAGGGCAACCTGACCGTGTGCGTCGGCATGAGCGCCCTGCACTTCTACCTCGGCGGCGAACGCACCTTCAGCGAACTGCTCAAGCACCCCGGGGCCCGCGCGGCGAATTTCAGCCGCGCGGTGGTTCAGGGGGAAAAGGACAGCTGGAGCCAGGCGTTCGATGCCGCGCCACAGGGCACGTCCGACGAATTGTTGCCCTACGAAGAAATCCGCTACGAACCGCTGGCCGACGACGAAAGCGGCACCGACAGCCCGCCGCATTATCCGACCTATGCCTTGCCCGTCATCAACCACAGCCCCGGCGGTTACTGCCTGGCCTGGCCAAAAGAAGTACCTGCCGAATTGCAGGCCGGGGAAATGGTCGGGATTCAGGACAGCCTCAATCAGGGCTGGAGCATTGCCGTGGTGCGCTGGATCCGCCAGGTGCGCGGCGCCGGTACGCAAATGGGCATCGAACTGGTGGCGCCCCACGCTCAGCCCTGCGGCTTGCAGCTGGTGCGCACCCGGGATGATCACAGCCATTACCTGCGAGGGTTGTTATTGCCGGAAATCAGTGCGATCGACTTGCCGGCGACGTTACTGGCGCCACGGCTGCCGTTTCAGGAAGGCAATAAAGTGCTGATCAACACCCAGGGTGAAGAACACCGCGCCGGGCTGGATCGGCGGGTGGCGAGCACACACAGTTTCAATCAGTTCGCCTATCGCTCGCTGGAGACCGCCAAAAATGGCGAGAGTGAAGAGGATTTCGACTCGTTGTGGAAATCCCTTTGAGCCAGGACCGCAGCCGAGGGCTGCGATCCTGCGCCGACGTCAGAGCTGTCCGTCGCGATCGCGGAAGCCCAGCAGGTACAGAACGCCATCCAGCCCCAGGGTCGATATTGCCTGCTTCGCCGACTGCTTGACCAGCGGTTTGGCGCGGAACGCCACGCCCAGGCCGGCAATCGCCAGCATCGGCAGGTCATTGGCGCCATCGCCCACGGCGATGGTCTGCTCCAGACGCAAACCTTCTTTTTCGGCCAGCTGTTTCAGCAGATCGGCCTTGCGCTGGGCATCGACGATCGGCTCGATCGCCACGCCGGTGCACTTGCCGTTGACCACTTCCAGTTCGTTGGCAAACACGTAGTCGATGCCGAGCTTGGCCTGCAATTGCTTGGCGAAGTAGGTGAAGCCGCCCGACAGGATCGCAGTCTTGTAACCCAGACGCTTGAGTTCGGCGAACAGGGTTTCGGCACCTTCGGTCAGGCGCAGCGACGCGCCGATCGAATCGAGCACGCTGACATCCAGGCCCTTGAGCAGCGCCAGGCGCTCTTTGAAGCTGGCGCGGAAGTCCAGCTCGCCGGCCATTGCCCGCTCGGTGATTTGCGAAACCTGATCGCCGACGCCGGCGGCTTTGGCCAGTTCGTCGATGACTTCGGCTTCGATCAGGGTCGAGTCCATGTCGAACACCGCCAGACGACGGTTGCGACGGAACAGCGAATCTTCCTGGAAGGCGATGTCGACGTTCAGCTCCTGAGCCACGCTGAGGAACTCGGCGCGCAGGGCCTGTGGATCGGCGGCTTCGCCACGCACGGAGAACTCGATGCAACCCTTGCCCTTGTCAGCCGGGGTGTCCAGCGGCATGCGACCCGACAGACGGTCGATATGGTCGATGTTCAGGCCGTATTTGGCGGTGATCGAACTCACGGCCTGCAACTGGCCGGCGGTGACCTTGCGGGTCAGCAGGGTAACGATGTGGCGTTTCTTGCCCTGATTGCCCACCCATTGCTGGTAATCCTCTTCGGACACCGGGGTGAAGCGCACCTGCTGGTCGAGCTCATAGCCCTTGAACAGGATGTCCTTGAGCACCGACTTGCCTTGCTCGGAGTCGGGAATTTCCACGAGGATGCCGAACGACAGCATGTCGTGGATCACCGCCTGACCGATGTCGAGGATATTCACACCACCCTGGGCCAGTACACCGGTAATGGCCGCCGTCAGACCAGGACGGTCGACTCCCGTGATGTTAATCAGGACGATTTCGCGCAACGCGCACCCCCGCAACTGGAAAAAAACCGCATTCTACCCACTTTCAGTGACCATCGGGCACCGCCAGCGCTTTGCCGGTCTAGGGCCTGTCGCTATACTGCGCGTCAACTTCACGGACAAAAGAGCCGAGCTCAGTGAACCGGCCCACGCCAGTTAAAACCGATAACTTCTTTCTGCTGATCTTCCGTGCACTGCGCCACCGCCGTGTACCGATTGCATTGCGCATTGCCAGCCATAACGTGATCCTGGTCGCTCTGGCCCTGGTGATCTATGCCTGCGTGATGGGCCTGCAGTTCAAGCAGGCCATGCACGAGCAGGCCGATGCGCTGGGCGAAAGCCTGACCACGCAGACCGCCACCTCCGCCACCGAGCTGCTGGTGTCCAACGACATCCTCAGCCTCAACGTGCTGCTCAACAACCTGACCAAGAACAAGCTGGTGGCCCACGCCGCCATCTACAGCGTGGACAACCGCATCCTGGCCGAGTCCGGTCAGCGGCCCAAGCACGGCCTGCTCGGCGAAGCCGAGGGCATGTACGAGAGCAAGATCACCTTCCAGGACGTGACCGCCGGGCAACTGCGCATCAGCCTGGACATGGATCAGTTCCAGCAGCCGATGACCATCAGCCTGCAAAGCATGGGCATTCTGAGTGCGATCCTGCTGGCGCTGTCCCTGGCCCTGAGCCTGCGTCTGGGCCGACACATCTCCACGCCGCTGCTGCAATTGCGTGTATGGCTGCGCCGGATCGACGAATACACGCCGGGGATCGAGCGTCAGGACGAGATCGGCGATCTTGCCCGCCAGTTGCACGCCAACTATGCCCCGGAGCCGGCTGAACCGGAGCCCGAGCCGGAACCCGAGTTCGAGGACGACGACATCGAGCCGGAATTCGAAGTGCGCAACCTGCGTGATCCGAGCTTCGACGAGAGCCGCCCGATGGCTGCGCAGAAGCCTGCGCCACGCCATGTGGTCAGCACCGTTGAAGACGACGATGACGAAGACCCGTTCGCCGACCTGCGTGACGAGTCGCTGAGCGAAGCTGCACAACCGGCGGTGCGCCGACCGACCCCAAGCGTGCCGCAACACACGGCGGTGCTGGCGGTACAACTGGGCTCGCAGGAGCAACTGCGCCGTTTGCCGCGTGCACGCCTGGAAGAGTTGCAGGATCGCTATCGCGATTGCCTGGACCAGGCTGCCTCGTTGTATCAGGGCGAAATCGAAACCCTGAACGACGGCAGCACGCTGATGCTGTTCCATACCGAAGACAGCGGCGACGATTACCTGACCAATGCCATCTGCTGCGGCGAGCTGCTGCGGGCGCTGGGCCACCAGTTGCAGATCGAAGTCGCCGACAGCGGCATCACCCTGCAATTGCAGCTGGGACTGACCCTTGGTGACGAACTGTTCGGTCTGAGCCAGATCGACTTGTTGCTGACCGATTCCGCCCAGGACGCCCTGGCCCTGTCGCAACACAGCCGCAACCTGCTGCTGGTGGAGCGCAAGATCGGTGACGACGCGCTGATCCGCCAACGTGCACGGATCCGGCCGATTGCCAGCCCTGAGGGGGCTTGCTGCGTGGAGCGGTTGATGGAGCCTTATCCGTCGATGCTTGAGCGGCAACTGGCGCGGATGCATGAGCGTCGGGCCTGAGGCCCTGCCCTTGATGTGAAGAAGCCCGCAGACGAGTGATTGTCTGTGGGCTTTTTTGTGCGTGGTGTTTTCGTGATTGCGCCCGGCTTTGGAGCCCCCCTCACCCTAGCCCTCTCCCATAGGGAGAGGGAACCGATTGGGGGATACTCGGGATCTACACCGACCTGAACGTGCTTTGCCGAATCCATAATCGAAAGACCAATCTGCGCAAAATCCATAATCGCTTGGATCTTTCAGGTCGACGTATGACGCCAGACACCTCGGTCAGCTCCCTCTCCCTCCGGGAGAGGGCTGGGGTGAGGGTAGCTTTTGATCTTCCGACCTCAGAAACAACAAAGCCCGCACAAGGCGGGCTCTGTTCTGACTCGATCCAGCCTTAGAAGCGAAACACTTCCATATCCGTACGAATAGGTGAAGCCATCGGGATCTTCGGCTGTTTCTCGGCTTCCGCCGCCGGTGCTGCCGGCTTCGGTGCCGGTTTGCGCGGTGCTTCGGCAACCGGTGGCTGATTGGCCAACGGCTTGAGCGCCACCGACAGCTGCTCGGCCAGACGCTGCAACAACACGCCCTGCGCCTGCACCTGCGCGGCGGTGGTGCCGGCATGCTGTTCCTGCAGATGCACGATGCGGTTGTCCCGCACCTGACCACGACGGTCGATCAGGCGCCACTGCGCGTCCAGAATCGCCGGTTGCTTGGCACCGGAATCCAGACGAGTGATGGTCAACAGCACCTGCACATCCGGGGTGAAGCCCAGGGTCGCTGGCGCCAGCACTACGCGTTGACTGTCCAGATGCCCGGCAACCTGACGCAGAAGCAACTGATCGATGTCCGAAGACAGGCTGCCGGCCCAGCGGCCATCGACCGAGGCCTGCAGGCTGCCGTCCGGCTGACGCTGCAACAGGGTTTCACGTTGCAGGTAATCGGCAACGATTACAGGGCCCAGCAAAACTGCCATGCCCGCGCTTTGCGCAGGCTGAGCCGGACTTCCGCTGTCCAGCTGATACAGCGACACCGGCTGGTGAACACTGCAACCCGCCAGGCCAAGAACGCCGGCGAGCAGGAAAATAAGGGGGCGCAGAGAAGTCATCATCCCGTCCAGGTGGCCGCCACAAGGCTGACCACAGTGAAAATACTCAACAAATATGAAGAACGCTCGGCCACGCCGGCGCTTGGAAAGGCCATATCATCCGTGAATATGCGTTCCGACTCCAGCGCCAAAGCGCCGATCTACGGGTTAAATCGTAGATCGGACGCTCTAGAGAGGCGTTCTCAGTCATTTTCCCCGAAGGAGAAAACAGTACGAACGCTTCCTGGCCGCTTAATTGAGGTTTTCGACGAGCAGCGCATCCACCCGCTGGAAGCCACGTGGCAGTTTGTTACCACGGCGACCACGTTCACCTTTGTAGTGTTCGAGGTCGTCGGCTTTCAGCGACAAGGTGCGTTTTCCGGCCTGCAGCACCAAGGTGGCGCCTTCCGGAAGAACGGCGATGTCCGTGACATATTCTTCGCGACTGGCCACACGCTCACCGGAAATACCGATGATCTTGTTGCCTTTGCCCTTTCCTAATTGTGGCAGATCGCTGATCTTGAAGATCAGCAGGCGACCCTCGGTCGTCACCGAGGCCAGCCAGTTGTGCTCGCGATCGGCCACCGGACGCGGCGCGATCACCTTGGCGTTGTTGGGCAGGCTCAACAGGGCCTTGCCGGCCTTGTTCTTGGCCTGCAGGTCTTCACCTTTCACCACAAAACCGTAACCGGCGTCGGAGGCGATCACGTACAGCGAGTCCTCCTCAGGCATCAGCACACACTCGAACGTTGCGCCCGGCGGTGGCGTCAGACGGCCGGTCAACGGCTCGCCCTGACCCCGTGCCGATGGCAGGGTGTGGGTGGCCAGCGAGTAACTGCGGCCCGTGGAGTCGATGACCACGGCTGACTGGTTCGAACGCCCCGCCGCCGAAGTCTTGAAGCCGTCTCCGGCCTTGTACGACAGGCCAGTGGCGTCGATCTCGTGGCCCTTGGCCGAACGGATCCAGCCTTTTTCCGACAGTACGACGGTAACCTTCTCGTTCGGCAGCAGATCGTGTTCGGTCAACGCCTTGGCTTCGGCACGTTCAACGATTGGCGACCGACGGTCATCGCCGTAGGTTTCGGCGTCTTTCAGCAGTTCGCTGCGAACCAGCTTCTTCAGCTTGGCTTCGCTGCTCAGCAGGGCTTGCAGCTTGGCTTGTTCCTTGAGCAGTTCGTCCTGCTCGTCGCGCAGCTTCATCTCTTCCAGTCGCGCCAACTGACGCAGACGGGTGTCGAGGATGTAGTCGGCCTGGATTTCGCTGAGGGCAAAACGCTCGATCAGCTTGGCTTTCGGATGCTCCTCGGTGCGGATGATATGAATCACTTCATCCAGATTGAGGTAGGCGATCAGCAAACCGTCCAACAGGTGCAGGCGACGCTCGACCTTGTCGAGTCGGAATTGCAGACGGCGACGCACGGTCAGCACGCGGAATTCCAGCCACTCCACCAGCAACGCACGGAGGTTTTTCAGCTGCGGCTTGCCGTCCAGACCGATGATGTTGACGTTGACCCGGTAGGTCGACTCCAGCTCGGTGCTGGCGAACAGGTGCTGCATCAGTGCTTCGTGATCGACACGGCTGTTGACCGGGATGATCACGATGCGGCACGGGTTTTCGTGGTCGGATTCGTCGCGAAGATCGGCGATCTGCGGCGCTTTCGACGGTTTGGCCTGCATCAGCGCGGCGATCTGTTCCAGTACCTTGGCCCCGGAGACCTGGTGCGGCAGCGCGGTAACGATGATGTCGCCGTCCTCGACGTGGTACACGGCGCGCATGCGCACCGAGCCCTTGCCGGTTTCGTACATTTTCAGCAGGTCTGCGCGCGGCGTGATGATTTCCGCTTCGGTCGGATAGTCCGGGCCCTGAATGTGCTCGCAGAGCTGTTCAACCGTAGCTTTCGGCTCATCGAGCAGGCGCACGCACGCGGTGGCGACTTCGCGCAGGTTGTGCGGCGGTACGTCGGTGGCCATACCCACGGCGATGCCGGTGGTGCCGTTGAGCAGGATGTTCGGCAAACGTGCCGGCAACACCAACGGCTCCTGCAGGGTGCCGTCGAAGTTCGGGCCCCAGTCTGCGGTGCCCTGGCCCAGTTCGCTGAGCAGTACTTCGGAATAACGCGACAGCCGCGCTTCGGTGTAACGCATGGCGGCGAAGGACTTCGGATCGTCCGGCGCACCCCAGTTACCCTGACCGTCCACCAGCGTGTAGCGATAGCTGAACGGCTGGGCCATCAACACCATCGCTTCGTAGCACGCCGAATCGCCGTGCGGGTGGAACTTGCCGAGCACGTCGCCGACGGTACGCGCCGACTTCTTGTGCTTGGAATCGGCGTCCAGCCCCAGCTCGCTCATGGCGTAGACGATACGCCGCTGTACCGGTTTCAGACCGTCGCCGATATGCGGCAGGGCACGGTCCATGATCACGTACATGGAGTAGTTGAGGTAGGCATTTTCGGTGAAGTCAGCCAGCGACCGGCGTTCTACGCCATCTAAGCTGTCTGCAAGGTTGTCGCTCATGCGGGCCTCATCGGTTCGTTGTCTGGCGCAGCAGCATGGTGCCGCCGCGCTGAGTAAATTCAAGTTTGTTCAGGGCGCTCATGCCGAGCAGCACCTGATCGCCATGCAGCCCCGGCGCCACCAGTGCGCGGACGTCCCGCAGCACGATGTCGCCGAGTTGCAGGCGGTCGATTCGGGTGCGATAGCCCTGGCTCAGGCCATTGGCCGTGCTCAGGGTCACACCGAAACCTTCTTCCAGCCTGAGGTTTTTCGCCACCTCGGCCGGGATTGCCACATCGGTCGCGCCGGTGTCGAGCATGAACTCCACCGGCCGACCGTTGATCAGGCCGCTGGCGACAAAATGTCCCTGGGCGTTGCCGATCAATTTCACTTCGATAAAGCCGTTGCCCTGCTGCGAAGCCACTTCCACATTGGGATTACGCTGGCGTTCTTCCCACTGTCCAAAAAACCGCGTGGCCAGAAACAGCGCCGAGCACCACGCCAGAATCATCAACACCCGACCGGCGCGCTTGCCTGGTGGTTGCTGACTCAAGGGCTCGCATCCCAGCCGCCCGCAGGGGCAGCAAAACGCCACACAATCGGCCGAAACTCGCCATCGGCACGGGTTGCCGAGTTGTTGTCGACGCCGATCCACGCGCCTTGCGCATCGACCAGCAACGCTTCGGCCATTCCGTGTTCGGCGTCGTATTGACGGCTCGGAACCAGTGCATCCGCAGCGAATGACCAGCAACGCTCCTGCTTGCCCGTCAACATTTCATGCCGACAGATTTTGAAAGCATTGCGATCCAGCAGAAACAACTTGTTATTGAATAGAGCAATATCCGAAAAGTCCTTCTCGACTAATTTTGAGCCTGGGAATTGGGGCGGTTGCGGCGCCAGCCCGCCCTCTGTCATCACCACACAACCGACAGCGCAATACCATGTGTAATAAATCGGAGTAATACGCCGCTCGATTTTTACCAACCCTCTTTTTTGCCGCTCTGCTGCCAGCCAGATTTGAGTACTGGCGATGCCAGTAATCACCAAGCCTTCAAACAGCGCATTGGCGTGCGCCAACAACCCGGCTTCCCTCGCCTTTATCTGCATGTTCGGCGAGATGGTCAAAAACCAGGCCGAGGCTCCACTTGATGGGACCTTGAGAATGGCTGAATACGTTTCGCTGAGCACGTACAGATTCCGGGCAGAGTCGCAGGTGATCCCCTCAAAGTCCAACGCACCATTACCCGCAAGCGACCTGAAAAAGCTCTGGGTTTTCATGCCCAGAGTCCGCCTGGCATCGTCAGGCGCTGGTGGAACATTAATCAAAACAGCCTCGGCCTTCCACACCGTGGCTCGTGTATCGAGCTTGTACAGGCGATCGTCATCTCGATCCGAAATCGTCCACAACTGCTCACCGCACCTGGCCAGGCCGGATAGATTACCAGCACGCATGCCATCTACCGGATGCTCCGAAAGCATCAGTAATTCCGGATCAGCGGCCAGTACCAGTGAACTACAGACGAACAAAATACCCGCAACAACATAATTGAGCTTCATCATTGAATCTCCCGCAGTCGGCGTTTCAAGTTTCCCCGAGCCTTGCACGACATGTCGGAATTCAACGACCTCACTACTGTCTCGACAGCATTGCTTCAGAGCTTCATTGCCTGCACTTGAGGCCAAGGACTTCAACCACTGGCCAGCGCAGCAAAGCTGTAAATCATTGAGCGCTTCTTATCATCAGCGTGCGCATCACAAGCCTGTCCGGCGGTAACGCCCGGCCAGTCATTCCGTAACAGGCCAATCTTTCCTGACCAAAGTATTACAGGGTTTTCCAGTCCTGCTGCGGATCGCGAACAATCAGCAACGCAAGAGATCGAAACCTAAGGCTTGGCGCTCCAGCCCCCCTCAGGCGCGGCGAAACGCCAGATGATCGGGCGAACCTCGCCATCGGCGCGCGGGCCGAAGTTGTTGTCGACGCCGATCCAGGCACCTTGAGCATCGACCACCAGCGCCTCTTCCAACCCGAAGTTCTGCGAATAACGCCGATTGGCCTGCAACAGCTCGGCCGCATACGACCAGCAGAGCTCGACCTTGGCCGTCTGCGCATCACGGCGACAGATCTGGTAGGCGTTGCGCTCAAGGGTAAACAGTTTGCCGTCGAACAGGGACACGTCGGAAAAATCCCGATTGACCGGTCGGGCTTTCGGGAACTGCGGCGGTTGCATTTCCATCCCGCCTTCGCTGAGCAGTACGCAGCGACCGTCACAATCCCACACCGTCTGCTGGCGCTTGATCAGCAACAAGCCACGGCTTTGCCGCTCGGCGGCCAGCCACATCTGATCGCCCGCCGGATTGATCGCCAGGCCTTCGAATATCGCGTTGAATTGCAGCAACATGCCACTGGCCCGCGCTTCGCGAACCATCATCGGCGAGATTTTCAGCCACGACGACGGCCCCTGCGGCGGCACTTGCAGTACGGCGGCGTGGCCTTCGCTGACAATGTAGCGATTGCCGGCGCTGTCGCAGGTGATCCCTTCGAAATCCAGATCACCGCCGCGAACAAACGACGCCGCCCAGGTCCGCGACTTGATGCCCCACGGCAAACCGCTGTCGGGTACTGGCGGCGGGTCGATGCGCACGGCAGTCGCCTGCCAGACGGGATCGCGAGTATCGAGACGATAAATCTGGTCATCGTCGCGATCCGAAACGGTCCACAGGTCATTGCCGCACAAGGCCAGCCCCGACAGGTTGCCGCCACGCATGCCTTCGACCGGGTGTTCGGCGAGCACGCGCAGTTCTTGCGCAGGCTCCGCCGACACCGTCATCGAACCCAGCAGCAACGCACCCGCCAAGGCCCGGCCAAACCGCATCAGGCCAGAACCTCGGCGAGGTTGCCCTTGGATTCGAGCCAGGTCTTGCGGTCGCCGGCGCGTTTTTTCGCCAGCAGCATGTCCATCATTTCCGAGGTCTCGGCGAAGTCATCCCCGAGGGTCAACTGCACCAGGCGCCGGGTGTTCGGGTCCATGGTGGTTTCACGCAGTTGCGGCGGGTTCATTTCACCCAGACCTTTGAATCGGGTGACCTGCGGCTTGCCGCGTTTCTTCTCGGCGACCAGACGGTCGAGGATCCCGTCGCGCTCGGCTTCGTCGAGGGCGTAGTAGATCTCTTTGCCCAGGTCGATGCGGTACAACGGCGGCATCGCGACATAGACGTGACCGGCATCCACCAGCGGGCGGAAATGCTGGACGAACAAGGCACAGAGCAGGGTCGCGATGTGCAGGCCGTCGGAGTCGGCGTCGGCGAGGATGCAAATCTTGCCGTAGCGCAGCTGGCTCATGTCCTCGGCGCCCGGATCGACCCCGATGGCCACCGCGATGTTGTGCACTTCCTGGCTGGCCAGGACTTCGCTGCCGTCGACTTCCCAGGTGTTGAGGATCTTGCCGCGCAACGGCAGGATCGCCTGGAACTCCTTGTCCCGCGCCTGTTTGGCCGAACCGCCGGCGGAATCACCTTCCACCAGGAACAGCTCGGAACGCATCGGGTCCTGCCCGGCACAGTCGGCCAGTTTGCCCGGCAATGCCGGTCCCTGGGTGATGCGTTTGCGCTCGACTTTTTTGCTGGCCTTCAGACGACGGCCGGCGTTGCTGATCGCCAGCTCTGCCAGGGCCAGACCGGTTTCCGGGTTGGCGTTGAGCCACAGGCTGAACGCGTCCTTGACCACACCGGAAACGAAAGCCGCCGCTTCACGGGATGACAGGCGCTCTTTGGTCTGGCCGGAGAATTGCGGTTCCTGCATCTTCATCGACAGGACGAAAGCAATGCGCTCCCAGACGTCTTCCGGCGCCAGCTTCACGCCGCGCGGCAGCAGGCTGCGGAACTCGCAGAATTCGCGCATCGCATCGAGCAGGCCCTGACGCAGACCGTTGACGTGGGTGCCGCCCTGCTCCGTCGGGATCAGGTTGACGTAGCTTTCAGTGACCGAGGTGCCGCCTTCCGGCAGCCACAGCAGCGCCCACTCGACCGCTTCCTTGGTGCCGGCCAGGTTGCCGCAGAACGGGGCATCCGGCAGACGCTCGAATTCGCTGACCGCGTCCACCAGATAGGAGCGCAAGCCATCCTCGTAATGCCACTCGACCTTTTCGCCGGTGCCTTTGTCTTCGAAGCTGATCAGCAGCCCCGGGCACAGAACGGCCTTGGCCTTGAGCACATGCTTGAGGCGGCTGATGGAGAATTTTGGTGAGTCAAAGTATTTCGGGTCCGGCGCGAAGTACACGCTGGTCCCGGTATTGCGCTTGCCGACGGTGCCGATCACTTGCAGATCGGTGGCCTTGAAGCCGTCGGCGAAGGTCATTTCGTATTCGTTGCCGTCACGCTTGACCCGCACCCGTACCTGGGTCGACAAGGCGTTGACCACGGAAATACCCACCCCGTGCAGACCGCCGGAGAACTGGTAGTTCTTGTTGGAAAACTTGCCGCCCGCATGGAGCTTGGTGAGGATCAGTTCAACGCCAGACACCCCCTCTTCCGGGTGGATGTCGACCGGCATGCCACGGCCGTCGTCGCAGACTTCCAGCGAGTGGTCGGCGTGGAGGATGACCTGAATCGATTTGGCGTGGCCGGCCAGGGCTTCGTCGACACTATTGTCGATGACTTCCTGGGCAAGGTGGTTCGGCCGACTGGTGTCGGTGTACATGCCGGGGCGTTTGCGCACCGGGTCGAGGCCCGAGAGGACTTCGATGGCGTCGGCGTTATAGGAGCTAGCGCTGGGAGTGGCCATAGGGTCTCGTCGTCAGTGATTCAATGAAAATGGGGCAAGACTTCACAGTGCGGTGAAATCGATTGCCTGATAGGTATCGGCGCCAATCCCGGCAAAGCTGAGCAATGCCGGCAATTGTGTAACAAATCCCTGGAAACTATGGTCGCCGCCGGCCTGAATGCGCAAGGCACAGGCCCGGTAATACTGCTGGGCGAGGCGATAATCCAGCGTTTCATCCTCGGTCTGCAACCATACCTGATATCGCTGCGGATCCTGCGGCGCCGGCACTTCCAGCTCGGCCAGGGCCGTCACGTGGTCGTGGGTCAGCTCCCAGGTTTCGTCGGTGTACAGGTTTTTCTGGGTGCCCAGGTATCCGTCGAACATCCGGTGTGGACTGACGGCCGGGTTGACCAGCAAGGCTTTCAGGCCATGGCGCTCGGCCAGGTGAGTCGCATAGTAGCCGCCGAGCGAGCTTCCCACCAGCAATGGCCGGCCGAGTTCGGCGATTGCCTGCTCCAGCTGACCGATGGCTTCGCGCGGGTGGTGATGCAGCGCCGGGACACGCAGTTGATCGCTCAAACCCAGCCGCTCCATCACCTCGACCAGCTGACAGGCCTTCTTCGAGGCCGGCGCGCTGTTGAAACCATGGATATAGAGAATCGAACCGGACATTTGAGCTCCCTGGGCGTCGGCTGAAGAAAGCGGAGTTTACAGGGAGTCAGGGGGTGTTGGGCCAGCACCCGAGGAAATCAGCGCTGCACCCGTCAATCAGTAACCGTTGGAGCCGTAATCCACCTGAAAATCAAAACCGGAGACACGCTCCACGCCGGTCTCCAGCCGCCCATCCGGCAGCAGCCGCAACCAGCGATACCCCGGTGCCTGCTCGCCGACCTTGAAGTCTTCACTGCCCGGCTCGAACTGGATGCAGGTCGATGGCGAGGCGATCAGTCGTACACCGTTGCGCTCGCGGTCGATTTCCTGATGCACATGCCCCCACAGCACGGCGCGGGCCTGCGGGAAGCGGTCGAGCACCTCGAAAAAGGCTTCCGGATTGCGCAAGCCGATCGGCTCCATCCAGGCGCAACCGATCGACACCGGATGGTGGTGGAAGCACACCAGATGATGGCGATCCGGCGCTTCGCTCAGGGAACGGGCGAGCAATTGCAGTTGGTCATCCTGCAAATATCCCGGCACCGAACCGGGCACTGCCGAATCGAGCAGGGTCACGCGCCAGTTGCCGACATCTACCACAGACTCCAGCAGTGCACTCTTCACCGTCGCCCGCGCCATGATCTGCGGTTCGTCGTGATTGCCGGGGATCCAGCGGGCCGGCGCATCGATCTGCGCCGTCATTTGGCGAAACAGCTGATAGGACTCCAGCGTACCGTCCTGGGACAGGTCGCCGCTGGCAACGATCAGGTCGATCCGCGGTTGCTGTTCGAGCACCAGATCGATGACTTTTTGCAGGCTCTCGCGGGTGTTCATGCCCAGCAGCGTTCCATCCGCTTCGGCGAACAGGTGACTGTCAGAGAGTTGCACCAGCAACGCCGTGTCGGCGGTGGTCAAAGTCGATACGCTCGGCAAGGCGTTCTCCCCCGGGATCGCGGGAATGGATAGGTGCGGCAATTATGCGGGGGGACAGCACAAAGAGAAACCGGCGAACCGGACGCAGTTCACAACTTGCGCTGGTTATCGGACTGCCGCGTATTCGTGTCCGCACGCCAGACAATGACTCAGCCACTCACCCAGGAACAGATTGAGCTGGGCCTTCTCGTCCGGCTGATGCATGGCCGCATTCGGGTAAGGATAGACGCCGCGAAAGCGTCGCGCATGCTCGGCGCTGATCACCTCGGCCATGCGCGCGTCGTGATACACCTGCACTTCCAGTTGCGGCACCGGCAGCCACGGCAGGCTGTGTTCCTGACGCACCTGCAGGGTCGTGGTGTACGGACAGGCCTGCAACACTTCCAGGGTCAGCACACCGAGCATCTGGTCGCCCTGGGTCACGGCGATGCGCCGCGCTTCGGGGTCGCTGCGCATGTCCGGCAACAGTCGCATCAGGCGCGCGTAGTTCGCCTCGCAGGCGGCTTGCAGGCCCATGAGGTCGACGCGGTAGCGATCGCGCAACTTGTTTACGACCATAGCCCCCTCACTTCGGCGCGATTGAGCGCCAGCCACTGCAAGGCGATGATGCTCGCCGCATTGGCAATCCGTCCGTCACGTACGGCCTGCAGGGCATCTTCAAAAGCCCAGACCGTGACGCGAATATCTTCGGCTTCTTCCTCCAGCCCATGCAGGCCGCCAGCGCCTTCGGTGCTGCAACGCCCCAGGTACAAATGCACGAATTCGTTGCTGCCGCCCGGCGACGGAAAGTATTTGGTCATCGGCCACAGGGCCTTGATGTCCAGCCCAGCTTCCTCCTGTGCCTCGCGGTGAGCAACTTCTTCCGGCTGTTCGTCCTTGTCGATCAGACCGGCGACCAGCTCCACCAGCCACGGGTTGTCCGTCTTGCCCAGAGCACCGACGCGAAACTGCTCGATCAGCACCACTTCATCGCGCTGCGGATCGTAGGGCAACATGCACACGGCATCGTGGCGCACGAACACTTCACGATTGATTTCGCGGCTCATGCCACCGGCGAACAGTTCGTGGCGCAAGTGCAGACGGTCGAGCTTGTAGAAGCCCTTGTAGCACTGTTCGCGTCGCACGATATCGACGGCGGTCGGAATGGCTTTGGCAAAATCGGTCATGAGCATCCTCTTTACTGCAAATCCAATACGAGGCGCCTTACCTGCGACCTCGACTTCGCGCCATCCTAACGCGCCCGTGATGTTTGATGCAGCCCCTTTACTGTCAGCGGGATGGACGGTGGAGGCGAAACCCACTCTAATTAGCTTAGTGGCGAACTGACCGCTTCGTTGAGAGTCGAAGCGGTAACTTTTTGCCTTCCCCTGCTTCAGAAAGGACGCCCATGTCGCTTTTCAAAATCGCCTCCGTGGCCGCCATCGCCCTGACTCTGGGCGCTTGCGCCAGCCTGTTCCAGCCCAACTACCGCACGCCGCTGGAAACCACCCGCGACGCCTCGGAAACGCTGAAACCGGGTTGCTCCAACCAGGACTGCCCACTGGTGAACATCGATACGTTGCGCTTCCCGGCAGAACCGGCGCTGGACGGCATCATCGAAAAACGCCTGCTGCAAATGACCCGCACCGCACCGAACGCCCCGGTGGCGCCGACGCTGGCAGCGTATCGCGAGCAGTTCCTGGCCACCGCCGGCCCGCGCAACAGCAGCTATTTGCAGGCGAAAGTACGCGAGCAGCATGACGGTCTGGTGATCATCGAAACGTCGAGCTACCTGGACACCGGCGGTGCCCACGGTACGCCTGGCCGTGGTTTCATCAACTATTCGCGTCAGCAGCACAAGGTGCTGACCCTGGCGGACATGCTGCTGCCGGGTCAGGAAGAGGCGTTCTGGAAAGCGGCGCAAGTGGCGCACAACAGCTGGCTGATCAGCACCAAGCTCGATCAGGAACCGGAGTTCGTGAAGAGCTGGCCGTTCGTCAAAACCCCGAACGTGGCGCTGACCTACGGCGGTGTGATCCTCAAGTACGACGTGACCACTATCGCGCCTTATGCGCTGGGCCACGTCGAACTGAAGATCCCTTACCCGCGCCTGAACGGCATTCTCAAGCCCGAGCTGTTTCCCGGCCGTAACTGAAAGCCCGGCCGAGCACCAGTTGCAGCAGCCCTGCCAGCACCAGCGCCGGCAGGGTCGCGCCGACATCCGGATACAGATTGGCCAGCAAGTGATAGGTGCTGATGCCACCCAACCAGGCCAATAGTGCCGGCCAGCGCAACGCGGCCGACGCCACTTGGGCACTGCGCTTGCGCAGGATGAAGTGATCTACCAGCACCACGCCGAACAGCGGCGCAAACACCGAACCGATCAGCAGCAGGAAGTTCTGGTATTGCGCCAATGGCGCGAGCAAGGCGATCAGGGTGCAGATCACACCGATGGCCAGCGCCAGATGCTCGACTTTCAGACGCAACAGAATCCCGCTGGAAACCGCCGCCGAGTGAATGTCCGCGAAAGCGTTTTCCGACTCGTCCAGCAGAATCAGCAACAGCGGAATGCCCAGACCTGCGCCGGCCAGTGCCAGCAGCAGCGCGTTGACCTCACCGCTCGGCGCGAAGGCCAGGGTGTAGGCCACGCCGAGACTCATCAGCCAGAAGTTGCCGATGAAAAACCCGATGGCCGTGCCGCCGAACACGTTCTTCGCCCGCTGGCCGAAACGCGAGTAGTCGGCGATCAGCGGCAGCCACGACAGCGGCATCGCAATCGCAATGTCGAAGCCCACGGCGAGTGACATCGAGCCATCCCCGGCCTGTGCCCACAAGGCGGCGAGATCAGCCTTGGCGAACAGGTTCCAGGTCAGCCAGATGCACGCGGCCAGAATCAGCCAGATGCCCCACTTGCGCAGGATCTTGCGCACGAACGTCAACGGCCCGCTGATCGCGAGCAACGTCGCCAATGCGCCGAAGCACAGCGTCCACAACATCGGACTGGCCCACAGCGAACCTTCGCTGAACGCACGGGTGCCGAGCAGACTGGCGGCGTCGCGCATGACGATAATTTCGAACGAGCCCCATCCGATCAGTTGCAGCAGGTTGAGCAGCGCCGGCAGGCTCGCACCTTTGCTGCCGAGGCTGAGTTTCAGCGCGGCCATCGACGACAGGCCGGTGTCGCTGCCGATCACGCCAACGGCGGCCAGCAACAGGACGCCGACCAGGGTGCCGAGGAAAATCGCCAGCAGCGATCCCGACAGGCCCAGCCCCGGCGCCAGCAATGCACCGGTCTGCAACACCATCAGGCCGATGCCGAGGGAGAACCATAGGGAAAACAGATCGCGACCGCCGAATACTCGCTGGCTGGCGGGCACGGCGAGGTCGGGGGAATAAGTACCGGGTTGAATGCTCAAGGGTGTTATCTCAGAGGGACATTTGTTGTTGTGCTGACCCGTTGTGATCGTTCCCACGCAGAGCTTGGGAACGATCAGCGCGGGATCAAACTTTCTTGTACAGCTGACTGCCTTCCTTCCTGAACCGCTCGGCCTGTTCCGCCAGGCCCTGGGCGACGTCCACGTCGACCGCGTCGATCCGCTGGTTGGCCGCGTATTCGCGGACTTCCTGAGTGATCTTCATCGAGCAGAATTTCGGCCCGCACATCGAACAGAAATGCGCGACCTTCGCCGAGTCCTTCGGCAGGGTTTCATCGTGATACGAACGGGCGGTGTCCGGATCCAGACCGAGGTTGAACTGGTCTTCCCAACGGAATTCAAACCGCGCCTTGCTCAAGGCGTTGTCGCGGATCTGCGCGCCCGGGTGCCCTTTGGCCAAATCCGCCGCATGAGCGGCAATCTTGTAGGTGATGATCCCGGTCTTCACGTCATCCTTGTTCGGCAGACCCAGGTGCTCCTTCGGCGTCACGTAGCAGAGCATGGCGCAACCGAACCAGCCGATCATCGCCGCACCGATACCGGAAGTGATGTGGTCGTAACCCGGTGCGATGTCGGTGGTCAGCGGGCCAAGGGTGTAGAACGGCGCCTCGTCGCAGCACTCCAACTGCTTGTCCATATTCTCTTTGATCAACTGCATCGGCACGTGGCCCGGGCCTTCGATCATGCATTGCACGTCGTGCTTCCAGGCGATCTTGGTCAGCTCGCCGAGGGTTTCCAGTTCGCCGAATTGCGCTTCGTCGTTGGCGTCGGCAATCGAGCCCGGACGCAGGCCGTCGCCCAGCGAGAAGCTGACGTCGTAGGCCTTCATGATTTCGCAGATTTCGTCGAAGTGGGTGTAGAGGAAGTTCTCTTTGTGGTGCGCCAGGCACCACTTGGCCATGATCGAACCGCCACGGGACACGATGCCGGTCACGCGTTTGGCGGTCAGCGGCACGTAGCGCAGCAGCACGCCGGCGTGGATGGTGAAGTAGTCGACGCCCTGCTCGGCCTGCTCGATCAGCGTGTCGCGGAACAGCTCCCAGGTCAGGTCTTCGGCGACGCCATTCACTTTTTCCAGCGCCTGATAGATCGGCACCGTACCGATCGGCACTGGCGAGTTGCGGATGATCCACTCGCGGGTTTCGTGGATGTGCTTGCCGGTGGACAAGTCCATCACCGTGTCCGAGCCCCAGCGAATGCCCCAGGTCAGTTTCGCCACTTCTTCTTCGATGGACGAACCCAGCGCGCTGTTGCCGATGTTGCCGTTGATCTTCACCAGGAAGTTGCGACCGATGATCATCGGTTCCAGTTCGACGTGGTTGATGTTGGCCGGGATGATCGCGCGGCCGCGGGCGATTTCTTCGCGCACGAATTCAGGGGTGATTTCTTTCGGGATGCTCGCGCCGAAGCTGTGGCCGGCATGTTGCTGCTTCAACAGGCCGGCGGCGCGGGCCTCTTGCAGCTTCATGTTTTCGCGGATGGCGACGTATTCCATCTCGGCGGTGATGATGCCTTTGCGCGCGTAGTGCATCTGGCTGACGTTGGCCCCGGCCTTGGCCCGGCGCGGGTTGTTGACGTGGGCAAAACGCAGTTTGGTCAGCTCTGGGTCGGCGAGGCGTTCCTGGCCGAAGTTGGAACTCAGGCCTGGCAGACGCTCGGTGTCGCCACGGTCGTCGATCCACGCCGAACGCACGTCGCCCAGACCTTTGCGCACGTCGATCACCACGTTCGGATCGGTGTACGGGCCCGAGGTGTCGTAGACGGTGACCGGCGCATTGATTTCGCCGCCAAAGTCGGTCGGGGTCACATCGAGGGTGATTTCGCGCATCGGCACGCGGATGTCCGGGCGGGAGCCCTGAACGTAGACTTTTTGCGAACGGGTGAACGGTTGGACCGACTGCTCGTCGACCTTGGCCGAGTCACTCAGGTTGATCGCATTTTTAGATTTTGTAGTCATCACGGGCTCTCCAGACAGCATCCAGGCAGTGGATTGTCGGAGCAGAACCTGAAAGGCACGGACGCACCCAGAACGGGTGCTGTGCATCGTCGTCGAGCGTTCGATTGTCGAACAATTTCCCGGACGAAGCACAAGAGGACTCGCCGGGTGACGAGAAATCTTGTTCCCTACGCAGGCGCTAACCTGATCAGGTTCAACGGGATCCGAAATTATTCGATCTCAGCCTCATAGCAAGGCACCCCGACAAGAACCCGGCCAGTCTAGACACAACCGGCAAAGAACGCCAACACCGCGGCAAACACCATGATGAATGGCGCAATTGGCAGATTGTTGCCTGCTGCTGGCGCAACTACACTCGCTACGCCATGCTGCGCCTTGACGCTGCATGGGCCGCGCCTTACCTTTGGCGCCCGGATTATTTCCATAATATTCATGCTAGGGATCGCCTCATGCTGCGCAAACTCTCACTGGCTGTTGCCGTGTCTTGTGCGTCCACCACAACGGTCTGGGCAGCAGAAGCGCCTTTATCGACCAAGACTGATCTGGTCAGCGTCTATCAGGAAGCGGTCGACAACAACGCCGACCTGGCCGCCGCCCGCGCCCAGTACGGTGCGCAGAAAGAAGTCGTGCCCCAGGCCCGCGCCGGGTTGCTGCCGAACCTGTCCGGCGGCGCTGAAGTCGCCAACGTACGCACGTCGATCGACCAGCCCTCGGCCATCGCCAACCGCAGCGCGCACTCCTATCAGGCGACGCTGGCGCAGCCGCTGTTCCGCGCCGACCGCTGGTTCCAGTACCAGGCCGCCAAGGACGTCAACGAGCAGGCCGCGCTGCAACTCTCGGCCACCGAGCAGAACCTGATCCTGCAAACCGCCGAAAGCTATTTCAACGTGCTGCGCAGCCAGGACAACCTGGCCTCGACCAAAGCCGAGGAAGCCGCGTTCAAGCGCCAGCTCGATCAGTCCAACGAGCGCTTCGATGTGGGCCTGTCGGACAAGACCGACGTGCTGCAATCGCAAGCCAGTTACGACACCGCACGCGCCAACCGGATCGTCGCCCAGCGTCAGGTCGATGATGCGTTCGAAGCGCTGATCACCCTGACCAACCGCCAGTACAACTCGATCCAGGGCATCGTCCACACCCTGCCGATCCTGCCGCCGGCACCGAACGACGCCAAGGCCTGGGTCGATACCGCCGCGAAACAGAACCTCAATCTGCTGGCCAGCAACTATGCGGTCAGCTCCGCCGAACAGACCCTGAAACAGCGCAAGGCCGGCCACCTGCCGACCCTCGACGCCGTGGCCAAATACGAAAAGGGCGACAACGACGCCCTGGGTTTCTCCAACCCGAATGCGTTCGGTACGCCGTACAGTGGCAATGTCGAGCAGAGCACCGTGGGCCTGCAACTGAACATTCCGATCTACAGTGGCGGATTGACCAGCTCCCAGGTGCGCGAGTCCTACTCACGGCTGGACCAGACCGAACAGCAGCGTGAAGGCCTGCGTCGGCAAGTGGTCGAGAACACCCGCAACCTGCACCGCGCGGTGAACACCGACGTCGAGCAGGTGCAGGCGCGCCGCCAGTCGATCATCTCCAACCAGAGTGCGGTGGAAGCCACGGAAATCGGTTATCAGGTGGGGACGCGCAACATCGTCGACGTGCTCGACGCCCAGCGTCAGCTGTACACCTCGGTGCGCAACTACAACAACACCCGCTACGACTACATCCTCGACAATCTGCGCTTGAAGCAGGCGGCGGGGACGTTGAACCCGGGTGACTTGCAGGATCTGACCCGCTACCTGAAGGCCGACTACAACCCGGACAAGGATTTCCTGCCGCCGGATCTGGCCAAGGCTGCCGAAGCCCAGCTCAAGGCCCGGCCTTAAACAAGAAACGCAGCCCTGAGGCTGCGTTTTTTTATGGGCGGTCGATCAACCTTCCCAGTCCATCGAGCAAGCGCTGCAACGCGCCCTGATTGCGGCGCATCACGCTCAGCCCGGCGTCGGCCATGCGCTGTGCGTCGCGGGGCAATTCGAACAGGCGCTGCACCTCTGTGGCCAGACCTTCGGCGTCGTCAACCTCGGCCAAGGCTCCTGCGCTGCGCAGTTGCGCGGCGATGTCGAGGAAGTTGAACAGGTGCGGCCCGCTGATCACCGGTTTCGCCAAGGCTGCCGGTTCCAGCAGATTGTGTCCGCCGTTGGGCACCAGACTGCCGCCGACGAACGCGCTGTCGGCCAATGCGTAGAGAAACAGCAGCTCACCCATGGTGTCGCCGAGCAGCACCGAAGTCTGCGCATCGACGCTCGCGCCAGTGGAACGACGCACCGTGGCAAAACCTTCACGCTGGCACAACTCGAACACCGAGTTGAAACGCTCCGGATGGCGCGGCACCAGAATCAGCAGCGCATCGGGATGGTTGGCCAGCAAACGACGGTGAGCGCTCAGCACCACTTCGTCTTCGCCTTCATGGGTGCTGGCGGCGATCCACACCGGACGCTCCAGCGCCTGCCATTGGCCGCGCAATTCATGGGCACGTTGCAGCAGTTGCGGGTCGATGGTCAGGTCGAACTTGATCGAGCCGGTGACTTCGACTGTCTCCGGGCGCGCACCGAGATCGCGAAAGCGCTGTGCTTCGGCCTCGGTCTGCACGGCGAACAGGCTCATTTCGGCGAGCATCGGCGCGGTCAGTTTGCTGAACCGGCCATAGCCCTTGGCCGAACGCTCGGACAGCCGCCCGTTGGCCAACGCCACCGGAATCCCGCGCTTGGCGCACTGGTGGATGTGGTTCGGCCAGAGTTCGGTTTCCATGATCACTGCCAGTTTCGGCTGCACGCGATCCAGAAAACGCGCCGCCGCGCAGGGCAAATCGTAAGGCAGGTAGCAATGCTGGATGCGCGGCTCGTTGGCGAACATCGCCAGGATGCGTTCCGAACCGGTCGGCGTCATGCAAGTCACGGTGATCGGCAGCTGTGGATAACGTTGCAGCAGTGCACGAATCATCGGCGCGGCGGCGATGCTTTCGCCCACCGACACGGCGTGAACCCAGATGCCGCCCGGTTGCAGGGCCGGCATGCCACAGGAGAAACGTTCGCCAATCCGCTCGGCATACGCCGGCGCCTTGCGCGAACGCAGCCACAGCCGAATCGCCACCAATGGCAGCCCCAGGTAAAACAGCGCGGTGTAGAGAGTTCTATTCATGGCGGCGGAGTTTATCGGCTTTTGCCGCCGATCGCCCGCAGGTGTATGGCAAATCGCTCCGCCAGCCAGCGAGCGGCCGGGCCAAGCGGTTCGTCGCGGCGCCAGACCAGTTCCACCACCAGCGCCGGCGGCGTCCATTCGCTGTCGAGCTCCACCATCAGCCCCTGATACGCCGAGTACTGCACCACGTGACGCGGCAGCCAGGCCCAGCCGAGATCGCGCACCAGCCATTCGGCCATCACATAGAAGCTGTCAGCGCGCCACACCTGCGGACTGGCCGGTTCGTTGCCGGGATAAATGCTGGTCTGGGTCGACATCAACAACTGCCGATGCTGAGCCAGTTGCTGGCAGGTGACGTAAGCCTGCGATGCCAAGGGATGGTTGACGCCGCAGACTGTGACCATTTCCACACTGCCCAGCACCCGGCGCTCCAGCGCTTCAGGGATTTCATCGTGATAGAACAACAACCCGAGATCGGCCCGGCGCTCCACTAGCTTGCGCGAAACCTCGCCCTGGGCGGCGCTGGTCAACTGGACTTCAAGACTGGGAAACTGCTCGGCCAGGGCGCCGAAACTTTCCACCAGCGCCTGATAGGGCATCGCCTCGTCCTGGGCCACCCGCAATTGCGCTTCCTGCCCGCGCATCATGGCCACGGCCCGGCCGTTCAGGCGCTCGCATTGGCGCAACACTTCCCGCGCCTCTTCCAGCAACGCCTCCCCCGCTTCGGTAAGACTCGGCTGGCGGCCGCTGCTACGCTCGAACAGACTCACGCCGAGATCGTCCTCGAGCACGGCAATCGCGCTGCTGATCGCCGACTGTGCCTTGCGTTGCTGCCGCGCCACGGCGGAGAACGAACGCTGTTCGGCCACCTCGACGAACACCCGCAATTGCTCCAGATTCCACTGCATGCTCATCGGCCAACCCATCTTGTAAACAGATAGGTAATGACTTTACCCCATCTGGGGAGTCACTAGAATGCCGCCTCAGAAAGCAACGCTTCACACGAGGATTTGAACATGAACGCTTACGTCTACCTGGCCATCGCCATCTGTGCCGAAGTGATCGCGACCGTCTCGATGAAAGCCGTCAAAGGCTTCAGCACGCCATTGCCACTGCTGCTGGTCGTCGTCGGTTATGGCATCGCGTTCTGGATGCTGACCCTGGTGGTGCGCAGCGTACCGGTGGGCGTGGCCTACGCGGTGTGGGCCGGCATGGGCATCGTGATGGTCAGCGTCGCGGCGCTGTTCATTTATGGGCAGAAGCTGGATATCCCGGCGATGCTCGGGATGGCGCTGATCGTGCTCGGCGTGGTGGTGATTCAGCTGTTCTCGAAAACCGCCGGCCATTGATCCTGACCTGAGCCCTTGCAGGCAATCACGCCGGCAAAGGCTCATGCCCTCCCTCTGTTGATCATCGACAAATTCCCTTTTCCCCGAGTCTGTATACTGCGCCCTCGTCTTGAACACTGAGGTCGTTGCATGCCATCTCCAATTTCCACCGACGTGCTGATTGTCGGCGCGGGTGTCGCCGGTCTCTGGCTGAACGCGCGCCTGCGTCGCCAGGGTTTCTCGACCGTGCTGGTGGAAAGCGCCAGCCTCGGCGGCGGGCAGAGTGTGAAGTCACAGGGCATCATTCACGGCGGCGCCAAGTACGCGCTGCACGGTGCGTTGACCGGCGCCTCGGAAGCCATCGCCGACATGCCGCGCCGCTGGCGTGAGGCCCTGGCCGGCAACGGCGAACTGGACCTGACCGGCGTGCGCCTGCTGTCCGAAGCCCATTACCTGTGGTCGCCGGGCACCCTCGCCGGCAACCTCACCAGTTTCTTCGCCAGTAAAGCGGTGCGTGGCCGGGTCGATCAGGTCAAGGGCGATCAACTGCCGCTGGCGTTGCAAGACAAGCGCTTCAAAGGCAAGGTCTACCGCCTCGCCGAACTGGTGATCGATGTACCGAGCCTGATCCAGCGTCTGGCCGACCTGTCGGGCGACGGTCTGCTCGCCGGCCAGAACATCGAGCCGTTGCTGGAAAGCGGCGTGCTGGTTGGCCTGAAAGTCGATGGCCGTGAGATCCGTGCCCAGCGCATCGTGCTCAGCGCCGGCGCCGGCACTGCCGATCTGCTGACCGCTTTGGGCCTGACTCATCCGGCCATGCAACGGCGGCCGCTGCACATGATCATCGCCAAGGGTCCGGGCCTGAAGCCGCTGTACGCGCACTGCCTCGGTGGCGGCACCAAGCCGCGCATCACCGTGACCACCCACCCGGCCGCTGACGGCCAGTGGGTCTGGTATCTGGGTGGTGACATCGCCGAATCCGAAGGCGTGGCCCGTGAGCCGGCCGAACAGATCGCCACCGCCCAGAAAGAACTTGGCCAGTTGTTGCCATGGATCGACCTGAGCACCGTGCAATGGGCGACCCTGCGCGTCGATCGCGCCGAACCGCTGCAAACCGGCCTGACCCGCCCGGACAACGCCTTCCTCGCCGAAGACGGTCGCCTGCTGGTGGGTTGGCCAACCAAGCTCGCCCTGGCGCCGGACTTCGCTGACCGAGTGATTGCCTCCCTGGAACGCGACGGTATCCAGCCGAGCCATCCTGGTCCGCTGCCCGAGCTGCCAAAACCACCGATGGGCGTTCCCGCCTGGGAGCAATTGCTGCCATGAGCCTGCCGACCCTGCACGATCTGCATCGCCCACTGGGCAGCACCGGCCTGCTGGTTTCGCCGCTGGGCCTGGGCACCGTCAAACTCGGCCGCGACCAGGGCGTGAAATACCCCAACGGCTTCCAGATCCCCGACGATGACGCTGCGCGCATGTTGCTCAAACAGGCGCGGGAGCTGGGCATCAACCTGATCGACACCGCCCCGGCCTATGGCCGCAGCGAAGAACGCCTCGGCCCACTGCTGCGTGGCCAGCGTCAGGACTGGGTGATCGTCAGCAAGGTCGGCGAAGAATTCGTCGACGGCCAGTCGACCCACGATTTCAGCGCCGCTCACACCCGGATGTCGGTGGAGCGCAGTCTGCAACGTCTTGAAACCGATTTTATCGACCTGGTGCTGGTGCACTCCGATGGCAACGATCTGGCGATCCTCAACGACAGCGAAGTCTACGCAACCCTCGCGGCGCTGAAGGCCGAGGGCAAGATTCGCGGCTTCGGTTTTTCCGGCAAAACCGTCGACGGTGGCCTCAAAGCACTGGAGCAAGGCGACTGCGCGATGGTCACCTACAATCTGAACGAACAAAACGAGAAGGCGGTCATTGACTATGCTGCTGCCCACGGCAAAGCCATTCTGGTGAAGAAGGCGCTGGCCAGTGGTCATGTGTGCCTGAGTCCCGGCGTGGATCCGGTGCGCGCCAGCTTCGAGTTGCTGTTCGCCCAGCCCGGCGTGGCCAGTGCCATCGTCGGGACGATCAATCCGCTGCACCTCGCCCACAACGTTGCGACCGTTGCCCAGGTCCTTCGTGGTCACTGACGCCGCCTCGCGGCCTTAAGCAGGAGCCGACATGCCGCGTACGCTCATCAGAAAGAACCCGAGCAACTTCAAGACGCTGCCGCTGTTCGTCGAAGCCACGCCGGAAGGCCTGACCTACCAGAGCGTCGGCATGCCGCTGAATTTCGCCCAGACCCTGCAGCGGCGCAAACCGGTCAGCGTGGCCGACGCCGAGCGCTTTGCGCTGGAGCTGGCCAACCTAGGCGTTTCGGTGCGTCTGACCCTGCACTGGCAGAATCGCGATTACTGGGTGCTGGTGCGCCAGCGGCGGCAGGATCGCGGCGACGTCGTGCTCAAGCTGATTTCCGGCTACGTGCCAGCCCATGAACTGAACATTCCGCTGCACACGGCGATCCAGGAGATCGCCGAAGAATGCCTGCTGGAAACCCCGGAAGGCTGGCTCGGCGGGCGCTTCAACGACACGTGGCTGCCAGCGCCGTACGCATCGGCACTGCATTATCGCGAGGCCCTGCCCTTTCGCCTGACGCCGCTGTCCGGCTCGGCCCGGCCGGTGCGCTGCGCCAATCTGCAACTGCTCGAACGGCCACGGGCCTACGTGCATTTGCCGACCGCGTCCCTGCAACTGATCTATGACCTGCGCCTCGACGTGCCCAAGGAAGCCAAAAACCTCAGCCTGTTTCATGTCGATGAACGGCTGGAAGGCGATCAACTGGTCGCCCGGCTCGACCGCAAACGTCCCGATCTGTATTTGATGCCGTTGCAGGACGGTGAGCCGCTGCCTGAGCTGTACACGCTGAAGAAAGGTCAGTTGTACCCGGCCGGCACTCGCGGTCTGTACCTGGCGGAAAGCTTCGCCAGACAGGACGGCTGGCTGGTGCGCGATGAGCGGATTCGCTGGAAGGACTGGCTGCGCCAGCAGGGTCTGACGCCGCCGCCCAGGGACACGGGGCTGGCACGGTTGCGCGGCAAGGCCAAACAACTGCTGAAGAAGATCGTGCCGCGCAAGAAAGTGAATTCCTGAACGGCAAAAGACCGCGCCTGCGAGTGACTCCGGAGAGTCATCGCAGACGCGGTCTTTATGTTTGCATCACTCCGACTTGCGGATCTTTTCCACAATCGCCGTGGTCGAGCTGTTCTCCACAAGCCCCAGCACTTTGACGGCGCCGCCGTAGGCTTTGACGATATCAGCGCCGACAACCTGGTCGATGCCGTAATCGCCACCCTTCACCAGCACGTCCGGCTTGACCTCGCGCAGCAGGTTTTCCGGGGTGCCTTCGGCAAAGCTGATGACCCAGTCCACCGCACCGAGACCGGCGAGAACCGCCATGCGCCGGTCGACGCTGTTGATCGGCCGGCCCGGCCCTTTCAGGCGGCTGACCGAGGCGTCGTCGTTGATCGCGACGATCAGGCGATCGCCCTGGGCTCGCGCCTGCTCGAGGTAGGTCACGTGGCCGGCGTGCAGGATGTCGAAGCAGCCGTTGGTGAACACGATCTTCTCATTGTGCGCACGGGCATCGGCGACTGCCAGCAGCAGTTGCTCCAGCCCCAGCACGCCACGCTCGGAACCTTCTTCACGCTGAATGGCGCGACGCAGTTCCGGGGCGCTGATCGCCGCGGTACCCAACTTGCCGACCACGATGCCCGCCGCCAAGTTGGCCAGCGCCACCGCGTGCGGCAATTCTTCACCGGCAGCAATCGCGGCTGCCAGGGTGGAAATCACCGTGTCGCCGGCACCGGTCACGTCGAACACTTCACGGGCCCGCGCAGGCAAATGCAGCGCCGGATGATCCGGACGCAGCAGGGTCATGCCGTGTTCGCCACGGGTCACCAGCAGTGCGCCGAGATCCAGGTCGTGCATCAGCGTCGCGCCCTTGGTCACCAGCTCGTGCTCATCGGCGCAACCGCCGACGATGGCTTCGAACTCGCTGAGGTTCGGGGTGATCAGGCTGGCACCACGGTAGATCGAGAAATCCTTGCCCTTCGGGTCGGCCAGCACCGGAATGCCTTTGGCACGGGCGGCCTGGATCAAGGCCTGATGGTTTTTCAGGGCGCCTTTGCCGTAGTCGGACAGCACCAGCACCTTGATGCCTTCGAGCAGGTCGTCGACCTGCGCGCCAAGGGCCAGTGCATCGGTGGCGAACGGTTCTTCGAAGTCGATACGCAGCAATTGCTGGTGCCGGCTCATGACCCGCAGCTTGACGATGGTCGGCTGGTGCGCGATGCGCTGGAACAAGGCTCGTACGCCCGCACCCTTGAGGCTGTTGCTCAGGCTGTCGGCGGCTTCGTCGTCACCAGTCACACCGACCAGCGACGCCGGCGCACCCAGCGCGGCAATGTTCAAGGCAACGTTGGCGGCACCGCCCGGGCGGTCTTCGATTTGCTCGACTTTAACGACAGGAACCGGCGCCTCAGGGGAAATCCGTGAGGTACCACCATGCCAATAACGGTCGAGCATGACATCGCCGACCACCAAGACAGGGGCTTGATCGAATCGCGGCATGGACAACTTCATGGAGCAACCCACATACAAAATGAACAGGGGCGCGATATTAACACAGGGTTGGCGAAGGCTTGTGCGGTGGCTGCAACAGGATGAAACAGCTGGCTTTTTTGCTCATTTTTCAAGCAGCAAAGCCGCCAGCCGTTCGCAGGCCTCGCTTGGCTCGATCTCTTCCGTGTCGATACGGAATTCCGCCGCCAGCGGAGCCTCGTAAGGACTGTCGATGCCCGTGAAATGCTGGATACGACCCTGACGCACCGCCTGATACAAACCTTTCGGATCACGGCGCTCGCACACCGTGAGCGAAGTGCTCACATGCACTTCGACGAAGTCGCCCTCGGCAAACAGTCGCCGCGCAGCATCCCGTTCGGCTCGAAACGGGGAAATCGCCGCAACGATGACGATCAGCCCGGCATCGACCATCAGCCGGGCGACTTCGGCCATGCGCCGGATGTTTTCCCGGCGACCGGCATCGTCCATACCCAGGTCCCGGCACAGGCCATTGCGCACGTTGTCGCCATCGAGCAGAAAGGTGTGCCGCCCGAATTGATGCAGGTGCAGCTCCAGCGAATTGGCCAGGGTCGACTTGCCGGCGCCGGATAATCCGGTCAGCCACAGGCAACGCGGCCGCTGCCCGTTGAGCGCGGCCCGGGCCTGGCGCGGCAGCGCCAGGTTATAGGGGCTGATGGCGGGCGTTGTCGCCAGACTGTGCAGCGCCTCATTCATAACCGAGCAACTCGTAGTCGCGCTGATAGGCCCGACGCACCAGCCGACGGGTTCGCGCCGAGCAGAACTCCCGCGCCTTCAGTGGTTGACGTTGCCGCGAGCTGTTGACGTGCGGCAACTGACACACCATCCCCAAGCGGTCACAGACCTGTTTGAAATCCTGTTCCAGATGTTCCTGGTAACCGATGAAATCCAGAGCCAGATGCCCCAGCGAGTCGGTGAGAAAGTCGGTCTGTGCGGCAAAGTGCAGCTGCCGCGAGATCGTCTCCGGATGCAGCCAGCGTGCGACAAAATCGTCGAAATCCCGATATTGTCGAACCATCTGCTGAGCGGCGTGATCACGCCCGCTCAAGGTGTTGCCATGCAAAAAGGCGTACGCCGAATAGGCGCGCTCCAGCGGGTCGCGCACAAAGGCGAATTTGTAGGCGGCGGCATATTGCTCGGGAAATTGCTCTTCGTACCAGTACAACGGCAAGTGTCCGGGACGCCAGCCGTCGAACATCGCCGCACACAAGCTGCTTCCGGCGCATTTGGGTACGTGGATAAACAGACAGTCGCGCTGCTCGAAGGCGGCAGGAAAGGCCAGACTGGCCGACATCGATTTGTTCACCACTTGCCGGTCAACCACCGACAGACGCCCCAGCAAAAAGGCCCGCTGCGGCTTGGGCAGCAATTTCCAGAGATAACGTTGCAGCATGCCAGCACCCGCGCGAAGAGGATGGCCCCTTCGATTGAAGTCAGAGTTCGTTCAGGAACCTTAACAAGCGCGATGCCGGGTTTTATGCCGGTTTGGTCAAGAAGGGTAAAGGTCTGGATACAAATCGCCGGGCGCATTGCGCGCCCGGCGTTTTCGTGGCGGGATCAGGCGATGTCTTCCGCCGGGGCATCGAGGCCCATGGCATTGAGACGCGCGTAGTAGCCGTTCTGTGCCAGCAAGTCGTCGTGGGTGCCGCGCTCGACGATCCGGCCCTGGTCCATGACCAGAATCAGGTCGGCCTTCTCGATGGTCGACAGCCGGTGAGCGATCACCAGCGTGGTGCGGCCCTTCATCACTTGATCCAGGGCGGCCTGAATGTGCCGTTCGGATTCGGTGTCGAGTGCCGAGGTAGCCTCGTCGAGAATCAGCAGCGGCGCGTTCTTGAGCAGGGCGCGGGCAATTGCCAGACGCTGGCGCTGACCGCCGGAGAGCAGCACGCCGTTTTCGCCGACCTGGGTGTCCAGGCCTTCAGGCAGTTGCGCGATGAAGTCCATCGCATAAGCATCACGCGCGGCCTTCTCGATGTCTTCGCGCGGCGCCCCGGCCAGATCGCCATAAGCGATGTTGTTGGCCACGGTGTCGCTGAACAGCGTGACGTGCTGGGTCACCTGGGCAATGTGGCGGCGCAGGTTGAGCAGCTTGTATTGCTCCACTTCCACGCCGTCGATCAGGATCTCGCCCTTGTCGTGGTGATAGAAGCGCGGAATCAGGTTGGCCAGGGTCGACTTGCCGCTGCCAGAACGCCCCACCAGCGCCACCATCTGCCCCGGCTCGACCGAGAAGCTGATGTCGTCGAGCACCTGACGCTCGGTGCCCGGGTAGGTGAAGCTCAGGTTGCGCACATCGAGGCGACCGCTGACCGAATCGCGCTCGACCGTGCCGGTATCGACTTCGGGCTCGACGTCCAGTTGCTCGAAAATGCTTTCGGCACCGGCCACGCCCTTCTGGATGGTCGAACTGACTTCGGACAGCTGGCGGATCGGCTTGGGCAGCAGACCCGCCAGCGTGATGTAGGCCACCATGTCACCGGCCGACGCATCGCCGCGAAGGTACAGCACGAGGAACATCAGGATCGCCATGGCGCTGTAGATCACCAGCTGCAGCAGCGGCGTGTAGATGGCCCCGGTGCGGGTCATGCGCAACTGCTTGTCGGTATTGCCCTGGCTGGCATCGAGAAAGCGTTTTTCCTCGTAGGCTTCGCCACCGAAGCTGCGCACCACGCGATAGCCCTGGATGGTTTCCGAGGCGACGTGGGTCACGTCGCCCATGGCCAGCTGGATTTTCTTGCTCTGCTTGCGGAATTTCTTGCTGGCAGTGCGCACCATCACGGCGATCAGCGGCAGGATCGCAACCATCACCAGCGTCAGCTTCCAGTTCATGAACAGCAGGGAGGCGAACAGGAAGATCACCGTCATGCCTTCACGGATTACGACCTTGATCGCATCTGTTGCCGCCCCCGTGACCATCGTCACGTTGAAGGTGATACGCGAAATCAGATGTCCGGAGTTATGCTTGTCGAAATACCGGTTGGGCAGGACCAGCAGGTTGTTGAAGAGCTGAACCCGCAGGTCATGCACCAGGCCCAGGGAAACCTTGGCCAGGAAATAGTTGCCCAGATAAGATCCCAGCCCCTGCCACGCGGCGATCAGGATGATCAGCAACGGTACGGCCTGCAGCAGTTGCAGGTCGCGCAGGTAAGGCACGGTGGGAAACAGCACTGCCTCGGGATTGGACAGACCGTCGACAAAGTACTTGAGGATGTAGCCGAGCATCGGCTGGGTCGAGGCAAAAATCAGAAAACCGACGATGCTGATCAGGAACAGACTGATGTACGGCCGGACATAGCCGAGCAGGCGGAAGTAGATTTTCAAGCTCGAAGGGCTTGCGGCGGGACTGGAGTCGGTCATATCACGCGAAAGTCGATAAAAAGGACGCTGACTTTAGCACAGCTTCTTCAGGGTTCTGGCAATCGGCCAAAGGCTGTTATTGTTAGGCGTCTTTTTCAGCGTCAAATAGCCATCATCCAAATGGCCGATCAACCTCAGGATTGAAACACACAGCATGCAATTCAGCGGCTTCAGCAGTACGTCCAGTCGAATTTTCGATTTCATCAGCCTGTGGATTCTTCCCGTCGGCTACTTCCTGCTCTTGTGCGCGCTGTTCTTCCTGCCGGGCCGCAGCCTTCATCACAAGCTGTTTTACGGCCTGTTCAGCATTCCGACGCTGATCGCCCTGTGCCTGCGCCCGCGTGAACTCAAGGAAATGCTGCGTGAACCGGTGTTCATCGCACTGCTGCTGTTTGCCGGCTGGGCGTTACTCAGTCTTTGCTGGGGTCCGCAGGATGAACCGATAGGCGGCATGTTCAAACCTCCGTTGCATACCCTGATGCTGTTCGCCGGGTGTTTTCTGCTGGTCCGCTACCGCAGCGACATCCTGACCCCGTTGCTGTTCGCCGCCGCACTGGTGGCCCTGATCGCAACGATCGCCTTCCTGATCCCGTTCATGCTCCACTTCGAACCCGGCGCGCGCCTGATCGGCGGCGGCGCGTTCGACAACCCGCTGCTCAGCTCCCATCTGTTCGGATTTTTCTGCGCCTACTGGCTCAGTCTGAGCATGACCTGCAAGAATCGCCGGCTGTACTGGCTCAGCATCCCTGCGATGCTGATCATGTTCATGGCCGTGATCGGAACCGGTTCCCGCACCCCGCTGGTGGCGCTGACCATGGCCGCATTGTGGCTCAGCCTGATTTGCTGGAACCGTCGCTCACTGGTGCTGCTGGGCACACTCGCGATTGGTGGCGCAACGGTGGTGGTGCTGTTCTCGAAAATGATCATCGAACGCGGTGACTCCTATCGTTTCGAGATCTGGCAGCAAGCCCTGGAAAAAATCGCCGAGCATCCGTGGATCGGCCACGGTTACAACGCGGTTCTGGCGATTGACCCAGGCGTCGGTTACAACTTCCAGGAACCGCACAGCTTTGCGCTGGGAGTGCTTTATTACGTCGGCATCCTCGGCATGCTGCCCTGGCTGTTTTTCCAGGCCTGGGGGCTGCTGAGCAGCTGGCGTCAGCGCGTGCAGCCATTGCTGATCATCGCCTCGACCTGGCTGGTGTTCGGCATCGGTGCCGGGCTGACCGAAGGCGGCGGAATCATTTCCCGCCCCAAGGAACACTGGTTCCTGCTGTGGATTCCTTTGGCGCTGATTGCGGCCCTGAGCATCAATCAACGTGCCCGACGGCTTTTGGCAATGCAGGTACAAAAGCTGTCGGCAACCGCTCTGCAACAGCTGAGCAGCGACGCCCAGGTCATCGAGGAAGATGGATTGGGGCCCAAGGTCCTGCGCCTGTCCGATGGCAGTTTCCTCAAACTGTTTCGCCGTCGCCGCTGGTATACATCGGGCAGCTTCAACCCGTATTCCGAGCGGTTTGCCGTCAACAGCGAACAGCTGCGCAGGATGGGCATTCCCACGCCACAGGTGCTGAACCTCTATCGCCTCGACGACGGCAGCAGCGCCGTGCATTACACGCCGCTGCCGGGCCACACCCTGCGCCAGGTGCTGCAGGGGATCACCGCGCCTGCAGTGCGTCATGCGCTGGTGGAGCGTTTCGGCAAATTCATGGCCAGCCTGCATGAGCAAGGCGTGTATTTCCGCTCGCTGCATCTGGGCAATGTGCTGGTGCTGGAAGACGGAGAGTTCGGGCTGATCGATCTGGCCGACCTGCGGATCTACCCTTCCCCCCTCAGCCTGTCACTGCGCCAGCGCAATCTGCGCCACATGCAACGCTACACCGTCGACAGACGCTGGCTGTTCGAGGATCACCTCGAGGCACTGCTCCAGGGATACGCCGTAACGGCGTCGAAATCCGCCGTAGACAATCTGCACAGGCAAGTGCTGGCCGGCAATACGCCGGCTAGGGTTCATTGATGATTCAGACCAGTCCGTTCATTGCGCCGGCCGCCTATCTGCTGGCCATCGTATCCGCCGCTTTACTGCTGCGGGCCGTACCGAAGATCGCACGCCATCTGCAGCATTCGGGCGAAAGCCGCTATGCCAGCATCGACGGCCTGCGCGGCTATCTGGCATTCGGTGTATTCGTGCATCACTCGGTCATCACCTGGATCTTTCTGCGCACGGGCGTGTTCGAATTTCCACCGAGCAACTTCTACTCGATGCTTGGCCAGGGCAGTGTGGCGCTGTTCTTCATGATTACCGGCTTCCTGTTCTGGAGCCGTCTGCTGACCCAGGGCCGTCAGCACGACTGGCTGGCCTTCGGCGTTTCTCGGGTGTTCCGGTTGTATCCGCTGTACCTGCCATTGATGCTGGCGGTGTTCGTGACCGTGTTCTACCTGCAGGACTGGCAACTGAAGGAACCGGTGTCACAACTGCTCAAACAGAGCCTGTTGTGGCTGACGTTCGATCGCCCGGACGTCAACCAGTATCCGCAAACCGGCATGCTGATCTCCAACGTCACCTGGACGCTGGCCTATGAAGTGTTTTTCTATCTGGCGCTGCCACTGGCGGCCCTGGTATTCGTCTACCGCGGCAACTGGCGACAGGTCGTGCTGTGCCTGATCGGGATTTACGCGCTGTACCAGCTGGTCGGTTGGGAGCATTCGCTGAAGAAACATTTTCTGGCCAGCTTTCTCGGCGGGATCACCGCCGCCTATTGGGTTCGACGCCCGCAGCTGGTGGCCTGGAGCCGCACGACACTGGCCAGCATCATCGCCCTGGCGGCTCTGGCACTGGCCTTCACCGCGTTCAACCGGGCCTTCAAGACCGCACCGCTGTTTCTGCTGTCGCTGTTTTTCGTGATCGTGGCTTCGGGCAACACCCTGTTCGGCGCCTTGAAACCGCGCAGCATCCGCTGGCTGGGGGAGATCAGCTACAGCACTTATCTGCTCCATGGTTTCGTGCTCTGGCTGATGGTTCAGCGCCTGCCGCTGTTGCTGCACCTCGATGCCCGTGAGACCTGGGTTTACCTGCCGTTGATGGCAGCCTGCACCTGTCTGCTGATACTGATCAGCAGCGCAACGTTCCTTTACATCGAGCAGCCAGGCATGAACGCGGGCAAGAAAGTGGTGCAGTGGATTCGCCAGCGTCAGAAGGGCAGCAAGCACCTGTCGGAAAAAGTCGCTCGCTGAGTGCGAGCGACAACGACCTCAATCTTTTTCCAGCGGCGAAAACAGCAACCGGCCCAACCCGCGCCAGGTCTTCTTGTTCCAGGCCTTGAACGGGATTTGCGCCAGCAGTTCCCGCGCCAGTTTGCGGTCGCGGTTGGCAGTCTTCAGGAACATCGAGTTGAGCGACTTGTAGCGCACTTCGTCGTACAGCGGATGATCGCTGAACAACGCGTAGGTACGCAGGATGTTCTCGATCATGAAACGGTGATTCTTGTAGGAGTTGGTGGCGTGCTTGCGATAGCGCGCCATCACCACGTTCAGACCGTCGATGAAGTAACCGGCGCGGGTGATTTTCAGCTCGATGTACAGATCTTCAAGACGAATCGTCGGGTCGAACCCGCCCACCTTGTCCAGTGCCTCACGGCGGATCATCAGGGTCGGCGCCGGCGGATACGGCTTGCGCTCCAGGAACATGTCATCAAAATCCAGGCGCCGGAACGGCACGTCCCGGCGCTGACGCTTTTCCGGATAGAGATTGCCGTCAGCGTCCATCAATTCGATGTTGCCGGCGCAGATACCCACTTCCGGTTTGCCGTCCATATAAGCGACCTGGGTGTCGATCCGGTCCGGGTACATGATGTCGTCGGAACCGAACGGCACGATCAGGCTGCCCTTGGCCCGAGCGATCGCGCCGTTGAGCGTATTGGTCAGGCCCTGGTTCTGCTGCACCCGGAAATCGAAGCCGTATTGGGCCTGCAGGGCATTGATGCGCTCGACACTGTCATCTTTCGATCCGTCGTCGACGACCAGCAGCTCGATGTTCTTGTAGCTCTGGTTGATGACGCTGAGGATGCTCTCCTCGATGTACGGTCCGTGGTTGTAGGACGCAATGATGACGGTAACGAGAGGTTGCTCAGCGCTCGTGGCTGCTGAATCGCTCATGGCTGTTCCTTGCGGGCCTGTTCCAGGCCGGAGTCGATCAGGTTCAGGTATTCCTGGCGGAAGACCTCGATGTCGTGCTGTTCCTGCAAATAGCGGTAGGCCTGCTCGCCCTTGGCCTTGAGCTCGTCATCCGACAGCGCGAGGTAGCTGTCCAGCGCCGCGACCAGGCTCGGTACGTCCTTGGGCGTGATCGACAAACCACCGGCACCTTCGATCAGCGGCAACATGGCCGGCACGTTCGAGGCGATCACCGGCAGGTGCCCGCTCATGCCTTCCAGCAAGGCCAGGCCCAGGCCTTCGGCCAGCGACGGCATGGTCCAGATATCGAACGCACGCACGTATTGCAGGGCGTTTTCCTTGAAGCCCAGCAGGTGCGCGCGACCGCTCAGGCCCAACTGTTCGATCTCGGCGGCGAGCGGCGCCTGCAGGCGTCCGGCACCGATGATTGCCAGTTGAGCGTTCGGGTATTTGTCTTTGAGTTGGGCGAAAGCCTGCAACAGATAAGTGTGGCCCTTGACCGACACCAGTCGCCCCAGCGCACCGATCAGGCGCACATTCGGATCGATACCCAACAACTCGCGCGCGCGTTCGCGGCTGTGCTGCAAGCCCTCGGCCTGTTCGATGTCGATGGCGTTGGTGATTGCGTACGTGTTCTGGTCAGTGAAACCGCAATCGCAATCCAGCAGATACTGCTTGACCGCCGGCGAAACGCCGACGAAACGCCAGTGCCGGTCGATCAGGCGCTGAGTCTGGCGACGACGGTAGAAGCGGTCGTACTCGCCGAAGCCGTGGGAAATACCGATGCACAACGGCACCTTCAACCAGCGGTTGAGCGTCAGCATCATGTTCACCGGTTTGAAGCGGTTGCAGATCACCACGTCGAACTTTTCCCGGCGGCAGAACTTGTACAGCTGCCACATCGCCCGCAGGCGCATGCCTTTGAGGGACTTGTCGGAAAACTCGAAATACACCGAACGGTCGGCACGGCTGACCGCCTCGCCCGGTCCGGGTTTACCGCGCAGGAAGGCGGCGGTCACTTCGTAACGATCGGTCGGCAGCGCCTTGACGATTTGCTCGGCAAGGTCGGCGAAATCATGGGATTTGACGTTGTAATCGGGCTGCAGCTGCAGCACCTTTGCGCGTTGACTCATACCTCTCCCCGGTGCGATCCCGTCGCGCCTGTTTCGCTCTGCTTCAGTACCCAGAACAACTCCTGGCGTCTGACCGCTTTGCGGAAAAATTCGTTCTCGCCGTATACCGATGGACGCCGACCAGCCAGCAGTCGCTGAAACAGCCGGCGCAGGCGACGCTTGAACGGCGCCGGTGGCTGCAGGTCATGCATCATGCCCAGCGCCATGGCCTTGTCGCGTTGCAATTGGATCGACAGCGGCAGGCACAGCGGCTGCATCGCGTGGGTCGCATCGAACGTCGGCGGCAAGGCGATGCCCTGCCCGCTGTCACCCATCGGCCAACGGTCGTTGTCGTGCAAGTGGTTGGCGTAACCGAGCAGCGTCGGTTGGTAATCGAGACCGCGCAAGGCTTCCAGCACCGCCTCTTGGGCGCAGATATGGTCGGGATGCGGATCCAGCGTCGGGTGCGGCAACACGATCACATCCGGGCGCGCACGCAACAGCACATCACGCAGGTCGGCCAGCAGATTGTTCCAGGTCGGCGCGCCGTCGGCATCGCCGGGCAAGGCAAACGGATTCAGCTGACGGAACAGGCGTGTGTCGCTCAGATCGGCTTCCCGCGAGCCAACGGGTTGATTCGGCGCAGCCTGCATCGCCGCCAGTTGCAGGCAGAAATACCCGAGCTGCACGCAATGCTCCTGCGGTACGCCGGCCCAGCGCGGTACGGCAAGACTGTCCCAGGCACGCAGACGCCCCTTGAGACGCGCCGCTTCGACCTTGTTCAGGCCCATCTGTTGATAGTGTTCGGCTTCGATCTCGCCGGCGGTCAGGGTCACGATCCAGGCTTCTTTGGCCTGGCTGTACAGACCGTAGGCGGCCAGTTCGGCATCGTCGGCGTGAGGGGCGATGACCATCACTCGCTGCTGGCGGTAGTCCGGTTGTTCCAGCGCCCACAGCACTGGCTCGCCGGACACCCGGCAAAAGCGCCCGCGCAGACGCAACTGGCCTTGCGACAAGGCCTGCGCCTGGCCGCTGAGGTTCAGATAACGCAGGCCGTTGACGCCACGCTCGAACGTCTGCGCGTCGGGATGGGTGCCGCCGGCCAACTCGACCCGAGGGTCGAAGAAGCGTCCCAGAAAGCTGCTTTTGACCTTCACGGCGAGGATCAGTGTGGCGTCGTCCACCAGCATCACGCCCTCGTCGAGGCGCAATTGCTCGCCGTTCAAATGCACTTTTGGCTGCGGTGTGAACGGCGGAAAGCTGTATTGGTAATCGTCTTTCGGCGAATAGAACAGGTGATCGGCGAACCACGCTTCGTGGGCAATCCAGCCGACCACCGCCAGCACCAGCGGCAACCACCAGGCCACCAGCACGCCGAGGGCAATCAACACGAGCAGTGCGATCAACAGGCTGATGCGCTTATTGCGCCGGTGACGCTTGAGCAGTTGCTGTTTGCGGCTCATGGGCTGACTCATACGGTGAAGACCGGCACAGGATTGCACCAGCGATCCTTGTATTCACGGTCGGCGCGACCGAAGGAAAAGCGCAGCGGCTTGTCCAGTGCCCGCGCGTGCTCCCAGGCAGATTGCGTATTGAGGAAACTCAGGACGCTGCCGGGGCTGAATTCACGGGTTTCAGGGTCGACGCCGCCGTTGATGTACTCGACGCTGATCCACTCCGGCGCTTCGACGCGATACACCAGTTGAATGGCGATCGGTGCGTCGTTGAGGAAGATCACCGAGCCGATCAACAGCTCGCGCAACAGTTCGATGACTTCAGCCATGCGTGCTGCGCCAGTGGCCGGGAAACCCCAGCGGCGCTGGAACAGATCGCAATAAATGGCTGCCAGTTCGGCACTGGAAAAATCGCTGACCGGCCGCACCACCCCGCCTGCCTCTTCCAGCAGGCGCAGTTCGCGACGCTGGTTGTAACGAAACTTCTTCGACAGTTCTTCCGGAGTGCGGGCCATGGCCAGTTGCTCGGTCTGCAACTTGAGGCCGCTGAAGCGGTTTTCGTTGAGCGCCGACAGGTAGCGCCCGCGATGACGCAGCGGGGCCTGGGCATCGGCGGCGGCCGGCAGGATCAGCTCGGCGTTGCCGAGGTCGAACAGGCCTTTCTTGCCGTTGCGCTTGAGCACGTCCTTGGACAAGGCCAGGTCGCGGCCCCAGGTCGGGATCGCGGCTTTGACTTCGCCCTGCTGCTCCCAGGCCAGATAACGCACCGGGATACCGGCCAGATCCGCCAGGCGCTCGACGACCATGGGATGAGTCGCGACGCTACCGCCAAAACGCTGCCAGGCCTGTGCATAAGTTGAGGCGTCAACGGGCGACCAGCCACGTTCGCGCCAGCCTTGAAATCGGTTGAGCATCAGCCCCTCGGTGCCAGATCGGTAACTTGCGGCAAATGCCAGAAGGTGTCGCGTACGGCGCGGTCGGAGAAGCGCTCGCGCAGGCGGTCGAACATCATCTCGGCGCACTGACGACGCTGCTGCTCGTCCATGCCGGCCAGATGTTTCAGGCCCTGGGCCAGATGCTCGGCGTCACCCAGCGGAAACAGGATCCCGACGCCTTCGACCACTTCCTTCGCCCCGCCGCACGCCGTGGCCAGCAACGGCACGCCGGCGGCCATGGCCTCCAGCAGCACCATGCCGAACGGTTCGTGGTCGGAACTCAAGGCAAACACATCGAATGCGCGGAAATAATTACGCGCGTCCGGCACCTGGCCGAGGAACAGCACCCGATCTCCAACGCCCAGCTCACGGGCCTGCGCCTTGAGTTCATCCTCGAGACGCCCCTTGCCGAGAATCACCAGTTGGCTGTTGGCCGGCAGACCGGGCAGCGCCGCGGCAAAACCACGCAGCAGCGTGGCCTGATCCTTGTCCGGGTGCAGGCGACCGACGTTGCCGACAATGAACGCATCCGCTGAAAGACCGAGGGTCTCGCGGGCTTCGCGGGCGGACACCTGACTCATCTGCAACGCAGAGACATCGATGCGGTTGTAGAGGGTCTGGATTCGTGTCGCCGGCCATTTCGGCAGGCAGCGGCGCATGTCGTCGCGCACCGCATCGGACACGCCGAGCAGGCTCAGACGCTTGCGGAAAATGTGCGCAAAGAGTTTGCGCGAACCGCGTTTGTAATCGCCAAACGCGTGGTGCACGCCGATCACCGGCAGCGAAGTGCCGAGCAAGGCGATGTAGATCGGCTTGAAGCGATGGGCGATACAGAAACTGAAATTGCGTGAAGCGGCGATCTTGCGCAGATCGCCGATGGCGCCCAGCTTCAGGCCACGAATGGCCTTGGAGCTGTATTCCATGAACAACACTTCATCGGAGGCGCAGGCCGCGGCCACCTCGCTATCGGCAGCCCCGGTCAGAAAGACCGTGGTGACCCGATAACCGGTGCCCGCGAACAGGCTGGCGTACTGCCGCGCGCAGTCGAGGAACGGCCCGTCATAGCCGTGACAGAACTGCAGCACATGGCGTTCAGCCGAGCGTGTCATAAGCGTTTGCGCCTTCTTTGACCACCAGGATGTCTTCCATGATCAGGTACTGCAGATCCGAGCCGAAGAACATGTTCAGGGCGTCGGTCGGCGAGCAGATCATCGGTTCACCACGACGGTTGAGCGAGGTGTTCAGGGACACGCCGTTGCCGGTCAGCACTTCCAGCGCCTTCATCATGTCGTAGTAACGCGGGTTGTATTCGCGCTTGAGCACCTGGGCCCGGGAAGTACCGTCTTCGTGGACGACTTCCGGCACGCGGGTCTTCCACTCTTCAGCCACTTCGAAGGTGAAGGTCATGAACGGCGCCGGGTGGTCGATCTTGATCATCTGTGGCGCAACGGTGTCGAGCATCGACGGGCAGAAAGGCCTCCAGCGCTCGCGGAACTTGATCTGGTGGTTGATCCGGTCAGCCACGCCAGCCACGCTCGGGCAACCGATGATCGAACGACCGCCCAGCGCGCGCGGACCGAACTCCATGCGGCCCTGGAACCAGGCGACCGGGTTGCCATCGACCATGATTTTGGCGATCTGCTCCGGCATGTTGTCGAGCTTGCGCCAGGTTGGCTTGTTCTCGTGACGGGCGCACGCGGCGATCACGTCTTCGTTGCTGTACGACGGGCCGAGGTAGACGTGTTCCATCTTCTCGACCGGCACGCCACGGGCGTTGGACACATAGGCCGCTGCGCCAACCGCCGTACCGGCGTCGCCGGAGGCAGGCTGTACGAACAGTTCCTTGACGTCGTCGCGGGCGATGATTTTCTGGTTGAGCTTGACGTTCAACGCACAGCCACCGGCGTAGGCCAGCTTGCCGGTTTCCTTGAGCACGTCGCCCAGGTAGTAGTCGATCATCTGCAGCGCGATTTTTTCGAACAGCGCCTGAATGCTGGCGGCGTAGTGGATGTACGGCTCGTCGGCGATGTCGCCTTCGCGCTTCGGACCCAGCCACTCGATCAGCTTCGGCGAGAAGTAGTAACCCTTGCCCTTCTCTTTATAGCGACGCAGGCCGATCACGTTGGCGTAGTCGGTGTTGATCACCAGCTCGCCGTTCTCGAACGAGGCCAGGCGCGAGAAATCGTATTTGCTGGCGTCGCCGTACGGCGCCATGCCCATGACCTTGAACTCACCGTCGAGCATGTCGAAACCGAGGAACTCGGTGATCGCGCCGTACAGGCCGCCGAGGGAGTCCGGATCGAAGAATTCCTTGATCTTGTGGATCTTGCCGTTCTCGCCATAACCGAAGAAGGTCGTGGCGTATTCGCCCTTGCCGTCGATGCCGAGGATCGCGGTTTTCTCTTTGAAACCCGAGCAGTGGTAGGCGCTGGAAGCGTGGGCCAGGTGGTGTTCAACCGGCTCGATCTTGATTTTCTTCGGATCGAAGCCCAGTTGTTCCAGGCACCAGACGATTTTGTTGCGATAGCGCTTGTAGCGACGGTTGCCCATCAGGATCGCGTCGAGTGCGCGGTCCGGGGCGTACCAGTAACGCTTGGCGTACTGCCAGCGCGCCTTGCCGAAAATGCTGATCGGGGCGAACGGAATCGCGACCACGTCAACGTCGGACGGCTTGATGCCTGCCTGCTCCAGGCAGAACTTCGCCGATTCGTAGGGCATGCGGTTCTTTGCATGTTTATCGCGTACGAAGCGCTCTTCCTCAGCCGCCGCGACCAGCTTGCCGTCGATGTACAAGGCTGCTGAAGGATCATGGCTAAGGGCGCCGGACAGGCCAAGAATCGTCAATGCCACAGGGGTCTAGCCTCTTTAGTCTGCATTCAGGCGCGATGCGCCTTGAAAAATGATGTGCCCTCGCACCGGGCGAGAGACAGCTAAAGGGCGGGATTATAGCGTAAACGTGGCGGGAATGACCCTGTGCGAATTGCCCCATGTCGTTCAACCCACAGAACCCTTGTCCATGGGCCTATCCACGGCTTGGCCGCCAATAAACACTGATATTCCCGTCCACCGCCTGGCGATAGATCGTATACGGCAGAAAAACCGTGTCGAACACACCGGACAGGGTCAGGTCGAGCAGGACGACCGGTACCAGAATACCGGTAGGATCAGGGGGCGCGTGCAGCAGGCAAAAATCATGGGCGAGCCCGCTGTAGATGCGCGGAATCGACTGGCAGTAGGTCTTCTGTTTGCGCAGGCTGCGCGTAGCAGCCTCGTCGCCCTGCAGCACAGTGACGGCGGTGCCGCAGCCGGCCAGTGCAAGGGAAAATGCGCCGATAGTGATAGCCGTTTTGATGGTCAAGATTTGCCCTCCGGGAACGTCGGGGCAAACTAACATCGGGATTTTGCGGGGGGCAGTTCATGGGTTCCGGAAAGGCCGTAGGACAAGTCACAAGGATTTGTCGCTACAACCCTCACCCGATTTCAACAGCAGAAATGTCTTACACGCTGACGAAAATAATCACGCAGCGCCCGCTACATCCTTGGGCAAACGCTGATCAATCACCTGATACAGCGCACTGTTCTCAGGCCAGTTACGCATGAACCGCGCGCGATCCCGGGCATAGGCCGGGGCGAAGCTGCCCAGCGAGCCGTGCTGGCACATCGAATCCAGATCGATCAGTGCCCAGCGGTCTTCCTGCCAGAACAGGTTATGCCCTTTGAAGTCGCCATGGCTGATGCGTTCGGCGATCAGCCGTGCAAACAACTGATCCAGCGCCTGCAACTCGGCTTCCGGCGCCTCGCCACTTTCGACGTACGGCGCAAAGCGCTCGATGATGTCGGGTCCGGCGAGGTGCTCGGTGATCAGATAGGCCTTGCTGCGCAGCCAGAAAAACCGGGTTTCCAGCACCGCCAGCGGTTTTGGCGTGGCGATGCCAAGGAACGCCAGGCGATTGCCTTCACGCCAGGAATGCCAGGCGCGGCTTGGACGCCAGAAGCGCTTGAGCCAATGGGCAAAATTCTTGATGTTGTAACGCTTGATCACCAGCGCACGCCCGGCAACCTCGACCTTGCCGACACTGGCCGCGCCGCCGGTCTTGTACAGATGCCCCTGATCGAGCAAGGCATCGGCCTGCTCCAGCACCGGCAGCATCGCGGCCTCTTCCTCGCGGCGAATCGAGCGCAGAGCAAATGCGCCGCGCTTGACGCTGAACAGCGTGCATTCACGACCGACCTTGATCAGGTAATCCCTCAAGCGCCAGGCGCGCACCTTGTCGATCTGCTTTTGCAGGGCTTCCAGCGGCAGCGCGTGCTCGCTGTTGCTCAGCAGGTAATACACCAGCAATTCTTCGGTGAACGGCTCAAGCGACTTGGGCAACTGGGCGAAGAACACCCCGAGGTTTTCCAGCACTTTCTGCCGGGACAACGGCTGGCCGGCGTTTTCGGCGCAGATACCCGCGCCATCGATCAGATACAGCTGACCGCCGTGGCGCAACAGGTTGTCCAGGTGCAGGTCTTCCTGCCACAGGCCTTTGCCGTGCAACTGACCGATGGCACCAAGCGCTTCGGCCAGCACCGCCGATTGTTCGTCGGCCAGCACCGGCAGGGATTCGACCTTGCTCCAGGCATCGCCCAGACTCTCGGCGCCTTCAAGGAACTCGAACAGCAACCAGCCGCCTTCGCCGTCCTTCAGGCCGTCGGCCAGCAGCAACGGCGTGGTCATGCCCTGAGCGGCGAGCAGCTTCACACCCTCCAGTTCACGCTGAAAGTGCCGCGCCGCTTTGCTACCGACCAGCAATTTGGCCAGCACCGCACGCCCGCGCCACACACCGGCACCGACGTAACGCTGCCCCGGCAACACCCGCAGCAGGCTGAGCAATTGCAGATCTGCCGCTCCGGCTGCATCGGCCAGCGAAACCGTCAGCGGCAGACTGGGCGTGCGCCCGGCATTTTTCAGGTCGGACAACTGCATCAGCGGGTCTCCTTGCGACTGCGCCGCGCGGTCAGCCGCGTGACCCAGCTGTCGACCAGCGAACTGTCCGTCGATTGATCGAGATACGCCGCCAGCAGCTCACGCAATTGCGCTTCGCTCCACTCCGGCGCACGGCGCAGCAGCGGCTCCAGATCCTTGACCCGATCACGCATACCGAACAGCAACGGCCGAGTCTTTTCCAGATCGATCAACTGCGCCTGATAGCCGTCGCCCTCGGCACGCAGGAAAATGTGCTTGGGATAAAAGCAGCCGTGCACCTGGCGCATGCCGTGGAGATGGCGCGCCAACAGTCCGCAAGACTTGAGAATCGCCGACTGCTGCGCGGCATCGAGGTCCGACCAGCGCTGCAGCAACGAATCGAGATCGTCCCAGCCGTCCAGCGCGCGGGTCAGCAGGATCGCACGGACTTCACCATTGACTTTGCGCTCACCGAAGAACGCCGCCTGCAACGCCGGAATGCCGAGTTTGTTGTAACGACTGATGTTGCGAAATTCCCGGGCGAACGTCGGCTCGCCGAAGGGTGCGTGCAACGTGCGGGTCAGGTAATTGCACTGGCGCTTGAGGTAATAGCCATGCCCTTCCAGGTCCAGACGAAACACGCTGCTCCAGCCGCCGCCATCAGTGTTGGGCTCATCCACGGCGTCGAGCTGCTTGGACCACAGCGCATCGAACGTGCCGAGACCGTGGCGCTCCAGCAGCGCACGGTCTTCAGCGGACAGAAAATCAGTCATTCGCGTCCCTCGAAAAATCTCACCACGTGGCGAATCCGTTGCTTGTCGGCGGCATTCAGCCGGTCACGCTGGCGGTATTGCAGGTAGAAGCGCAGGCGCTGGGTGTTCGACAGGTGATACTTGGCCACCTTGTCGAGGCAGGCCAGATCCTTGGTGATCCGGTACTTGAGCCAGAAGCCACGCCAGAAATCGCCGTTCGGGCAGTCGATCAGAAACAGCTGCGCCTGATCGTCGATCAGCAGGTTGCGCCACTTCAGATCGTTATGGGTAAAGCGGTGGTCGTGCATGACCCGGGTGTAACCGGCCAACTGCCGGCTGACGCCGTCGACCCAGGCGCGATCCTTGAGCTTGGGATCGTTGCGTTCGGCCAGCGCCGACAGGTCTTCGGTGCGCGGCAGCTCACGGGTGATCATCGCCCCGCGATCGTAGGCCATGCCGTTGCGCTCCAGGCCCCACGCCACCACTTCGGCAGTGGGAATGCCCCACTTGGCGAAGCGCTTGAGGTTCTGCCATTCCATCTTCACCCGGGGCTTGCCCAGATAACGCCGCAAGCCTTTGCCGGCGCCGACGTAGCGCTTGATGTAATAATTGACGCCATTGAGCTGCACGCGAATGACTTCGGACAAAGGATCGCGGGTCAGGCGCTCGCCCTGAAGGGCGAATACCGCTTCGAGGCTACCGAAGTGTTGTGCAAGATCGCTGTATTCAGGCTCCAGATTCCAACCCGCCATCAGAGCGCATCCCCGTAACGCTGCTTGCGCGCGTAGAGCTTGTTGGCCTTGCCTTCAAGCCAGCTCAGCAACGGCGCTTCTTCGGCCAGGATCCGGCGCAGCGGTTGCTGAAAATAGCCTTTGAGAAAACGCAGCTTGTCGCGACGGGTCAGGCCGATGTCCAGCGCGGAAAAGTACAGCGCCGCCAGATCCTTGTTGCGCCAGCGCTGGGTGATCGCCGGGCGGGTCTGGGCACGGTGCAGGTCGATCACCGAAAGTTTGAAATCTTCGGGAGTGACCGGTTTGTCGGTGTGCAGCAGAAAGTGGCAGATGTAGCAGTCGCGGTGGTTGACCCCGGCGCGGTGCATCATGCCGGTCATGCGCGCAACCTCGGCGATCAGCGCCCGCTTGAGTTTCGGCTGCGGCGGTTGCTTGACCCAGTCGATGCTGAAGTCTTCGAGACTGATGGTCGGCGCCAGCTCTTCGGTAACGATGAACGAATGCTGATCCGCCGGGTTGCTGCCCTTCTCGCCGTACGCGACGGCGGTCATGGTCGGCACGCCGACTTCCTGCAAGCGCTGGATGGCTTTCCATTCCTGGCCCGCGCCGAGTACCGGCAGCTTGGCGGTCAGCAGGTTCTTGAAGATCTCGCCCCAGCCGATACCCCGGTGGATCTTGACGAAAAAGCCATTGCCGTCGACTTCCGTGCGCAAAGTCCTGCGAGCTTCCAGCTCGCGGTACACCTCGCCCTGCAAGCCTTCGACTTCCACGAACGCATCGCGGCCAGCCCACAGGCTCTTGAACGGTTCAGCCAGCATCAACTTCATTTAAGCGTGCTCCGCCAGAATCACATCGGCCGCGTGCTGCGGCATGCTGTAGAGGTCGGCCGTCTCGGCGAAGGCCAGACCGTTGCGGCTCCAGGCCGCCCGTGCAGCGTCGTCGTTCAACATGTCCGTCAGGTATTGCGTCAGTTGCGCCTGATCGAACGGCTCGTCCAGCACTCGCCCGGCGTCGGCCTCGGCGATGTAATGGGCGTAACCGCAGACTGCGCTGACCAGCACCGGCAACCCGGCGACCAGCGCTTCAAGCAGCACCGTACCGGTGTTTTCGTTGTACGCCGGGTGGATCAACAGATCGGCGCCGAGCAGGAAACGCGGGATATCGCTGCGCCCCTTGAGGAACGTCACGTTGTCGCCCAGGCCCAGCGTCGCACTCTGCATCTGGAACAATTTGGGGTCATCCTGGCCGATTACAAACAGCCGGGTGCGTTTCTTCAGCTCGGCAGGCAAGGCGGCCAGCGCTTTGAGGCTGCGATCGACACCCTTGGTCTTGAACCCGGAACCGATCTGCACCAGCAGCAGTTCGTCGTCCTTCAGATTGAATTCGGCGCGGAAACCGGCGCGAATCTGGTCGGCATCCGCCGGACGGCGACGATCCTGGGCAATGCCCGGCGGCAGCAGGTGGAAGCGTTCCAGCGGCGTGTCGTAATACTTGATGAACAGCGGCTGCTGCACTTCGGAAATCATCAGCACTTCAGTCTTCGCATCCTTGGCGAACACCGCGCGCTCGTATTCAGCGAAGTGGCGATAACGGCCCCAGCGGCGATACAGGGAATTGCGCAGGTTCTGCGCCTTGTCTTCGAAGCAGCCGTCGGCGGCGTAGTAGACGTCCAGCCCCGGCATTTTGTTGAAGCCGATCAGGCGATCCACTGGACGCTTGGCCAGGTCCGCTTCCATCCACGCGCTGAGCTTTTCATTGCGCCGGTGATTGAAGAACGCCTTGACCGGCGCCACCAGCACTTCGAAACCGGGCGGCACGTCGCCTTCCCAGATCAGGGTGTAGACGCGAATTTGATGGCCGCGCTTCTGGCATTCGAGGGCGATGCGCATGAAGTCGCGCTGCAAACCGCCGAACGGGAAATACTTGTACAGGACAAAAGCCAATTGCATCAGCGCAGCTCCTCAGCCATCAACAACGTGCTCAGTCGGCTGGCAACACGCTCGGGATTCAGACGCGTGAAGCACAGAGGCCACTCGCGTTTCAGGTCAAACTGACCGGCATCCTGCGCGGTCGGTTGATACGTACATTTCTTTTGCAGGCACGGCGCGCACGGGAAATCGCTGCCGAGGTGAATCTGCAACTTGCCGTAGGCGCCGGTCAGGCCGGGATTGGTCGGGCCGAACAGGGAAATCGTCGGCACATCGAGTGCCGCGGCCAGATGACCAAGACCGGTGTCCACCGCGACGCAGGCCTGGGCACCGGCCAGCACCTTGCCGACCCCGGCCAGGTTCAGTTTCGGCAGCACTTCGGCGTGTTTGAAACCGGCGGCGATGCGCTCGGCCCGGGCCTTCTCCAGTGGGTTGCCCCACGGCAACTTGATCCCGACGCCGAGGTAGCCGACCCGTTCGGTCAGCTCGCGCCAGTAGGCTTCCGGCCAGTGTTTGGTGTCCCAAGTGGTGCCATGCAGGAACACCACGTAAGCATTTTTGCGCGGCAGCTCGACCAGACGCTCGACGTTGAGGCCGTAATCGCCCAGGCCTTTGGGCAAGTCGTAACCCAAAGCAATGGCGAACAACTGGCGCACGCGCTCGACGGCGTGCTGCCCACGGGCCACCGCCAGTTTGCGGTCATAAAAGCGCGCGGCGATCGGCTCGCGGGCCGAGCCCTTGTCGAGACCGGCCACCGGGGCTTTGACGTAGCGGGTCAGCCAGGCGCTTTTCAGCAAGCCCTGAGCGTCGATCACCAGGTCATATTTGTTCGCCCGAACGGACTGTTTGAAGCGCTTCCATTCGCCGCCGGTGATGGTTTTCCAGATATTTTTGCGCCAGCGGCGGATCGCCACCGGAATCACTTTGCCTACGGCCGGGTGCCAGGTCGGAATCTCGGCGAAACCCTCTTCCACCACCCAGTCGAACCTGATCCCGGGAATCGCCCGGGCGGCGTCGGTCAGCGCCGGCAACGCGTGAATCACGTCGCCCAGCGATGAAGTCTTGATCAGCAATACCCGCAAGTTAATGAACCTCGACCACAGAGCCCTGCAAGCGCTGCAAGGCATCGTTGACCGCGTCCGGCATCAGCTGGCGCAGGCAGTTGTAATGGCCGAAACGGCAAGTGCGGTCGAAGCAAGGGCTGCAATCGAGGCCCAGACGGACGATTTCCACGTGCTCGGCCAGCGGCGGGGTGAAACCCGGCGAGGTCGACCCGTAGACCGCCACCAACGGACGATTCAGCGCGGCGGCCACATGCATCAGGCCGGAATCGTTGGAGACCACCGAGTCGGCGCAGGACATCAGGTCGATGGCCTCGGCCAGCGAAGTGCCGCCGCTCAGATTCACCGACTCTTCACGCAGACCCGGAATCAGCCGCGCGCGGATGTCTTCGCCGACCGCGTGATCGTTCTTCGAACCGAACAGCCAGACCTGCCAGCCTTCACGGATGCGCGCCTCGGCGACCTTGGCATAATGCTCAGACGGCCAGCGCTTGGCTTCACCGAATTCGGCGCCGGGGCACAACACCAGCACCGGACGGTCGAGGGTCAGGCCGAACTTGGCCAATGCGGCCTCGCGGGTCACCGGGTCGATTTGCAGGCTCGGGCGCGGATAGGGTTTCGGCAGTTCGGCGTTCGGTTCAAACGCCAGCGCCATGAAACGCTCGATCATCAGCGGATAACGTTCTTTATCCAGCGTGCGCACGTCATTGAGCAGGCCGTAGCGGAATTCGCCGCGCCAGCCGGTGCGTTTCGGAATGCCGGCGAAGAACGGCACCAGTGCCGACTTCAAGGAGTTCGGCAACAGGATCGCCTGGTCGTACTGGCCGGCCAGGGATTTGCCGATCCGCCGACGGGTCGCCAGCTCCAGCGCGCCGTGGCCGAGCGGGAAGCTCAAGGCCTTGCGCACTTCGGGCATGCGTTCGAGGATCGGCCGGCTCCACTCCGGGGCCAGCACGTCGATTTCGCACTGCGGGTGGCGCTGCTTGAGACACTGAAACAGTGTCTGCGCCATCACCATGTCACCGACCCAACTGGGCCCAACGATCAGAATATTCATGTGGTTTCCATAAACGAACCGGGGAGGCTTTACGCCTCCCCGTCTCGAGAATCAGCTTAGCCCCAGCTCACGCCAGATCCGCATCACCTGCCGCCGTTCGTCCGCGAACTGATCGCCCGGTATCACCCCGGCGTCCTTCTGCAAGGCCTGCCGGTGGGCGGCGGAACGATAGGCCTTGTAGGCCTCGCGCAACAGGCTGGCGTCTTCGGCCGGCATCAGCCCTTCGTGTTCAAGCTCTTCCAGAATGCGGATATTGTCCGTCCAGCGCAGCAACGCCGGGTGGGTCTGCGACCACGCCAGGGCCGCGTATTGCACCATAAATTCAATATCGACGATACCTCCGGCGTCCTGCTTGAGGTCGAACGGCGCCGTGGCCTCGAAGGCATTCGCCCCGGTACCGGCGGCGGTGCTCTTGCTGCCGAGGTTGTCGCGCATCTTGGCGCGCATCTCGCTCACTTCCTGTTGCAGTTTCGCCAGATCCCGCGCCTTGCCCAGCACCTGGGCCCGGACGTTCTCGAAGGCCTGGCCGACATCCTTGCTGCCCACCAGCACCCGGGCCCGTACCAGCGCCTGATGTTCCCAGGTCCAGGCTTCATTTTCCTGATAGCGCGCAAACGCGCCGAGCGAACTGACCAGCAGCCCGGACGCCCCGGACGGACGCAGGCGCATGTCCACTTCGTACAGCTGACCGGAGTTGGTCTGCGCCGTCAGCAAGTGAATGATCCGCTGGCCGAGCCGGGTGAAGAATTGCGTGCCATCGATCGGTTTCGGGCCATCGGTTTCGGCCTGCTGATCACCATCGTGGATGAACACCAGATCCAGATCCGAACCATGCCCCAACTCGATCCCGCCGACTTTCCCATAACCGACAATGATGAAGCCGGGATCGCACAGCGTGCCGTCGGTGCGCAGCGGCGTGCCGTACTTGGCCACGGTCTGACGCCAGGCCAGGGCCAGCACTTGCTCAAGAATTGCTTCGGCCAGCCAGGTCAGGTAATCGCTGACTTTCATCAACGGCAGGCTGCCGGCGATTTCCGAGGCGGCGACGCGCAAGCGGTGCGCCAGTTTGAAATGACGCAGGGCTTCCATCTGTTGTTCGAGGTCGTCTTCCGGGATCCGGGTCAGGCGCTCGCGCAATTCGGCGGCAAGTTCCGGCGCCAGCGGCGGCTTGAACAGCCGGCCTTCGTTGAGCAGTTCATCCAGCAGCAGCGGGAAACGGGTGATCTGCTCGGCGATCCACGGGCTGGCGGCGCACAGCGTCAGCAAACGCCGCAGCGCGCCGGGATTTTCGGTCAGCAACACCAGGTATGCCGAACGCCGGGCCACCGCTTCGACCAGCGGCAGAACCCGCTCCAGCACCAGATCGGGATTTTCATGCTCCACCGCCTGGGCCAGCAGGCGCGGAATAAAGGCATCGAGACGCTCGCGTCCCAAACGCTGCATCGCCCGCAACTGCGGGCTGGCGCGCAGGCTCGCCAGTGCTTTCAAGGCCTTGGTCGCGTCAGCGAAACCGCCCTCCTCCAACTGGCGACAGGCCGCCTCTTCGTCCTGCGCCTCTTCCCACAGCGGCAGCCATTCACCGCCGACCACCACTTCACTCTCAACGCCTTCGTCCTCATCGGGATCGGCGATCACTTGCGCGAAGTGCCAGGCCACGCGGCCGCGCCAGAACATCAGCTTCTCGTGGAACGCATCCCAGTCGGAAAAACCGAGCATGAATGCGATACGCGCCTGATCCTGAGCGCTGTCCGGCAGCATCTGGGTCTGGCGGTCGGCGATCGCCTGGATCGCGTGTTCGGTGTAACGCAGGAATTCGTAACCTTCGCGCAGCTCGCTGATCACCGCCGGCGGCAGATAGCCCTGCCCTTCGAGCGTACTCAACACCTTTAATAGAGGGCGCTGCTGCAGACTCAGGTCGCGACCGCCGTGAATCAGTTGAAAGGCCTGGGCGATGAACTCGACTTCACGGATACCGCCGGAGCCAAGCTTGATGTTGTCGGCCATGCCCTTGCGCCGCACTTCCTGCTGGATCAGCTGCTTCATGGTGCGCAGCGCTTCGATCGCCGAGAAGTCCAGATAGCGCCGGTACACGAACGGCCGCAGCATTTCCTGCAACTGCTCGCCCGCCACATGATCGCCCGCTACCACCCGCGACTTGATCATCGCGTAGCGTTCCCAGTCGCGGCCCTGATCCTGGTAATACTGCTCCAGCGCATTGAAGCTCAGCACCAGCGCGCCGGACGATCCGTATGGGCGCAGGCGCATGTCGACGCGGAACACGAAACCGTCGACGGTGATAGGGTCGAGAGCCTTGATCAGGCGCTGGCCGAGACGAATGAAGAATTCCTGGTTGTCCAGCGGGCGCTTCACGCCGACGGTTTCGCCGCCCTCGGGGTAGGCGAAGATCAGGTCGATGTCCGAAGACAGGTTCAGCTCGACCGCGCCGAGCTTGCCCATGCCGAGGATGACCATTTGCTGCGGTTCGCCGCTGCGTCGGCCGGTCGGCGTGCCGAACTGGTCGCAATGGCGGCGGTACAACCATTGATAGGCCTGATCGATGCTGGCGTCGGCCATGTCCGAGAGATCGCGGCAGGTCTGCACCAGATCCGCCTGGCGGTTGAGGTCGCGCCAGATGATCCGCACCTGATGCCGGGTGCGCTGGCGACGCAGGACGCGGCCCAACTCATCTTCGGTCTGCGCAGTGCTCACCGCCTCTGCAATCTGCCCACACAACTCGCCGCGGGCGAACGGCCGGTCCAGTTCGCCGGACTGCACCAGCGACAACAACATGAATGGGTCACGAACGCTCTGTTCAATGACGAAATCGCTGGCGGCGCTGACGCGGGCGAACTGCGCCCAGCGTTCCGGCGTCCAGGACGAGAAGCCGTGATCGTCTTCCAGTTGCGCGACAGCCGCACGGAACGACTGCTCCGATCGGCTGACCAACGGCAGGAGAATGGCGGGCAGTTCGGCAAGCGCGGGCAGGGTCATGGTCTATCCTTGATCGGCGTGTAAATAGCCGCTTGTAGTGATGATTGAAAAACCGCTACGCGAAGGACTGTCGAACAAAAGTGAGAAATAGCTGAAATTTCTTTTTCTTTGGCAGCCAGCATCAAACTTTCACCTTTTTCGGATGGCCAAAGACCAACCTTAACGATTATTCTCACAACGCAGTCGGAGGCCACAAGCCTTTCATCTGTAGTTTTACTACTCGTCTATACATTCGAAAGGCTGAAATGCCGGATGATTTGTAGTAAAACTACACGCCGCCGGAACAACCTGTCGGCAATCCAAGAATTTTAAATCGTCTGCCCACAAGGCCAGTCGCAAACTCAGGCAACCGATTCTGGAAGCCTTTCCGCCCTGGAGCAAGCCATGCAAGACCTCGATCCCGTCGAAACCCAGGAATGGCTGGACGCCCTGGAATCGGTTCTCGACAAAGAAGGCGAAGACCGTGCTCACTATCTGATGACCCGTATGGGTGAACTGGCAACCCGCAGCGGTTCGCAGCTCCCTTACGCCATCACCACGCCTTACCGCAACACGATCCCCGTTACCCACGAAGCACGCATGCCTGGCGACCTGTTCATGGAACGCCGCATTCGCTCGCTGGTACGCTGGAACGCGATGGCCATGGTAATGCGTACGAACCTGAAAGATTCTGACCTGGGTGGTCACATCTCCAGCTTCGCTTCCAGTGCGACCCTGTACGACATCGGCTTCAACTACTTCTTCCAGGCCCCGACCGACGAACACGGCGGCGACCTGATCTACTTCCAGGGCCACACCTCGCCAGGCGTTTATGCCCGTGCATTCATGGAAGGCCGCATCACCGAAGACCAGATGAACAACTTCCGCCAGGAAGTCGACGGTCAGGGCCTGTCGTCCTACCCGCACCCTTGGCTGATGCCTGACTTCTGGCAGTTCCCGACCGTTTCGATGGGGCTGGGCCCGATCCAGGCGATCTACCAGGCTCGCTTCATGAAGTACCTGGAACACCGCGGTTTCATTCAGCCGGGCAAACAGAAAGTCTGGTGCTTCCTGGGCGACGGCGAGTGCGACGAGCCGGAATCCCTGGGCGCCATCTCCCTGGCCGGCCGCGAGAAGCTGGACAACCTGATCTTCGTCATCAACTGCAACCTGCAGCGCCTCGACGGCCCGGTTCGCGGCAACGGCAAGATCATCCAGGAACTCGAAGGCGTGTTCCGCGGTGCTCAGTGGAACGTGACCAAAGTCATCTGGGGCCGTTTCTGGGACCCACTGCTGGCCAAAGACGTCGACGGCATCCTGCAACGTCGCATGGACGAAGTCATCGACGGCGAGTACCAGAACTACAAAGCCAAAGACGGCGCATTCGTGCGCGAACACTTCTTCAACACGCCAGAACTCAAGGCGATGGTTGCAGACCTGTCCGACGACGAGATCTGGAAACTCAACCGTGGCGGCCACGACCCGTACAAGGTCTACGCGGCATACCACGAAGCGGTCAACCACAAAGAACAACCGACCGTCATCCTGGCCAAGACCATCAAGGGTTACGGTACCGGTGCGGGCGAAGCGAAGAACACCGCGCACAACACCAAGAAAGTCGACGTCGACAGCCTGAAGCTGTTCCGCGACCGCTTCGACATCCCGGTGAAAGACGAAGAGCTGGAAAACCTGCCGTTCTTCAAGCCAGAGCCAAACAGCGCCGAAGCCCGTTACCTGGCCGAGCGTCGCGCCGCATTGGGTGGTTTCGTGCCTCAGCGTCGCGCCCAGAGCTTCAGCGTACCGACTCCGGATCTGGACACCCTCAAGGCGATCCTCGACGGTTCCGGCGACCGTGAAATTTCCACCACCATGGCCTTCGTGCGGATCCTCGCGCAACTGGTCAAGGACAAGGAAATCGGCCCGCGCATCGTTCCGATCATCCCGGACGAAGCCCGTACCTTCGGTATGGAAGGCATGTTCCGCCAACTGGGCATCTACTCGTCCGTCGGCCAGCTCTACGAGCCAGTCGATAAAGACCAGGTGATGTTCTACAAGGAAGACCAGAAAGGTCAGATCCTTGAAGAAGGCATCAACGAAGCAGGCGCCATGAGTTCCTTCATCGCCGCCGGTACTTCGTACTCCAGCCACAACCAGCCAATGCTGCCGTTCTACATCTTCTACTCGATGTTCGGCTTCCAGCGTATCGGCGATCTGGCCTGGGCTGCCGGCGACAGCCGCACCCGTGGCTTCCTGATCGGCGGCACCGCCGGCCGTACCACCCTGAACGGTGAAGGCCTGCAGCACGAAGACGGTCACAGCCACCTGCTGGCTGCCACCATCCCGAACTGCCGCACCTACGATCCGACCTACGGCTACGAGCTGGCGGTGATCATTCAGGACGGCATGAAGAAGATGACCGAAGAGCAACAGGACATCTTCTATTACATCACCGTGATGAACGAGTCCTACCAGCAGCCAGCCATGCCGGCCGGTGCCGAAGAAGGCATCAAGAAAGGCATGTACCTGCTCGAAGAAGACACCCGCGATGCGGCGCATCACGTACAGCTGATGGGCTCCGGCACCATCCTGCGTGAAGTCCGTGAAGCGGCGAAGATTCTGCGTGAAGAGTTCAACATCGGCGCCGATGTGTGGAGCGTCACCAGCTTCAACGAACTGCGTCGCGACGGCCTGGCCGTAGAGCGAAGCAACCGTCTGAAACCTGGCCAGAAGCCTAAGCGCAGCTACGTCGAAGAATGCCTGAGCGGCCGTAAGGGTCCGGTCATCGCCTCTACCGACTACATGAAACTGTTCGCCGAGCAGATCCGTCAGTGGGTACCGTCCAAGGAATTCAAAGTCCTGGGCACCGACGGTTTCGGCCGTAGCGACAGCCGCAAGAAACTGCGTCATTTCTTCGAAGTCGACCGTCATTTCGTGGTGTTGGCAGCCCTGGAAGCACTGGCTGACCGTGGTGATATCGAACCTAAAGTCGTGGCCGAGGCCATTACCAAGTTCGGCATCGACCCGGAAAAACGCAACCCACTGGACTGCTGAGGAGAAACTCTGTGAGCGAACTCATTCGCGTACCTGACATCGGCAGCGGTGAAGGTGAAGTAATCGAACTGTTTGTGAAGGTCGGCGACCGTATCGAAGCCGACCAGAGCATCCTGACTCTGGAATCGGACAAGGCCAGCATGGAAGTGCCGGCCCCGAAGGCCGGCGTCATCAAAAGCCTGAAAGTGAAGCTGGGCGATCGCCTGAAGGAAGGCGACGAACTGCTGGAACTGGAAGTCGAGGGCGCCGCGCAAGCGGCCCCTGCTCCGGCTGCTGCGCCTGCCGCCAAGGCCGAAGCTGCACCGGCCGCCGCTCCTGCACCGGCTGCTCCGGCCGCTGCCCCTGCTGCCGCTTCGGTTCAGCAAGTGCACGTGCCGGATATCGGTTCGTCGGGCAAGGCCCAGATCATCGAGATCCAGGTCAAGGTCGGCGACACTGTCGAGGCTGATCAGTCGCTGATCACCCTGGAATCCGACAAGGCGAGCATGGAAATCCCGTCGCCTG
>NZ_JBMDJR010000018.1:0-89992 GCF_057809295.1 Pseudomonas sp. FG35 | reverse complement strand
AGTACTCGGCTACGAACCGAGCGGTCACAGGTTCGAATCCTGTCGAGTGCACCATATACCGAAAAGCCCGCGTTTAACGCGGGCTTTTTGCTGTCCGGGATTTGGCTTTTCCCGTCACACATCCTTTCTCATCAAAATCGATTTGAGCACTGCGGCCTCGCTTGAGGTCGTAACGATAACTCGTTGCCGAATTACGGATGCTCACTTTGTCGGGTTTGCCCAAGGCGCTTTCAACATCCTGTTGGCTCATGCCGGCGATGATTCGTTGATTGATGATCGCCTCGCGTTTCTGTCGCGCGTCGATCAAGTCTCCGCATTTGTCCTGGGTGCGCCCGACGACGGCCATTTCTCGCTTTCTGATATTCATGCCGGATATTTCTTCGTGCCGGGCTTCAGGTATCAGTGTCACGGTCGAGCCAGGCGAGTAGGGGCGAACTTCCTGCAATGAAAGGTGCTCATCGTTCGCGCAGCTCAATGTGGTGAACGTGACGCTACCATCAGAGGCTTCGCAGCGATGAAGTGTCGTTGCGCTGCCGATGGTGGGCAGGCAGAGCAGGGTGGTCAGCATGAATCGGGATGTTTTCGATGGCATTCGGCGTCCTCCATGACGATCCTGATCAAGCCTAGCTGGCAGTTTTTTTACCGTCGGTGTGTTTTCTTTTCAGGATGAGTCGTCGCAGTGTGAAGGATCAGGACAGCGCTCAGCTTTGTCTCGCAAGCGCTTGTTTCAGCCACGATTTTTTCACGTTTAAAACCGTCAGGCGGTGTATCATTGCGCCCGTCAGCCCCGCCGGGGCTTATGGAAAACCTCCATGGACTTACCCAGTAGTTATTCAGTAACCCGTTTCACCAATCATGAATTGACTGATTGATCCTTCCGGCGTGCCCCGCTGCTGGGAGTGGAGTTCGCCTATGTCCGAAATCGAAGTAAAGAAAACACAGGAAAGCCTGCAGGATCGCCTGGCTCAGGTCGTCGAGCTGCTGCAGCGCCAGCGGGTCGTCGAAGACCTGACTCATCGCCAGGAAGGCCCGCATCATGACCGGGTCGAGAACCTGGTCCACCGGCAAAACCTCGTCGAGCTGCAACGCAAGCTCGATGATCTGCACTCCGCCGACGTCGCCTACATTCTTGAAGCCCTGCCGCTGGACGATCGTCTGACGCTCTGGCAGCTGGTCAAGGCCGATCGCGACGGCGACATTCTTCTCGAAGTATCCGATTCCGTCCGTGAAACGCTGATCGCCGACATGGACGATCATGAGCTCCTGGCTGCGGCCAAGGACATGGATGCCGACGAACTTGCTGACCTGGCCTCCGAGCTGCCGCGAGACGTCGTCCATGAGCTGATGGAGACTCTGGATCAGCAGCAACGTGAGCGTGTGCGTTCGGCTCTCTCCTACGATGAGGAGCAGGTCGGTGCGCTGATGGACTTCGAGATGGTGACCATCCGTGAGGACGTCAGTCTTGAAGTGGTTCTGCGTTACCTGCGCCGCCTGAAAGAGCTGCCGGGTCATACCGACAAACTGTTCGTCGTCGACTACGACGGCGTGCTCAAGGGCGTGCTGCCAATCAAGCGTTTGCTGGTCAATGATCCGGAAAAACAGGTTTCCGAAGTCATGGCCAGTGATCCGGTGAGTTTTCATCCGGATGAAGATGCCTACGACGCCGCTCAGGCGTTCGAACGTTACGACTTGATCTCGGCCCCGGTGGTCGACAAGAACGGCAAGCTGATCGGCCGTCTGACCATCGACGAAATGGTCGATCTGATTCGTGAGGAGAGCGAAAGCGAAGTCCTCAACATGGCGGGTCTGCGCGAGGAGGAAGATATCTTCGCCTCGGTCTGGAAATCCCTGCGTAACCGTTGGGCGTGGCTGGCGATCAACCTGATCACGGCATTCGTCGCATCGCGGGTGATCGGTCTGTTCGAAGGTTCAATCGAGAAGCTGGTGGCGCTGGCGGCGCTGATGCCGATTGTGGCGGGCATTGGCGGCAACTCGGGCAACCAGACGATCACCATGATCGTTCGCGCCATGGCGCTCGACCAGGTCAGCACCGGCAACACCTCGCGCCTGATGCGCAAGGAACTGGCCGTGGCGTTGATCAACGGCCTGGTCTGGGGCGGTGTGATCGGTGTGGTGGCTTACATGCTCTACGGTAGTTGGTCGCTGGGCGTGGTGATGACGGCCGCCATGACGCTCAATCTGCTGCTGGCAGCGTTGATGGGGGTGTTGATCCCGATGACGCTGGCCAAGATGGGTCGCGATCCGGCGATGGGCGCCAGTGTGATGATCACGGCCATGACCGACAGTGGTGGCTTCTTCATCTTCCTGGGGCTGGCGACGATTTTCCTGCTCTGATTGCCTGTATCGAAACAGCCCGCCGATTGGCGGGCTTTTTTTCGCCCCTGAAAAACCCGAATTGCGGGCAAAAAAAAGCCAGCATTCATGCTGGCTTGAGATATTCGGTTTGACTCAGGATGCGTCTGCGGCCATTTCGGCGTCGTGGGCGATCAGAGAAACCAGCGCGTTCTGCTGGCGATGGGAAAGTTGACGGAAGCGTTGCAGCAGCTCGCGTTCGTGCAGCGAGAGCTCCGGGCTGTCCAGGCGCATGCTCAACTCTTCGCCCAGTGCACCTTCCTGAATAAGACTCTGCTCAAGGCGCGCAATGATCTCGGAGTTCATGCTGCGATGATGATTGCGAGCCACCTCGGCAATGCGTTCACGCATTCCGTCTGGCAGACGTACGACGAACTTGTCAGCCGTACGGCTGGAATAAATTGCCTGTTTCAATGGGCGCATATATTTAACCGGTTAGTTCAGGGGAGCGGTTCTCGGGATTGGCCGCAGGATGTGTGGTAGGACAAGCATCCGCGCCAAATGGTTCAACCTGAATTGTTAAGAGGCGCGCATCATGCCTCAAAATTGCCAGATCATTGGCGTCAATTCTGTGACAAATATTGATCCGGGTAAAGGCGTAATGCCAGCACCAATTATCAGAAATGCGGACTGGTTTGAAAAGAAAGCATCGGCCCGTATCACTGACCGCGTCCTGAAGCATATCGACTGATGCCCGAAGGCGTCAGAACGTGCATGCTATGCGGGTTGAATCCTTGTTCCTTACCTTGTACAGGATAGTGGCAAATGGCCGATTTACTAGGGGCAAATGCCCGCCGGAGGGCGTTTTCAGGATGGATGGCAGGCTGATTTACCTCATGGGCCCTTCCGGCTCCGGCAAGGACAGTCTGATCGAGGCTGCGCGCGAACCCTTACGAGCGTTGAACTGCGAAATCATTAGACGAGTGATCACCCGTTCAGCCGAATCCGTGGGCGAGGATGCGATCGGTGTGACGCCGCAGGCGTTCGAGCAGCGTCTGCGGGCTGGCGAGTTTTCGCTGGCGTGGGAGGCCAATGGTCTCGCCTACGGGATTCCGGTGGAAATGGACCAATGGTTGAAAACCGGTAAGCACGTCCTGGTCAACGGCTCTCGGGCGAACCTTCGGCAAGCGCTGGAAAGCTACCCGACACTGGTGCCTGTGTTGTTGACGGTTCGGGATGATGTCCTGCGTGAGCGCCTGCTCCGGCGTGGCCGGGAGACGCTTGAGCAGATCGATGCGCGGCTGGCCCGCAACACGCTGTTCAAGGACAGGCGTTCAACTGACAGCCCTGTGCACCTGATCGATAACTCAGGCGATCTGGCCGATGCCGTCAATCATCTGCTGGAGCTGGTCAGGTTCAGCGCAATACCGGATCAAACTTGATCTTGCGCCCGGCCACCAGCGCCAATACAAACAGCGCCGAAAAGATGCCGCACCCGATCAGGGGCAGGGATATTTCGGTTTCCTCGAACAGCGAAAAATGCCCGAGGCCACTCAATAAGGCGAGGATCAGAAATCCTGCAGCTGACTTGGACATGCTGTACTCCTGAAGAAATTTCAAAACACCAGACGTTCAGTCGAATGCGCCGGCAGCGCCTGTTCAGACTGGCTGACCGCTTGCGGGGCGAAGCTCTCATCGCTCAACACCGCCCATTGCGGCGCCTTCTGCACTTGCAGGTAATGCGGCATGCGCCCGGCCACTTTCTCATTGTCCTCGGGGACGAAGTGAAAGCCCATCAGGACGGCCAGTGCGATTGCATTTGCGAACACGAGGGCGCTGTTCATGAGACGAGTCTCCGATTGTTCTTGTATAAGAACCGGTAAAGCAGCCGTCGTGCCAATAGTCTAACCGCTGTTAAGTCCTTTAAAAACAAGCATTTAAGAGGGTTTTTCGAAGAGGAAGCATTGCATTCTGCAATGATGGCTTTTTGGGAGGGATGCAAAATGCACGGTAAAACGTCCGGCACCCTTGCAAGGCGCCTGCCTACACTTAAAAAGCCCTGCGGACGACATGACAAATCAGGGCCCGGCCGTTAACATGCACGCCGTCTGTCGCACCGACAGTCCTGTGTCCCAGTAGCTCAATTGGATAGAGCATCCCCCTCCTAAGGGGAAGGTTGGCAGTTCGAACCTGCCCTGGGACACCATCCATTGAAAAGCCCCGCGCAGGTAATCTGGCGGGGCTTTTTGTTGTCGCCATTTTATAAGCGGAAGCGACTGACCATGGTGTTGAAGGACGCCGCCAGGTTGGACAGTTCCTGGGTCGAGGCGCTGGTCTGATGCGCACCTGCCGCCGTTTGGGTGGACAGATCCTGGATGTTGACCAGATTACGATCCACTTCGCGAGCGACGTGTGCCTGTTCTTCCGAAGCAGTGGCGATGACGAGGTTGCGATCGTTGATCTGCGAGATGCCGTCGGCAATCAGCTCCAATGCCTGGCCGGTCGCTTGCGCCAGTGACTGGGTTTCGCTGACCAGCGCCTGGCTTTTCCCCATGGCGCCAACGGCTTCGTCTGCACTGTTGCGAACGTCGTTGATCATGCCTTCGATTTCCCCTGTCGAGGCTTGGGTTCTTGCCGCCAGGGCTCGTACCTCGTCGGCGACCACGGCAAAACCTCGACCTTGCTCACCCGCGCGTGCGGCCTCGATGGCGGCGTTAAGTGCCAGCAGATTGGTTTGCTCGGCAATCCCCCGGATCACATCCAGCACCTTGCCGATGTCTCGAACCTTCTCCGCCAGGTCTTTGACCATTGTGGTGGAGGTGGCGATTTCCGTGGTTGCATGGTTGATCGCAGCGACGGCGCTTCGCGCTTGATCGCGTCCATTGCCGGCTTCCCGGCTGGTGGCTTGGGAGGCCTCGGAGGTGGACACGGCGTTGCGCGCGACTTCCTCCACGGCGGAGGTCATTTCCGTGACAGCGGTCGCTGCCTGCTGGATCTCGTCGTTCTGACGGATCAGACCACGGCTTCCGTTGTCGGTGACGGCGGTGAGTTCTTCGGCAGCTGAAGCCAGTTGATCTGCCGCGTTGGCGATCTGCTGAATAGTGCCTTTCAGACTGCCCTGCATCTCGGCCAGGGCCGTGAGCAACTGACCGGCCTCGTCGCGGCCGGTGCTGACGATGTTTTGAGTCAGGTCTCCCCCAGCGATGCTTCGGGCGCTTTCAACGGCTTTGGAGATGGGGCGGCTGATCAGTCGGCTGATGAACAGGCCGAGCAAAATCGCAGCGACGAAGGCCAGCACGATGCCGATGTACAGCGACGTCTTGGCGGACGACTCCGTCAGAACCGAACGCTTTGCGGCTTCGCTGACTTGCATATCGTTGGAGTTGGTCATGATGGTCAATTCGTCCATGACGACGCGGTAGTTCTTTTGCAGGTCGCCGAGCAGCAGTTCGCGGCCGTTTTCCAGGTCGCCGGCCTTCATCAGGGCCAGATACTTTTGCACGATCGCCTGGTAAACGGGCCAGGCTTTTTCCATTCGGTCGCCTGCTGCACGTTCGTCGTCGGCAAGCTTGGTTTTTCGATATTCGGCAAAGGCTTTTTCACTCGCCAACTGGTTCGCGCTCATCGAGGCGAGGAATTCGTCTTTGGTGCTCTGTGGCAGGTTGGCGGCAGTGGCGACGTAAAGCCGATACATGTCACGGGTCTGTCCGACAGCCTTGATTTTGGTCTGCGCGATGTTGGCGACGGCGACGAGGTTGTTGCCGAACACCGATCTGAGGCTTGTCGAGAGCTCGGTCACTCCCCGGCTTCCCAGCAGGCCCACCCCCAGGGTGATGAAGGCGCACGCCGCGAAGGCGGTGATCAATTTCGTGGAAAGTCTTGCGTCATTCAACCAACTCATAAGGGGCATCCTGCTGAAATGTGGGGTTGGGACAATATCGAGTGCAGCTCGTAAGAAAATGGTGTGTCGTCGTACATCTTTCGGCTGCTGAGTCCACAACTGTAGGGTTACCAGTTGTTTCTCACGTAAATATATTCTGCATGAAATCCCTTGTAGCCATCGTTTTAGAGCGCTCAGCACATACATACAAAAGATGGCACTTGGCCTTTTCTATTTATTGCCAAGTGTTACATTGTGTGGAATATTCCAAAAATACGTACGACATCGTACCTCTTCGCCCTTGGCTTCCGAGATGGCGAGGATGCCGTGTTCGTGATTTCCAGAACCGTGAAAAAAGAACGAAGCAGCCTAGGGTAGGACTCATGTCGCGTCGCATTGATAAAGGGAAAAGCAGGGGGTACACCTTTGCCGGATGGGTCACGCTGTTGATCGCCACCGTCGGAACAGCGAATGGCGAGGCACTCGAAAGCACTGCATCGGTGGGCAAGCGTCTGGCGGTAGCGGCTGACTGTGTGGCTTGCCACACGGCGCCAGGCGGCAAGGCTTTTGCGGGCGGCTATCCGCTCAGTTCGCCGATGGGCACCATTTACTCGACCAACATCACACCTTCGAAAGCGGCGGGTATTGGCCATTACACCTCAGAGCAATTCGCCCGCGCGGTGCGTGACGGGGTGACGGCCGATGGCACTCGGCTGTACCCGGCGATGCCCTACACCTCCTATTCGAAGATGACCGACAGCGACATTGCTGCGCTCTACGACTACTTCATGCATGAAGTGGCGCCGGTCGATACGCCGAACCAGAAAACCGCTCTGGATTTCCCGTTCAATATCCGTGCATCGATGATTGGCTGGAACGCGCTGTTCCACAGCAAAACACGCTTCACGCCGGATCCGGCCAAGTCCGCCGAGGTCAATCGCGGCGACTATCTGGTCAACGGCCTGGCTCACTGCGACACCTGCCACACACCGCGCAATGTCCTGATGGCGGCCGACAGCGCAAAACCGCTGGCCGGCGGATTACTGGGCAGTTGGTATGCCCCCAATATCACCTCCGACAAAGTCAGTGGCATCGGGGCCTGGTCAAGCGACGAGATCGTGGCCTATCTGCGTACCGGTCACGTCGAGGGCAAGGCCCAGGCGGCGGGGCCGATGGCCGAGGCGGTGGAGAACAGTCTGCAGCATCTGAGCGATGTGGATCTCAAAGCCATCGCGGCCTTTCTGTTGCAGACCACGCCGATCAAGACCGGGGAGAGCACGGCCCGGCACGAGTTTGGTCAGGCTTCGGCTGATGAGCTGACGCTGCGCGGAGGCAAGCCGGGCGACAACCCGGGCTGGCACATATTCAGTGGCACTTGCGCCAACTGCCATCAGCCGAACGGTCAGGGCACCCGGGAATACCCATCACTGTTTCATAACACTGCCACCAGTCGCAGCGACAACCTGATCGCGGCCATCGTGTACGGCGTGCATCGTGAAGTCGACGGTGTGGCCATCGACATGCCGGGTTTCGGCCCCGACGCGCTATTCACCGACCGCCTGAACGACCAGCAGATTGCCGACGTCAGCAACTACGTGCTGTCGCGCTACGGCAATGCCGACACGGTTGTCACCGCCGCCGATGTGGCACAGGTACGCAACGGTGGGCCCCAGGCGCCACTGGCAGTGATGGCGAAGTTTACGATCCCGGTCATCATTCTCGTGTGCTTGTTGATCGGCCTGGGCGCATGGGCCTTGATGGCACGTCGGCGCAAGGAGGCCTGAGCAATGGACACTTCAATGACGCACAAACAAGTAACGGTTCAACCCGAAGCCTCGGCGGGGCTCACTCGCCGCAATCTGTTGCGCGGTTCCGTGACGCTGGGCCTGGCGGCGATGATCGGCAGTGCGCTGCCCTGGCAGTCGGTGCTGGCAGCCCAGGTATCGAGCGACGATTTCATTGCGCTGTCGCAGTTTCTGGTCAGCCGTGCGGTCAATCCGGTCCTGGCCGGTCGTTACTACGCTGCGCTGGACAAGCGCGCGCCGAATTTCTCGACCAACGTGATTGCCCTGAAGCAATTGATCGGCGCACAGGGGTACCGGCATGTCGATGAATACCTGGCGCAGCCGAACCCGGATCCGTCGCTGCGGGCCACGGCCACCAGCATCATTTCCGCCTGGTATCTGGGCATTGTCGGTGAGCCGGCGGATGCGGAGCTGATCAGCTATTCCCTCGCCATGATGTATCAGCCCACTCACGGCATTCTCATCATTCCAACCTACGGTGGCGGCCCGGATTCATGGGGTCCCAAACCATCAGTCATTCAGGACTCGACAGTATGAGCAGCGATCAATTCGATGCCGATGTGGTGATCATCGGTTCCGGTGTCATGGGCGGTCTGATCGCCACGGGGCTGGCCAAAGCGAACAAGTCGGTGATCGTGCTCGAGGCCGGGCCTCGGGTGAATCGTCGTGATGTGGTGGAAACGTTCCGCAATGCGCCGGTGAAACTCTCGCTGGCCAATGCCAAGCTGCAGGGCGCCGGGTCGCCTTATCCGAGCCTGCCCCACGCGCCGTCGACCTACGGCGACTATTTGCAGCAGGTAGGGCCGGTGAAATACAACACCTCGTATCTGCGTGTAGTGGGTGGGACCACCTGGCATTTCGGTTCCTCGCTGTGGCGCATGCTGCCCAATGATTTTCGTCTCAAGTCGCTGTATGGCCGTGGTCGCGACTGGCCGATCAGTTATGACGAACTCGAACCGTACTACGCTCGGGCTGAAATCGAACTGGGCGTTTCCGGTGTCGACGGCCAGGACGAAAGCGGGCAGGGCGGGGACGCCTATCCGCCGCGCTCGATTCCCTATCCGATGGAGGGCCTGAAACCGAGCTACATGTTCAAGCGCCTTTCCGAATTGCTCAGCAAGGGTGGGTATAACCCGATCCTCGAGCCGAATGGCCGGGCGACCCGCCCCTATGGCAAGCGGCCTCCCTGCGCTGGCAACAACAACTGCAATCCGGTGTGTCCGATTGCCGCCAAGTACGACGGTTCGATGCACATCGATGAGGCCGAGCGCCATGGCGCCAAGGTGCTGGACAACTCTGTCGTCTACAAGATCGAGGCGGGCGACGACGGCAAGATCACCGCGATCTGGTACATGCGCCCCGACAAGACCAAACACAAACTGACCGCCCGGGCCTTTGTACTGGCGGCGTACGGTATCGAGTCGCCGAAGCTGCTGTTGATGTCGACCTCGGAAAAGTACCCGAACGGGATTGCCAACTCCTCGGATCAGGTCGGGCGCAACCTGATGGACCACACCGGCATCAGCATGAACGTCATGACCAAGGAAGACATGTGGCCGGGCGAAGGGCCGACGCAATTGCTGGTTTATCTGAACAGCCGCGATGGCGCGTTTCGCAACGATTATCCGAGCTACAAGATCAAGGTGCGCAACACCGTGCCGACGTCGCAAATCACCTCGAACCTGATCGCCAAAGGTGTCCTGGGCTCGAAGCTCGATGAGCAGATCCGCCTGCAATCGGCGCGCTCCCTGAACTGGGCTGTCGACTTCGAAACCCTGCCACTGCCGGAAAACCGGGTCACCCCGAGCAAGACCAAGTTCGACGCCATCGGTCTGCCGGTTCCCGAGATCTACTACAGCGTTCCCGACTACTGGCACGCCGGTAAAGAGAAGGCGCTGGAAGACTTCAAACAGTTTGCGAAATTGCTCGACGCCGACATCGTCAGTACGGACACGGGCTTCCAGAACCGTCAGCACATCATGGGCACCACCATCATGGGCGATGACCCGAAAGACTCGGTGGTGGACCGCGATTGCCGCAGTCACGACCATTCCAACCTGTTCATCGCTGGCACGAGCGTCATGCCATCGTCCTCCTGCGTGAACCCGACGCTGACGGGTGCGGCGTTAAGTATTCGGATTGCCGATGTGTTGGTGGCGGAGGTCTGAGAAGCGCCCTGAAGTACAAAGCCCCACGCAGAGGTGTCTGGTGGGGCTTTTTTGTGTCTTTCAATCTTGCAGGAGGAAGGGCTAGAAAATTTCAGCTCCACCCTCTGCCTTTCCAATCGAGGTTGTGACGTTCGTGAAATGTCGGCGGCCGTTGACTGAGAAGCCCCGTTCGGGATCCTGAGACCCAGGCTTGCGCAAAGTCAGCAAGGCGGGCAATCCGTCTTTCTCGCTGTAACTACCAAACCAATTGTTCAGCCTTGCGATGAAGCACTCGTTGTCGATGAAAACTGGCAAGTCCATGACGGTTTCTACTGCGTAGTAACCTGCGCCGTAACTGTAATAATCATCGTCACCCGAGCCCGATGCAGGAATGGGGCAGAGGGGGCCTTTGTGTTGGCTGGGTTGTTGAGGTTTACCCGCACCCGATTGGGTCAGGGCTTTTATGAGAGTCTTTCGCAAGACTGGGTCCAGTACGTAGCTGGTACTGCTTTCCTCGGAGTATTGATTGCTCGGCACGATCAACTTGTAGTCATACCGAACCGTCACTGTTGGTATTTGGCTGTTGATCTTCAGGGGATTGAGCAGGTAGATCTGATCGACACCGTATGACCCGTTGCGATAGGCGAGATACATCCTTCCATGAGATTTGATCCAGGCTGCCGATTGATTGGCGCCTCGATCATTGGTGGAGAACAACGAGCTGCCGGCGCTGGCGTCCGGATCATAGGGAGCCAGCCTTCTGGTGAACCGTTCTCCATCGCGACGGAAGGTTTCATAGAAGCTGAAGAGGCCTGTACCACCGGTGTAGGTTGAAACGATCAGATCCCGTTGACCGTCGCCGTTCAGGTCTATCAATGAGTAATTCGCCTGGCCCTGCTCGGCATCAGCGTCAAGACCGGAAGCTTTAAGCGCCTTCCATTCATTCGGGGTTACACCCTTGGGAATGCTTTTGGGAAACAAGGTCTGATCGTAAGTGTTGTCGTCGCTGGGATCACCGGAGAACGAAGTTTCGCCGTCGTCGGTTGAGAGAGAATCCAGCGCTCGCTCCAGCGCAAACTCCGGGTTCTCCTTGCTCATCTCCCGAATCCGTTGCTGCAGATCCTCCATGACCTGTTTATCAATGTCGTCCGGCTTGTAGGCCACCGCGTCGATCCACTGAGCGTGCAAGACCTGCAAACGATCCTGATAACGCTGGTTCAGGCAACTGACCTCCTCGCCACATCGATCACGCTCCTTCAGCCACTGGCGCTGGGCGTTTTTCACTTCGGCCTGCGCCGGGGCAGCTTTCATAAGCTTCCGATAAGCCGCCCCCATCTGCGCATCCAGCTCATACAAAGGCTTGTCCGCGCAAATCGCCTTCTCCACAGCACTCGCCGCCTTTGTGCAGTCCATTCCGCTCGCCACTGCCTGCTGAAAAAACAGCAGCGCACAGACCGACACGATGTAGCGTCCCTTGATGTACACGATGAATCCTTTGCCGTTGGAAGGTGTGAACCGCCGCGCAGGGTAATCCTTGCGCAACGAATCTTGAACCCCCGCTTCAAGAGAATCGCTGATCCGGCCGATAACCCGTTCGGTGACTACAGAGTCGCGCGAAATCGCTTGATAGCATTTGGCCGGCAGCTATCATCTGCGCGCCTGGAAATGGTCCATCCTCTTCAATTGCCTGGAAATCCTCGATGCTGTCGTATCACCAAAAGAGTTTTCTGATCGTCGATGATTTCTCGGATTTCCGCAGTTCCGTGCGTTCGATGTTGCGCGAGTTGGGCGTCAAGGATGTGGACACCGCCGACACCGGTGAGCAGGCGCTGAAAATGTGCGCGCAGAAGTCCTACGATTTTATTCTGCAGGACTTCCACCTCGGTGACGGCAAGAAGAACGGTCAGCAGGTGCTGGAAGACCTGATGATGGAGAAGCTGATCAGCCACGAAGCGGTGTTCGTGATGGTCACGGCCGAGACCAGTCAGGCGATGGTGCTCAGTGCCCTGGAGCACGAGCCGGACGCGTACCTGACCAAACCTTTCAATCGCTCCGGCCTGGCTCAGCGCCTGGAGCGGCTGGAGCAGCGCAAGACCCTGCTCAAGCCGATCCTGCAAGCCCTCGACCGGGGCAAGCCGATGGAGGTGCTCAACGCCTGCATCGCCCTGTGCAAACAGGACATCCGTTATTCGCCGCTGTGCTTGCGCTATCGCGCCGATGCGTTGCGCGACATGAACCAGAACGAAGCGCTCGAGCGCCTTTACGACAGCATCATCGCTGACCGGCCGTTGCCGTGGGCGTTTGCCGGGTTGGGCAAGTTGCTGTTCAAGCGCGGGCAAGTCAGTCAGGCCAAGGGCGTTTACGAAAAAGCCCTGAAGGTCTTCCCGATGATGCCGGCGCTGTACGACGGCATGGCCGACGTGCTGGTCGCCGAAGGCGATACCAAAGGCGCGCAGCAAGTGCTGGAAGAGGCGATTCGACTGTCGCCGCTGGCCGTGCGCCGTCAGGCGTTGCTGGGCAAGCTGGCGATGGCCAACGAAGATTTCGACACCGCCTCCCGGGCTTATCGCCAGGCGGTGAATCAGGGCGCGCAATCGCGCTTCAAGGATCCGGAAAGCAATCTCGGCCTGGCTCACGCGCTGATCAGCAAGGGCAGCGAGCGCGGGCTCGACACCCGCACGCGGCTGGAGATCAATACCACCCTCAGCGCCGTGGCCAAGGAAAACCCGACCGATCCGGGCCTGCAGATTCGCGCGCGTCTGATGAAGGCCACGAGCCTGTTGCTCAACGATGCCGAAACCGCCGAAAAACTCACCGAGCAAGCGCTGATGCGCCTCGACGGCATGGAGCAGTTCATGAGCCCCGAGGCGGCGTTGCTGGTGGCCAAGCAATTGCAGATGCTCGGCCAGGCCGAGGCGGGCACCTCGATGCTCAAGAGTTGTGCGGAAATCTACGGCGATGACCCGACGGTGATGAAAGACATCGCCAAGCTCACCGACGACCCGACTATCCTCAGCTCCAGCAACGCTGCCGCCGACCTCAACCGTCAGGGCGTGCGCGTGTACAAGACCGGCAATCTGGTCGAGGCCCGCGAGGTGTTCCGCAAGGCGCTGAAGATGCAACCGAAGAACATCAGTATCGCGCTGAACATGGCCCAGTCGCTGCTGCACGGCACCGACACCAATGTGCCGTCGGCGGAGCTGGAAGAATGTCGGGCCTGCCTGAAACTGGTGGGTCTGATGCCCGACACCGACGCGCGTTATCCGCGTTATCAGAAGCTGAAAAGCAAGGCGTTTGGCGAATGAACCAAGACGAGCAGGCACTGGATTTTTCCACGGTGATCGCCTCCACCGTGCACGACATGAAAAACTCTCTGGCGATGCTGATGCAGGCCCACAGCCAATGGCTGGCGCGTCTGCCCGAGGCGCAGCGCCAGGGGCCGGAGCAGGGCGTGATCGACTTCGAGTTCGCCCACCTCAACGGCATGCTGGTGCAGCTGCTCGGGCTGTACAAGCTCGGGGTCAATCAGATGCCGTTGCAGCCGGCTTATCACGAGCTGGACGACTTCATCGAGGCGCAACTGGCGGCGCATCAGGAAGTGTTCGCCAGTCGTGGAATCCTCGCCACATACGAAGTCGATCCGCTCAGTCCCCTGGGCTTCTTCGATCGTGAGCTGATCGCCTCGGTGCTGGGCAACTGCATCAATAACGCCATCCGCTACGCCCGCGAATCGCTGCTGATCACCGTCAGCGACGAAGCCGGGCAACTGGTGCTGAGCATCAATGACGACGGCGACGGTTACCCGGCCGAAATGCTCGAGCGTCAGGCCGATTATGTGCAGGGCATCAACCACAGCAGTGGCAGTACCGGCCTTGGTCTGTACTTCGCCGGACGCATCGCCGCGCTGCATCAGCGCAACGGTGTAGGCGGGCGTACCGAGATCCGCAATGGCGGCCCGTTGGGCGGCGGCGTGTTCAGTATTTACCTGCCCTGAATCACCGATTCATCGACCGGAATTCTTTTTGTTGGCTGCTGCTTGATATTCCGAACAGCCGAAGCCTATTTTGTCCGGGTCGCCGTTCGCGGCTCGCACAATAACAAGGATTGCGTCATGACAACCGATGGCCAGCGTTCACTCGCGCAGCGATTGACGGGCATTGATGAGATTGAATGTGTCACGCCGGATTTGAACGGCGTGCCACGGGGCAAGGTAATGACCGCCGAGGGCTTCCTCGAAGGGCGGCGTTTGCAGTTGGCCCGGGGGGTATTGCTGCAATGCATCATGGGTGGTTATCCCGCCGCAAAATTCTATGGCAGCGATGACGGTGATCTGGCGCTGGTGGCCGATCCTGCGCAGATCCATCCGTTGCCATGGAGTGATGAACCGCGGGCCTTCGCAATCTGTGATGCCGACGAACTGACCGGCGAAAGCTCCAACCTGTCGACCCGTGGTCAGCTCAAGAAAGTCATTGCCCGCTACGCAGCTCTCGGTCTGGCGCCGGTGGTGGCGACCGAACTTGAATTCTTTGTGTTCGCGCCGAACACCGACCCGACCCAGCCGTTCCAGCCGCCCGTCGGTCTCGACGGTCGTCGCGAGGACGGTCATTCGGCGTTCAGCGTCAGCTCCAACAACGGTCTGCGGCCGTTCTTCAGTGAAGTCTATAAATGCATGGCGGCCCTCGGTCTGCCGCGCGATACCTTCATGCACGAAATGGGCGTCAGCCAGTTCGAGATCAACTTGCTGCACGGTGATCCGCTGTTGCTGGCCGACCAGACCTTCCTGTTCAAGCACCTGCTCAAGGAAGTCGCGCTCAAGCACGGCCTGACCGTGGTGTGCATGGCCAAGCCGCTGGCGCACACACCGGGCAGTTCGATGCACATTCACCAGAGCATCGTCGAAATCGGCAGCGGCAAAAATGTGTTCAGCGACGCGGATGGCCAGCCGACCGCGATGTTCCGCCACTTCATCGGCGGGCAGCAGGCAGGCATGGCTGATTTCACCGCGCTGTTTGCACCAAACGTCAATTCGTACCAGCGCCTGTGCCATCCGTTCGCGTCACCGAACAATGCCTGCTGGTCCCACGACAACCGCGCCGCCGGCCTGCGCATTCCGGCCAGTTCGCCGGTCGCACGCCGTGTCGAGAACCGTTTGCCGGGGGCCGATGCCAACCCGTATCTGGCCATCGCTGCGAGCCTGGCTGCCGGCTTGTACGGCATCGAGCATGAGCTGGAACCAAGCGAAGCGATTCAGGGCGAGTTCGACGTGCCGGACCATCTTTCGCTGCCGTGTACCTTGCACGCGGCGCTCGAACGTCTGAAGCGCAGCCAGCTTGCAAAGGAACTGTTCGGCACGGAGTTCATCGAAGGTTACATCGCTTCGAAGACCATGGAGTTGACCAGCTTCTTTGATGAAATCACTCCCTGGGAACGCCGTGTTCTAGCAGCCCAGGCCTGACGAAATGTCGCCGTCGGGCTATCGTTTGATAGCCCGATACTTACTGCAAGGAGCCGCTCGGAACGCCGATGCGCCAAATCTGGAAATCCTTTCGAGCGCTGTATTTCGCCTCGCTGATGATGTTGATCGGCTCGGGCCTTCTTTCTACTTATCTGGCTTTGCGTCTGGCTGCCGACCATGTCGACGGGTTGTGGGTCGGTGCGTTGATGGCCGCCAACTATTTCGGTCTGGTGCTGGGCGGCAAGATTGGTCACCGCTTGATTGCCCGGGTCGGGCATATCCGCGCCTACTCGGCGTGTGCCGGGATCGTCGGTGCGGCGGTGCTCGGTCACGGGCTGGTGGACTGGTTGCCGGCGTGGCTGGTGCTGCGGACCATCGTCGGTCTCGGCATGATGTGCCAATACATGGTGATCGAGAGCTGGCTGAACGAGCAGGCCGACGCCAATCAGCGCGGTCTGGTGTTCAGTGGCTACATGATCGCGTCGTACCTGGGGCTGGTGCTCGGTCAGCTGATTCTGGTCATGCACCCGGGCCTTGGCCTGGAACTGCTGATGCTGGTCGCGCTGTGTTTTGCCCTGTGTCTGGTGCCGGTGGCGCTGACCCGTCGGATTCACCCGGCACCGCTGCATCCGGCGCCGATGGAGCCGCGCTTCTTTATCAAGCGTGTGCCGCAGTCGCTGAGCACGGTGCTCGGGGCCGGGCTGATCATCGGTTCGTTCTATGGTCTGGCGCCGCTGTATGCCTCCCAGCAGGGGCTGTCCACCGAGCAGGTCGGTCTGTTCATGGGTAGCTGCATTTTTGCCGGGCTGGTGGTGCAGTGGCCGCTGGGCTGGTTGTCCGACCGCTATGACCGGGCGCTGTTGATCCGCTGTTTCGCGCTGTTCCTCGCGGTTGCTTCGTTGCCACTGGCGATCCTGCCGCAAGTGCCGCTGGAGGTGCTGTTCGTGGTCGGCTTCCTCTGTTCGCTGGTGCAGTTCTGCCTGTACCCGTTGGCGGTGGCGTTCTCCAACGACCACGTCGAAGGCGAACGTCGGGTGTCGCTGACGGCGATGCTGCTGGTGACCTACGGCGTGGGCGCCAGTATCGGGCCGCTGGTGGCCGGGGTGCTGATGAAGCTGTTCGGGGCGCAGAGCCTGTACGCGTTCTTCACCTTTTTCGCGCTGGTGCTGGTGTGGCGGATCCGGCCGAAAGCCGTGACCAATCTGCACCAGGTCGACGATGCACCGCTGCATCACGTGGCGATGCCGGACAGCATGTCCAGCTCGCCGCTGGTGGCTGCGCTTGATCCGCGGGTGGATGAACAAGTGGTGCAGGAGCAGATGCAGAATACGGTCGCTCCGGAGCCTGAACCCGAGCCAGAACCTGTCGCGCCAACCGACTCGACAATCGAAGGCGAAGGGCCGGACATCAGCCCCGCCAGACCGTGATTCAGGCATAAAAAAACGGGCAGTCACCGCAGTGACTGCCCGTTTTTTATGCTTGCCGATCAGAGGTCGTCTTTATCGAACCGACGCGCTTCGCGTTGCAGTTGATAAACGAAACGCTCGACGTTGCGGGCCGCCGGGCCGCTGATGTTGTGAAAACGCAGGCCGGCGAAAGTGATGTTGAGTTTTTCTTCGAAGTGCAGGTAACGCAACTCGACCGAGGTCGGCTGGTTGCCGAACAACGGCGCGGCGATCAGACGATCATAAACCTGGCCCAATTGCAGACGGTCGGTGATGTCGCCTTCGAAACGCAGTTTGCAGCCAGTGGCGGAGATATCCAGCAGTTTGCCGTCGATCGGTGCCTTGAGCTTTTCGCCACCGAGCACAACGCTGACCAGATCGGTCAGCTTGAGGGCTGCGCGGAAGGCGTTGCGGCGCTGGTGATAAACCACTTCGGTGGGCAGGTCGCCGGTGTAGAAGCGGTCGCCACTGGATTCTTCGATGTTCAGCGTGCCGTTGCATTCCCAGGCAATGCGCACACCGTCATGAAAACCTTCGACCTTGAACGGCTCGCCGGCGAGCAGGAAGCGTTCGCCATCGCGCGGGATCATCTCGTCCAGGGCAATCGTGGCGGTTTCCCGGTCAACCTTGATCAGATAGCTCTGGAAGCGCTGGCTGCGCTCGTGGAAGGTGATGATCAGCGGATCATGGCTTTCAAGCAGCTGGCGCAGATTGCTGGAGATCTCCAGGGGCGTGGTAAGCACCTTTGGGGGCTGCGGAGCGTCATCATTGGACACGTTAAATCAATCTCCAGACAAAATTTGACTACGGCTGGCCAGTATTTTGCCAGCATGTTTCGCACGTTGATAGGGCGCAAGCATGGAAGAAAGCATCACGCCTGGCTGAGCGCGCGTGGTTTCTGCAGTTTGGAGAAGGTGCCACTGGCATCGTAGAGCGCGGGAGGCTCGCCGCCGGTGAGGATTTTCAGCTGATTGGCCGTGGCGGCCTGCTGCATGACGATCGATTGGCCATTTCTGGCATTGGCTGCCTGGCACTGGGCGATCAGATCGGTCAGGACATCGCTCTGGCTCAGCAACTGGTCGCCGATGCTCGACTGGCTGGCCAGTTGTTCCAGGCCGGCGCGGTCGATCGACAGATTGAGGCTGGCGAGGATTTCGCTGCGTTTGCGGCCATGCTGTTCGAGCAGAATGATCAATGCCTGCTTGTTCGCCAGAATTTCTTCCAGCAGAGGCATGTCGCGACCGTGCAAGGCGAGGGACTCGGTTTGCAGTAACTCCAGCAATTGTTGAGCTGGAGCAAAGTCGTCGGTGATCAGTTGCAATAGATTAGTGTCGTGCATGGCTGGCCTTGGGTTTTAAGCGTCCAAAAGCCTGGCGCAGACCGAGGCCTAGCGCTGGGCTTCGAAGTTGAGCAGTTTGCTGGCTACACGGTTGCTGTCGACTTTATAGCTGCCATCGGCAATCGCTGCTTTCAATTCGGCCACGCGGGCTTTGTCGACGGCAGGCTGATCGCGCAGCTTGTCAGTGACCTTCTGCAACTGTTGAGCCTCATTGCTGAGGTGTACCGATTCCCCGCTTTTTGCGGTACTGGCCTGTTCGGCCGGGGTATTCAGCGGCGCGGAAGTGCCGGTTTCGGCGGTTTCCTTGGCGTTGCTGGTACGCGTACTGCCCGTAAGTGACGAGGAGCTGTTCAAACGGCTGAAATCGATGACCATGTTAAAAACCTCTGGGAATTTGGACGCTTGCCATGTTCTCGGCCATCCCCTGGAAAACTTTAGGCTCATTTAGCAATGAGCTTGCATGCGCCGTTGCAGATCCTGCTGCGGCACAGTTTAGGGAACAGCTCTGGTCAGCGCCAGTTTTCTGCCAAACGCTCAGGGGCTTTTCAAATATCCGTTCATTCTGCCGCTCACTCGCCGCTTACATCGCTACTTCCACCTGGCCGGGCGCCACAACCTGCGCCTTGATGACCCGTTGGGAGTTGAGGTTTTTCACCCGAATCTGTTCTTTCAGGCCGCCGTTGGCCAGCGCTTCGCCCGGCATCCGGACGGCGAGGGTACCGCTGCGGGCGGTGATCACCACTTGATCGCCCTTGCGAACCACTTCCGCCTGTTCCAGATGCACCAGGGTAATGACTTGATCGGCGACCGTTGGTCGGGTCAATTTCTGTCCGATGGCTTCATCCACCGACGTCAGGAAACCCTGGTTGATCGTGCTGACGTCGCGCTCGCGCAAGGTCACGTCCTGCGGCTCGATGATGCCGGCGCGTTTGAGTGGCCGCGTGGTCGTGACAATCTCGCGAAACAGGCGGACTTGAGCGGGCACGAACACCGTCCAGGGGGAGGCGCCTTCGCAGCGGACCTTCACCGTGACACGGCCCAAAGGACGTGCCGGACTCTCCAGTGTCGCTGTCAATTCCTTGTCGCACATAGGCATGCGCATGCGTGGATCGAGCTGGTTGACCTCGATTTCATAACGGCCTTCCGTTTGACTGGTAGCCAGATAGTCTTCTACGGTGAATTCAAGAAAGCCCTGAGTGACGCCGATAAGCATGTCAGGCAAGGTAACCGCATCAGCACCGGCAGGGCTGCCAGCGAAAAAAAGGCAAACGGCGGACATCGCGCAAAGCCCTCTGCGGAGGGGAGATGTCAGGCGTCGGAAAAATGTCGTTTGAGCGTTCATACGAGTTAAAAAGCAAGCGCCGTGCCGTTTAGCAATGAATGTGCGTCGCAACAACACTTGGCGTTGGTGTAGGAGTCTGGGCATGGCTGGTGTAATGGATTCGGTGAACCAGCGCACGCAACTGGTGGGGCAGAATCGCCTGGAGCTGTTGTTGTTCCGTCTTGACGGCCAGCAGCTCTACGGGATCAACGTGTTCAAGGTTCGGGAAGTGCTGCAGTGCCCGCAACTGACGCTGATGCCCAAGTCCAGTCCTGTCGTGTGCGGGGTGGCGAATATCCGGGGGGCGACCATTCCGATCCTTGATCTGGCGATGGCGACCGGCTCCGGTGCTTTGAAAGACAAGAACAGTCCGTTCGTGATCATCACGGAATACAACACCAAGACCCAGGGTTTTCTGGTGCGCTCGGTCGAACGTATCGTGAACATGAACTGGGAAGAGATTCATCCGCCGCCCAAGGGCACCGGACGCGATCATTACCTGACCGCTGTGACTCGGGTCGACAATCAGTTAGTCGAAATCATCGACGTCGAGAAGGTGCTGGCGGAAGTTGCGCCGACACCGGAAGCGATTTCGGTCGGCGTGGTGGATGTCGAGACCCAGAGCAAGGCGTTGTCGCTGCGGGTGCTGACGGTCGACGACTCGTCGGTGGCGCGTAAGCAGGTGACGCGTTGCCTGCAGACGGTCGGCGTCGAAGTGGTGGCGTTGAACGACGGCAGGCAGGCGCTCGATTACCTGCGCAAGCTGGTCGACGAGGGCAAGAAGCCGGAAGAAGAGTTCCTGATGATGATCTCCGACATCGAAATGCCGGAGATGGACGGGTACACCCTGACGGCCGAGATCCGCAGCGACCCTCGCATGCAAAAGCTTCATATCATCCTGCATACTTCGTTGTCGGGTGTGTTCAATCAGGCGATGGTCAAGAAAGTCGGTGCCGATGACTTCCTGGCCAAGTTCCGTCCTGATGACCTGGCATCCCGGGTAGTCGACCGGATCAAAGCAGCAGATATCAGCTAAGGGCCTTCTGCCCTCGGCGTTCAACACGATTTAAGAGGCGGCATCATTTGTCTACGGGTAATTTGGATTTCGAACAGTTCCGGGTCTTCCTGGAAAAAGCCTGTGGCATTTTGCTCGGTGAAAACAAGCAGTACCTGGTGTCGAGCCGTCTCAACAAACTGATGGAGCAGCAAGGCATCAAGTCCCTGGGTGAGCTGGTACAGCGCATCCAGACCCAGCCGCGCAGCGGTTTGCGTGAGCAGGTGGTCGATGCCATGACGACCAACGAAACCCTGTGGTTTCGCGACACCTATCCGTTTGAAGTCTTGAAGAACAAGGTGCTGCCCGAAGCGATCAAGGCCGCTCCCAACCAGCGTCTGCGGATCTGGTCGGCGGCCTGTTCGTCGGGTCAGGAACCGTATTCGCTGTCGATGTCGATCGATGAGTTCGAGCGGACCAACATCGGCCAGTTGAAGATGGGCGTGCAGATCGTCGCTACTGATCTGTCCGGCAGCATGCTGACCAACTGCAAGACCGGCGAGTACGACAGCCTGGCGATCGGTCGCGGTCTGTCCGCCGATCGCCTGCAGCGCTACTTCGACCCGAAAGGGCCGGGGCGCTGGGTGATCAAGGCGCCGATCAAGAACCGTGTGGAATTCCGCTCGTTCAACCTGCTCGACAGCTACGCAAGCCTGGGCAAGTTCGACATCGTGTTCTGCCGCAACGTGCTGATCTACTTCTCCGCCGAGGTGAAGAAAGACATCCTGTTGCGCATTCATAGCACGCTGAAGCCGGGCGGTTATCTGTTCCTTGGCGCTTCCGAAGCGCTGAACGGTCTGCCGGATCATTACCAGATGGTTCAGTGCAGCCCGGGGATCATCTACCAGGCGAAGTGATCAAGACCGGCAACACAGGAAACGGGAGTCCTCAGGGCTCCCGTTTTTTTATGCCCAAAGGTTTTGCCGGTGGGCAGGCGGCAGAAAAGCGGCATCCGGCGGAAACCGGTTGCCGCTTTTCTGGCATTGCCGCGTTGCCGTTTCCGCGCAAGGCCCCGTAATCCGGGGCTTTCTCAAACTGGCACGACGCTTGCTATAACCCTGTTACGAAAAATCCGGTCACCTGAAGGTTCCCGACATGAGCATCAGCTTCGATAAAGCGCTCGGCATTCACGAAAAGGCTCTGGGCTTCCGCGCCCAGCGTGCCGAAGTGCTGGCCAACAACATCGCCAACGCCGACACCCCGAATTACAAGGCGCGGGATCTGGAGTTCTCCAAAGTGCTCGAAGCACAGAGCCAGAAGAACGCCAACGGCAACATCGCCCTGAACATGACCAACAGCCGTCACATCGAAGCTGAAGGCCTGGGCAATGGCGACGAGTCGCTGATGTATCGCACGCCGATGCAGCCGTCGATCGACCAGAACACCGTGGACGCCCAGCTGGAACAGTCGAACTACGCGGAAAACGCCGTCGGCTTCCAGGCCAGCTTCACCCTGCTCAACAGCAAATTCAAAGGGCTGGTGTCAGCCCTGCGCGGAGAGTAATCCATGTCCCTGTCCAGCGTTTTCAACATTGCCGGCAGCGGCATGAGCGCCCAGACCACCCGTCTCAACACCGTGGCCTCGAACATCGCCAACGCCGAGACCGTTTCGTCGAGCATCGACCAGACTTATCGCGCCCGTCACCCGGTGTTCGCCACCATGTTCCAGGGCGGCCAGAGCGGCGGCAGCAATTCGCTGTTCCAGAACCAGGACGCAGCCGGTCAGGGCGTGCAGGTCATGGGTGTGGTCGAAGACCAGAGCAACCTCGAAGCGCGCTACGAGCCGAATCATCCGGCGGCCGACGCCAAGGGCTACGTCTACTACCCGAACGTCAATGTGGTGGAAGAAATGGCTGACATGATTTCCGCGAGCCGGTCGTTCCAGACCAACGCCGAAATGATGAACACCGCCAAAACCATGATGCAGAAAGTGCTGACCCTCGGTCAGTGATAAGGGGCGACTGCCATGAGTGTTTCCGATACCACCAGCAGCCTGACGATGAAGGACATACTGGCCAACTCTTCGAAGAAGACCAGTAGCACTACCACCGGCGGCATTGCTTCGGCCACCAATAGCGCGACCGGCGGTCAGGCGCTTGGAAAGGACGCGTTCCTGCAACTGCTGGTGACCCAGCTGAAGAACCAGAACCCGCTGGACCCGCAGGACAACAGCGCATTCGTTGCCCAGTTGGCGCAGTTCAGCAGCCTCGAGGGGATCACCACCCTCAACAGCACCGTCAGTTCGCTGGCCGGCAACTACAACTCGTCGCAAGCCCTGCAGGCTTCGTCGCTGGTGGGCCGCAACGTGATCGTGCAGACCAACACCGCGCAACTCGATGATCCGAGCAAAGGCCTGACCGGTACGGCGACTGTTCCGTCGTCCATCGCCGGCGGTACCGTGACCATTACCGACAGCAGCGGCAAAACCGTCCGTACCATCGATCTGGGCAGTCGCGCTGCCGGTCCTGCCAGCTTTACTTGGGACGGCAAGGATTCGTCCGGCACCCTGGTGCCAGTCGGTACTTACACCTTCAAGGCCAACGCGTCGATCAACGGCACCGCGACGGACCTGGCAACTTATCTGCCGGCCACCGTCAACAGCGTGACGATCAGCCAGACCGGCGGCGAGCTGATGCTCAACCTGTCCGGCAAGGGCACGGTCGCCCTGTCCAAAGTACAAACCATTGGTATATAGAGCCGATTAACCGGCACAAAGGAGTGGAATATGTCTTTCAATATCGGCCTTAGCGGTCTCTATGCAGCCAACAAACAACTGGACGTGACTGGCAACAACATCGCCAACGTCGCGACCGCCGGTTTCAAATCCTCCCGCGCGGAATTCGAAGACGTGTACTCGTCGACTCGACTGGGCAGCGGCAGCAAGGTCATCGGCAACGGTGTGCGCCTGGCCAACGTTTCCCAGCAGTTCACCCAGGGTGACATCAACAACACCGGCAACGTGCTGGACATGGGCATCAACGGTTCCGGTTTCTTCACCATGAGCAACAACGGCTCGATTTCCTACACCCGTGCCGGTACGTTCAAGGTCGACAACAACGGCTTTATCACCAACACCGACTACACTTCGCGCCTGCAAGGTTACGGTGTGGACTCCAACGGCAAGATCATCAACGGCGTGTTGACCGACCTCAAGATCGACACCTCGAACCTGGCGCCGAAGTCGACTTCGTCGGTGACGTCGACGATCAACTTGAACTCGTCGGAGAAGCCGATCGACCAGACTGCTTTCCCGTTCGATCCGTCCAAGCTCGAGTCCTACACCAAGCAGTTCAGCACCCCGATCTATGACACCCAGGGCAACTCCCACGTCATGGATCAGTACATGGTGAAAACTTCCGACAACACCTGGAAGGTTTACACCCTGGTAGACGGGCGCAACCCGGACGCAACCGGCAGCAACCCGGTCACTACGCCACCAGTCGCGTCGACCCTGACCTTCGACAGTTCTGGCAAGTTGCTGCAGGTCAGCACGCCAAGCACGTTGCCGGCTCCTGCACCGAACCCGATCATCAGCAGCGACCTGAAGCTGACTGGCTGGGTACCGGGAACCGTGACCAACGGCGTCTTCACCCCTAACGGTGCGGCAGCCAACCCGGCAGGTGTGACCATTTCCCTGGCCAAGACCACTCAGTACAACGCTGACACCGCGCGTTCGATCCCGACTCAGGATGGTTACGCCACCGGCCAGATCACCAACCTGACCATCGACGGCACCGGCACGCTGTTCGCCAACTTCAGTAACAACCAGAGCAAGGCCATCGGCCAGGTTGCACTGGCCAGCTTCACCAACGAGCAAGGCCTTCAGCCGATCGGTGGCACCGGCTGGAAAGAGACTTTCGCATCGGGTGTCCCGGGTTACGACGCGCCGAAAACCGGTACGTTGGGTGAGGTTGTGTCGAACTCGCTGGAAGAGTCGAACGTCAACCTGACCAATGAACTGGTAGACCTGATCAAGGGCCAGAGCAACTATCAGGCGAACGCCAAGACCATTTCCACCCAGAGCACCATCATGCAGACCATCATTCAGATGACTTGATTGGGGTTTAGTACGCTTCACTGAAAACCGACGCCCTTGGGCGTCGGTTTTTTTTGCCCGTTATCAGGCTTCCTTCAAATCACCTACCGTTCGTCGGCCACAGTGGTGCAGTAATTGCACACTCGCCGAATAGAGAGAGCGTGCGCGTCAAACTTTCATAGGTCATGAAGACCTCTGGTTAGCGGACGGTTAAACGTCACATAAATGATCATGCTCAAAGCGCATAGGTTCTAAAGAGGCGATTCTGCAGCGTTGCGTTGACTATCGATTCATCCCACAAGGCAAGGAAGAAACAATGGCGGTTATAAACGGAACATCGGGTACGGACACATTGGTAGGCACGTCAAGTGCGGATGAGTTATTTGGGTTTGCAGGGAACGACTCGTTGAGTGGTGGCGAGGGTAACGACCTGCTGGATGGCGGGGCTGGTGCGGACATCTTGAATGGCGGGAACGGTATCGATACCGCGTCCTATGCCAACTCGACAGCTGGGGTTACGGTCAATCTGGCTACCGGAACAGGTGTTGGCGCAGACGCCCAGGGGGATACGCTGACCTCCATTGAGGCAGTGATCGGCTCGTCCTTCAATGACGTTCTGACCGCGCAAACTTCAGGCAATACCCTGAACGGTGGTGCTGGCGATGACATCTACTACATCAACGGCACCGGGGTGAATGTCATCGAAGCCGCGGGTGGCGGTGATGACGAAGTGCGCACGATCATGCTCAACCAGACACTGGCGGCCAACGTCGAGCGCCTGACCTACGTCGGCACCGGTAGCTTCACCGGTTACGGCAACGCCTTGGACAACGTCATTACCGGTGGTGTCGGTAACGACTACTTGTTTGGCGGAGCGGGTGCTGACCAGTTCATTGGTGGTGCCGGCAACGACATCGTGAGCTATGGCGACAGCGGAGTCGGGGTGACGATCAACACCAAGACCGGTGTGAACACCGGTATCGCCGCAGGCGATACGTATGTGGGGATCGAAGCACTTCAGGGCTCAGGTAGCAACGACACCTTTATCAGTGGTGAAGCGGCGGATCAGTTCTACGGTTCGGGCGGTACCGACACCATTGATTATTCCGGCTCGTCCAGCGGCGTGACGGTGAGCCTGGTCGGCGGCGTTGTGGGTGTGGGTGGTGATGCTCAGGGCGACAAGCTGTGGGAGTTCGAAACTGTCATCGGCTCGTCTTTCAATGACGTCCTGACTGCGCAAACCTCAGGCAACATCCTGAACGGTGGCGCTGGCGATGACATCTACTACATCAACGGCACCGGGGTGAATGTCATCGAAGCCGCGGGTGGCGGTGATGACGAAGTGCGCACGATCATGCTCAACCAGACACTGGCGGCCAACGTCGAGCGCCTGACCTACGTCGGCACCGGTAGCTTCACCGGTTACGGCAACGCCTTGGACAACGTCATTACCGGTGGTGTCGGTAACGACTACTTGTTTGGCGGAGCGGGTGCTGACCAATTCTTCGGTGGCGATGGTTTTGACACGGTCAGTTACGGCGACAGTGCGGCGGGTGTGACCATCAACACCAAAACCGGCGTGAATACCGGTATCGCCGCTGGCGATACATATAACGGTATCGAACAGATCCGGGGTTCCAGTTACGGCGATATCTTTGTCGGGAGTGCCGGCGTGGATCGTTTTGATGGTGGCGATGGCAACGACATTCTCAGCTTTGCGGGCGAAAACTCTGGCGTCACGCTGGATCTCAGCGCTGCGGTGCTTACCGGTATTGCGGCGGGGGATTTCTACACGTCGATCGAGGCATTCCAAGGCTCTGCTTATGCCGATACTTTCACCGGCTCTAACGCATTAAGGGAAAGCTTTATCGGTGGCGGAGGCGCGGATACATTGATTGGGGTGGGGCGAGGAGACTCGGCCTGGTACGTCAACAGTTCCAGTGCTGTGCAGGTCAATCTTCTGACCGGCACTGGTGTCGGCGGCGATGCTCAGGGTGATGTACTCACCAATATCGATAACCTGGTGGGCTCAGCCTTCAATGACACCCTGACCGGTAATGGCTACGCCAACATGCTGGAAGGGGGTGACGGTAACGACATCCTGTATGGCGGTGATGGCAGCGACACGCTGTACGGTCATAGCTTCACCAATACGGGGGCCCTGGCTGTACCGTTCGCGACGGATAACCAGGCTGACATCATTTATGGCGGTAATGGCGATGATTACATCATTGGCTATGTGCGCGATGTCGGTTCTGTCTTCTATGGTGAGGCTGGCAATGACAACATTACGGTCATTTCAGGTGTCGCCGACGGCGGCGATGGTAACGATACGTTGATGGGCCTGGGGCACGGTTATGAACTGCGTGGCGGTGCGGGCGCGGATAAGTTGTACCTGAGTGCGTCGGGTGATGCTTACGGCGGCGAGGGCAGCGATTCGTACTTCGTGTCCTCCAAAACCATGGTCGCGATTTTCGATGAGGGCACTACGGGTATCGATATTGTGACTCTGAAAAATATCCAGAGCTTCAATGATGTCCGCATCATGTCAAACGATCAGGGCGTCTACATCTTCAATGCTGTTGACGTACAGAATGGCAACCTGGACTCGGGTCTGTTCCTGAAGGACTGGAACAAGGGGGGCAACACCATTGAAACCTTCTACACCAACAACGGCGATTCCTTCACCATTCCGGTGGTAGGACAGGCATCGGCCGAGCTGTCGATGGTCTGACGGTAAGTCGCTACTCGCAAAAAAAGGCGAACCTGTGATACAGGGTTCGCCATTTTTTTGCCTGGAGTTTTTCACCGACTAAAAGAAAACCCCCGACAAACCAGAAGTCTGTCGGGGGTTTCTCGGATCAGGCGTTTCGCAACGCCCGATTCAGCTCAGCTTATTGGCAAGCTTCGCAATCCGGCTCGTCGATGGCGCAAGCCTTCGGTACTGGAGCAGGGCCGGCAGGGGCTGCCAGGACCGAGTCGTCGCCGTGGTTGCCGCCGCTGGATACAGCGTTCAGCTTGCCGGTGTTGATGGTCGACTTCTCGGTGCTGGTCGCGGCCAGGGCACGGAGGTAGTAGGTGGTTTTCAGACCACGGTACCAGGCCATGCGGTAGGTCACGTCCAGCTTCTTGCCCGATGCACCAGCGATGTACAGGTTCAGCGACTGGGCCTGGTCGATCCACTTCTGACGACGGCTGGCGGCGTCAACGATCCACTTGGTGTCCACTTCGAACGCGGTCGCGTAGAGCTCTTTGAGTTCTTGCGGGATGCGCTCGATCTGCTGAACCGAACCGTCGTAGTACTTCAGGTCGTTGATCATGACCGAATCCCACAGACCGCGAGCCTTCAGGTCGCGAACCAGGTACGGGTTGATCACGGTGAATTCGCCCGACAGGTTCGATTTCACGTAGAGGTTCTGGTAGGTCGGTTCGATCGACTGCGAGACGCCGGTGATGTTGGCGATGGTCGCGGTCGGTGCGATGGCCATGATGTTCGAGTTACGGATGCCTTTCTGTACACGGGCGCGAACCGGTGCCCAGTCCAGGGACTCGGTCAGGTCGACGTCGATGTACTTCTGGCCACGTGCTTCGATCAGGATCTGTTGCGAATCCAGCGGCAGTACGCCTTTGGACCACAGCGAACCCTGGAACGTCTCGTACGAGCCGCGCTCGTCGGCCAGGTCGCAGGACGCCTGGATCGCGTAGTAGCTGACCGCTTCCATCGACTTGTCGGCGAACTCGACGGCAGCGTCGGAACCGTAAGGGATGTGCTGCAGGTACAGCGCGTCCTGGAAGCCCATGATGCCCAGACCGACCGGACGGTGACGGAAGTTGGAGTTCTTCGCCTGCGGTACCGAGTAGTAGTTGATGTCGATCACGTTGTCGAGCATGCGCACCGCAACGTCGATGGTGCGCTTGAGCTTGGCGGTGTCCAGCTTGCCGTCGACGATGTGGTTCGGCAGGTTGATCGAGCCCAGGTTGCAGACCGCGATCTCGTCCTTGTTGGTGTTCAAGGTGATCTCGGTGCACAGGTTCGAGCTGTGAACCACGCCGACGTGCTGCTGCGGGCTGCGCAGGTTGCACGGATCCTTGAAAGTCAGCCATGGGTGGCCGGTTTCGAACAGCATGGACAGCATCTTGCGCCACAGGTCTTTGGCCTGGATGGTCTTGAACAGCTTGATCTTGCCCGGGTATTCGGTCAGGGCTTCGTAGTACTCGTAGCGCTCTTCGAAGGCCTTGCCGGTCAGGTCGTGCAGGTCCGGTACTTCGGATGGCGAGAACAGGGTCCACTTGCCGTCATCGAAGACACGCTTCATGAACAGGTCAGGAATCCAGTTGGCGGTGTTCATGTCGTGGGTACGACGACGGTCATCACCGGTGTTCTTGCGCAGCTCGATGAACTCTTCGATGTCCATGTGCCAGGTTTCCAGGTAGGCACACACAGCGCCTTTGCGCTTGCCACCCTGGTTAACGGCGACGGCGGTGTCGTTCACTACTTTCAGGAACGGAACCACGCCTTGCGACTTGCCGTTGGTGCCCTTGATGTACGAACCCAGCGCACGAACCGGGGTCCAGTCGTTGCCCAGGCCACCGGCGAATTTCGACAGCATGGCGTTGTCGTGGATCGCGTGGTAGATGCCCGACAGGTCATCCGGCACGGTGGTCAGGTAGCAGCTCGACAGTTGAGGGCGCAGGGTACCGGCGTTGAACAGGGTCGGGGTCGAAGCCATGTAGTCGAACGAGGACAGCAGGTTGTAGAACTCGATCGCACGGTCTTCTTTCTGCTTCTCTTCGATGGCCAGGCCCATGGCCACGCGCATGAAGAAGATCTGCGGCAGTTCGAAACGCACGCCATCCTTGTGGATGAAGTAACGGTCGTACAGGGTCTGCAGGCCGAGGTAGGTGAATTGCTGGTCGCGCTCGTGGTTGATCGCCTTGCCCAGTTTTTCCAGGTCGAAGGAGGCCAGCACAGGGTTCAGCAGTTCGAACTCGATACCTTTGGCCACGTAGGCCGGCAGGGCCTTGGCGTACAGGTCGGCCATTTCGTGGTGAGTGGCGCTCTCGGCCACGCCCAGGAAGCCCAGGCCTTCGGCGCGCAGGGTGTCCATCAGCAGGCGGGCGGTCACGAACGAGTAGTTGGGCTCGCGCTCGACCAGGGTACGGGCGGTCATTACCAGAGCGGTGTTGACGTCGTTCAGGGCCACGCCGTCGTACAGGTTCTTCAGGGTTTCGCGCTGGATCAGGTCGCCGTCGACTTCGGCCAGGCCTTCGCAGGCTTCGGTGACGATGGTGTTCAAGCGGCCCATGTCCAGCGGCGCGAGGCTGCCGTCGGCGCGGGTGATGCGGATCGACGGGTGCGCCTGTACCGGAGCTTCGGCGGTGGTGCGGGTGGCGCGTTCCTTGGAGCGGGCATCGCGGTAGATCACGTAGTCGCGAGCCACTTTCTGCTCGCCGGCACGCATCAGGGCCAGTTCGACCTGGTCCTGGATTTCTTCGATGTGGATGGTGCCGCCCGATGGCATGCGACGCTTGAAGGTCGCGGTGACCTGTTCGGTCAGGCGGGCAACGGTGTCGTGGATTCGCGACGAGGCGGCAGCGGTGCCGCCCTCAACTGCGAGAAACGCTTTGGTGATAGCGACGGTGATCTTGTCATCGGTGTAAGGAACGACAGTGCCATTACGCTTGATCACACGCAGTTGACCAGGCGCGGTGGCAGCCAGATCCGAATTCGAATCGGCGGCCTGCGGCAAGGTGCCCTGCGGGTTCTCGCGAGTTGTGTCGGTTTGCATGGGTGTCTCCACGTTCTCTATGTTTGTTTGGGCACCATCACGGTGCCCACCGTTCCGTCCTGAAGCACTACAACCGGCAGTTGCCGGGTAACGACTTCGGGACAGTTCAGGAAGGGGGCCTTGTGGGCGCCGCTTCCATGCCGAAGTCTTCGGTTCGCGCGATACGCGTGAAACCGCATTCCTTTCGGGGAGCAGTTCGGGACTGCAACACCCGTACCGTTTACGCCGCGCGCGACTGAAAAACGGTAGCCATCCGCAGGCGCGGTTTGGGCTTCTGAAAATACGTTTGGTTCAACCCGACAATGGCAATAAAAAGCCTTGAATTCACTGTTCGGTTTGTGTTTGGTTTTTTGGCCTCAACCCCTACATGTAGGGTTTTTTCAAGCGCGGGCTACAAGATAATGCGTTTTGGGGGAGGAATGCAACGGACAGCCTGTGGATAACCCTGTGCGTAAATTGTGTGCGAAATGTCGAATTCACGTGTAGGCCGCTAACCTGCTGAGCTAGACCGTTTGTCACTGTTTTTTCGCCGGGAAAAACGCTTCAGCGGATTTTTAAGGGCGCGAACCCTATCACAAAAAACCGCCTTGTCCGAACGCATTTACCGACTTGTGTTCTGGCTGTACGCCGTTTATACAATCGGCCCATGCGCACGCATTCTTATCCTCCTTAAAGATGACAAAAAGACGGGAGGATCCTTCCTTTATAAGCAGCATCGGCAAGCAGAGGTCACCCGTGGAGCAAGAAGCCTGGCAGGTATTGATAGTCGAGGACGACCAGCGTCTGGCCGAACTGACCCGTGAATACCTGCAAGCCAACGGATTGCGCGTGGAAATCGAAGGCAACGGTGCGCTGGCGGCGGCGCGGATCATCAAGGAGCAGCCGGACCTGGTGATCCTCGACCTGATGCTCCCCGGCGAAGACGGCCTGAGCATTTGCCGCAAGGTTCGCGATCGCTACGACGGGCCGATCCTGATGCTCACCGCGCGCACCGATGATGCCGACCAGATCCTCGGCCTCGACCTCGGCGCCGACGACTATGTCTGCAAACCGGTACGCCCGCGACTCTTGCTGGCGCGTATCCAGGCGCTGCTGCGACGCAGTGACACACTGGAGGCGCCAGCGGGCAATCCGCGTCGGCTGCAATTCGGCCCGCTGGTGGTGGACAACGCCTTGCGTGAAGCCTGGCTCAGCGACAGTGGCATCGAGCTGACCAGCGCCGAATTCGATCTGCTCTGGCTGCTGGTGTCCAACGCCGGGCGCATCCTGTCCCGGGAAGAAATCTTCACCGCACTGCGCGGCATCGGTTACGACGGCCAGGACCGCTCGATCGATGTGCGCATCTCGCGCATCCGCCCGAAAATCGGCGACGACCCCGATCACCCGCGCCTGATCAAGACCATTCGCAGCAAAGGCTACCTGTTCGTGCCGGAAGCCTGCGCAGAACTGCCGCTGTGAATTCGATCTTCCTGCGCATCTATGGCGGCATGTGCGCGGCGCTGATTCTGGTGGCGGTACTCGGCGTGCTGGCGCTGCACCTGCTCAACCAGGTGCGCAGCGAACAATACCGCGAGCGTCTGGCCCACGGCACGTTTTCGCTGATGGCCGACAACCTGCAACCGATGAACGAAACCGAGCGCCATCGCGCCTTGCTGGTGTGGGAGCGGCTGCTCGGGATTCCGCTGGCGCTGAAGACCTTCACCCAGACCGATCTCGACCTGACCCAGCGCACTCGCGTGCAGCGCGGCCAGGCCCTGGTGGAGCAGACCGGCCCGCACGCGGCCAAGGTCTATCGGCTGGTCAGCGACAAGGATCAACTGGTGCTGGTGGGCGAGGTGCAGCAGATCAGCGAGCAACTGGCCCGGGCGACCATCTACCTGTTGGCCGATGAGCTGGTGCGGGTGCCCGTGGGCGAACAGCCCAAACGACTGGCGCAGTTGAAAGAAGACAAAGGCTTCGGCTTCGATTTGCGGCTGGTCACCGTCAGCGATGCCGACATGGACGAAGACCAGAGTCGTCGAGTGTCCGAAGGCGATACGGTGATGGCGCTGGGCAAGGGCGGCGATTCGATCCGGGTGTTCGCCGGCATGGTCGGCACGCCGTGGGTGCTGGAAATCGGGCCGCTGTATCAGATGAATCCGTACCCGCCGGAATGGCTGGTTTTGATCGCCGCTCTCGGCCTGACCCTGATCGGCCTGATCGTCTATCTATTGGTGCGCCAGCTCGAACGGCGTTTGCGCGGGCTCGAAGCTGCTGCCACGCGCATCGCCAAAGGCAGTCTGGAAACTCGCGTTCCGGCCCGGGGTGCCGACTCGGTGGGCAAGCTGGCGGCGGCGTTCAACGGCATGGCCGAGCACTTGCAGCAGTTGCTCGCCATCCAGCGTGAACTGGTGCGCGCGGTGTCCCACGAATTGCGCACGCCGGTGGCGCGCCTGCGTTTCGGCCTGGAGATGATCGGCTCGGCCACCACCCCACAAGCGCTGGAAAAATACCGCGAGGGCATGGACCACGACATCGAGGACCTCGACAAACTGGTCGATGAAATGCTCACGTACGCCCGGCTGGAGCAGGGCTCGCCGGCGCTGACCTTCCAGCGCATCGATCTGGATGCACTGGTCAATCAGGTGATCGAAGAGCTGGCGCCTCTGCGCGCCGAAGTCACGGTACAGCGCGGCTTGTGCCTGTCGGCGGCGGATTGCGATGACGCCTGGGTCGAGGCCGAGCCGCGTTACCTGCACCGGGCCCTGCAGAACCTGGTGAGTAATGCCATGCGCCATGCACGCTCGAAGGTCACGGTCAGCTATCAGGTCGGGCAGATGCGCTGTCGGGTGGATGTCGAGGACGACGGTCCCGGTGTGCCGGAAACCGCCTGGGAGAAAATCTTCACGCCGTTTCTGCGCCTGGACGACAGCCGCACCCGGGCGTCCGGTGGACACGGGCTGGGCCTGTCGATCGTGCGGCGGATCATCCACTGGCACGACGGCCGGGCGCTGATCGGCAAGAGCAAGAGTCTGGGCGGAGCGTGCTTCAGCCTGAGCTGGCCGAGGAATCAGGAGCGGCGCTGAAGCCGCTTACGCCTGGATGCTGACCAGGCTCAGCAACTGCCCGTCCTGCACGCCGAATTGCGCATCGAGCTCCGTGCCGTTGCGCCATTCACTGGACAGATCCGTCAGCAACCGCAGCCGCACCTGACCCTGTTCATTCCACTCCAGAACCTCGGCGTGTTCGAAGTAGAAGCGCTGCTGCACGATCGGGTACAGCGCCTTGAACAGGCTTTCTTTCACCGAAAAGGTCAGGGTCACCCAGAGTGCGATCTGATCCCGGGAACCGGCGGCCATGCGCTGCAATTCCGGCGGGGTCAGGATCTCTCCGGCCAGTCGTTCGGCGCGTTCGGCGTTGAGCAGGTTTTCCAGGTCCATGCCCAGCCCGCGCCAGTGCTGTTTGTTGGCGACAATCGCCGCCGCACGGCCGGTGCTGTGGGTGATCGAGCCGCAGATGTGCGCCGGCCAAATGGGCGCGCGATCCTCGCCGATCGCCGGAACAATGCTCGAGCCTTCCAGCTGCTGCAACGCCGCCCGTGCACAAATCCGCCCGGCAAGAAATTCCGCCTGCCGCTTGGCCACCGAACGCTGGATGCTCGACGGCGGCTCGATGGCGCTGCGGCGGAAGTCATCGCCGAGCAGTTGCGACGGGTCGAAATGGGTGCTCATAAACACGGTGTCGGGCAATGCGGTCGGCAGCGGCCAATGGGCATCGAGCGGAGTGCAGCAGGCGGGGAGGAAAGGGCTGGCAGTCATGTCGGGCATTTTGCCGGGTTGTCTTCAGGCTGGATAGTGCAGAGGAAGTGATCGTTCCTACGCAGAGCGCAGGAACGATCGGTTAACTGGAATCAGCCAAAGATTTTCTTGAAGAACGCCTGCATGTCCGACCAGGATTTTTCATCGGCGGCCTTGTTGTAGCCGATATCCGGGCCACCGTGATCGCCGTGGCTCAGGCGATCCGCGTCAGGATTGCTGAAGCCGTGCTTGGCACCGTCGAGACTGACGAATTGATAGTCGGCGCCGGCCTTGTCCATTTCCGACTTGAACGCCGCGACGTTGTCCGGGGTGACCATGCTGTCCAGCGCGCCGTGCTCGACGAGGACTTTCGCCTTCACGCTGCCCGGCGTAGCCGGCGTCTTGGTGGCCAGCGCACCGTGGAAGCTCACCACGCCGGCCAGCGGCACACCCTGACGCGCCGCATTCAGCACCACGCCACCGCCGAAGCAGTAACCGATGGCGGCGATTTTATCCTTGTCGGTCTGCGGCTGTTTCTTCAACAGATCCAGCCCGGCCTGAAAGCGCTTGCTCGCTGCATCGGCGTTCTGCGTGGCCGCCTGCATGAAGGCCATCGCGTCTTTCGGGTGCTCGGTGTTCTTGCCTTCACCGTACATGTCGATGGCCAGCGCGCTGTAGCCGAGCCCGGCAAGGTCCCGGGCGCGACGCTTGGCGTAGTCGTTCAGGCCCCACCATTCATGCACCACCACCACGCCGGGGCGCGGGCCCTTGATCGCGTCGTCGTAGGCGTAGTAACCGATCAGCTGGGTGCCGTCAGCACTCTGATAGGGGATTTCCTCGGTCTTGATCGCAGCCTGGCTGAGGCCGCTGAAGACAAGGAGGGCGAGGGTTAGAAGCAGGCGCATGATCGGGTCTCCTGACAATAAAGGGTCAAAACAGCCTAGTTCATTTCATTCAGGCCAGGTTCAGAGAGCGTTCAGGGGCGGTACAGGGGAGGGGCAGTAACCTTGCGCCATACCCAAACAGCACTGTGAAAGAGGAAACTCCATGACTCGTTTAAATAAACTGCTGCTGGCTTTTACCGTAATGAGCGCCAGTATCGCGGCCCATGCCGACACCACCAGCAACTTCGCCGGCCTGACCTTTGGCCAGACCAGCGACAAGATCAAAAAATCCAACGCCCTGAACGACAACCTCGGCCACCCGGACGCCACTGCGGCCATCGACGGCAACAACACCTACGGCCTGCGCCTGGGTCAGCAAAACAGCCAGGGTCGCTACTACGCCACCTACGACAACGTGTCGGGCTCGCACAATGGCATTAAACTGCGCCAGGAAAACCTGCTGGGCAGCTACGATCTGTTCTACCCGGTGGGCGGCAGCACCAAGCTGTTCGGCGGTGCCACGGCCGGTCTGACCAAGTTGACCCAGGATTCGCCGGGCTACAGCCGCGACAGCGACATCGGTTACGCGGTCGGCGGTCAGTTCGGTGTGCTGCAGCAAGTCTCGCAGAACACCTCGGTCGAACTCGGTTACCGTTACCTGCGCAGCAACGCCAGCACCGAGATGAAAGAGAGCGGCGGCAGCAAGCAAGGCTCGCTGGACTTGACCAGCAGCGCCCAGACTTACCTGTCGGCCAACTACGCTTTCTAAGCGATTGGCGTCAGGCCCGCGCCGGGTCGTCCTTCGAGGGCCGACCCGGCGCAGCCATGTGAGGCGAAAGCCTTTGGAGTTGTCGATTTACCCGGGAGAGCGTCATGAAACTGTTGGTCGTCGAAGATGAAGCGCTGTTGCGCCATCACCTGCAAACCCGCCTGACGGAGAGCGGTCACGTGGTCGAGTCCGTGGCCAATGCCGAAGAGGCGTTGTACCAGACCGGGCAATTCAACTTTGACCTGGCGGTGATCGACCTTGGACTGCCGGGCATGAGTGGCCTCGACCTGATCCGCCAGCTGCGCTCGGGCGGCAAGACGTTTCCGATCCTGATCCTCACCGCGCGCGGCAACTGGCAAGACAAGGTCGAAGGTCTGGCAGCCGGGGCTGACGATTATCTGGTCAAGCCGTTCCAGTTCGAAGAACTTGAAGCGCGACTCAATGCCTTGCTGCGCCGCTCCAGCGGTTTCACCCAGTCGACCATTGTCGCCGGCCCGCTGTTGCTCGACCTCAATCGCAAGCAGGCGACCCTCGACGAGCAACCGCTGGCGCTGACCGCCTACGAATACCGGATTCTCGAATACCTCATGCGTCATCACCAGCAAGTGGTGCCCAAGGATCGGCTGATGGAGCAGCTGTACCCGGATGACGACGAGCGCGATCCGAACGTGATCGAAGTGCTGGTCGGCCGTCTGCGTCGCAAGCTCGAAGGCCCGGCCGGGTTCAAGCCGATCGACACCGTGCGCGGCCTCGGTTACCTGTTCAATGAGCGTTGCACTTGATCCGTTCCCTTCGCGTCCGGCTGATGCTCGCCGCCACCACCCTGGCGGTGTTGTTCATGCTCGCCTTGCTCCCGGCGATGCAGGGCGCTTTCAGCCTGGCGCTGCAGGACTCGATCGAGCAACGGCTGGCGTCCGATGTCACCACGCTGATCTCCGCCGCACGGGTTGAAAACAACCGCTTGATGATGCCGGCACAGTTGCCCGACGAGCGCTTCAACCTCACGGACAATCGCCTGCTCGGCTACATCTATGACCGCGAAGGGCACCTGGTCTGGCGCTCGAAGGGCACCCAGGAAGAGAAGATCAACTACACGCCGCGCTACGACGGCCTCGGCAACGAGTTCGCGCGGATCCGTGAAACCAACGGCCAGGAATTCTTCGTCTACGACGTTGAAGTCAAACTGCTCGGCGGCAAGAGCGCGGCCTTCAGCATCGTGGCCCTGCAACCGGTGCGCGAATACGAAACCACCCTCGAAGGGCTGCGGGAAAATCTCTACCTCGGTTTTGGCGCAGCGTTGCTGGTGCTGCTCGCACTGCTGTGGATCGGCCTGACCTGGGGCCTGAAAGCCTTGCGCCGGCTCAGTCAGGAGCTCGACGAAATCGAAGGCGGAACCCTAGAAAGCCTCAGCGAACAACACCCGCGCGAACTGCTGCGCCTGACCGGTTCGCTCAACCGCCTGCTGCACAGCGAACGCCAGCAACGCAGCCGTTACCGCGACTCCCTCGACGATCTGGCCCACAGCCTGAAAACCCCGCTGGCGGTGTTGCAAGGCGTCAGCGAAGACATGGCACAGCGCCCCGAAGACCGCGATCAGGCCTGGGTGCTGCAAACCCAGATCGAACGCATGAGCCAGCAGATCGGCTACCAGTTGCAACGCGCCAGCCTGCGCAAAAGCGGTCTGGTGCGCCATCAGGTGCGCCTGCGCCCGGTGCTGCAAAGCCTGTGCGACACGCTGGACAAGGTCTACCGCGACAAACACGTACGCGTCGCCTTCGATCTGCCGGAGCATTGCTATGTGCCGATCGAGCAGGGCGCCTTGCTGGAAATGATGGGCAACTTGCTGGAAAACGCCTACCGCCTGTGTCTGGGCGAAGTGCGCATCAGCGTGCGTGAAAGCCATTCCGGAATGGAGCTGTGCATCGAAGACGACGGCCCCGGCGTACCACCGGATCAGCGCGCACGGATTCTCGAACGCGGCGAACGCCTGGACCGCCAGCACCCGGGGCAGGGCATCGGGCTGGCGGTGGTCAAGGACATCATCGAGAGCTACAGCGCGAAATTGACGCTGGGGGATTCACCGATGGGTGGGGCGGCGTTCAGGATTCATTTCCCGGCTGTGTGAAGCCGAGTCTCTTTCAGGTGGCGCCGGGGTTATGGCCATTCATCGCCACTGTCAGATCTGACAGTGGTTCATTCCGCGTATTTCCAACACTCTGTTTTTGTCCATCATGGGATCGAGCCGTGATGCTTTCGGAACAGGGAGACTGGAAATGGTTGCGTTCATCACTGCTCAAGAACAGAAAAAAATTGTTCAGGCGAAGCGCCGACGCAGAATTGATCTTCCTGCATCTTCGATTGATGGAGCGAAGAACGGAGTGATTCCCCTTACTGTGTCGAGTAAGGACATGACATTTCGAATTCCTTATTTTTCAGGACAAAAGGTCGGGGCACCTTTGGTTGCTCATGTTCGTACGAGATATTCGTCGTCGGATTGGGCGAACGTCACAACCATCACGACGGCTGATAAGGATACGACTCTCGTCATACCCGCCAATCGTGCGATTGACCTCAGAGGCCAACCTCTGGAACTCTCCTACGACTATTTATTCATTGATCCTCCCTTTTCACCCAAGACCTTGTATCTGGCTGAGGGCGTGATTTATTGGCCTGAGTTGGATGAGGTCGAAGGCACTCGCATCTCTTCGGAATTGGCTGACAAGGGGGTGAGTCTAAGGATCAGGGCGTCAGATGCGCTCTCACCTGGTGCACTGGTTGCCCTTTTCTGTCATGGGTCTGATTGCGAGTCCAGTTGGGTCAAGTACTTTCGGATCGAGGCGAGTGATGCAGGCAAGGACGTCATAATTCCTGTTGAACCCCGTCACCTGAAGGCGAACAAGTATGGCCATGTTGCGTTTGTATACACCGTGAACAATGGTGGGCAGCAATGGACCAGTCCCGTTTCGGAGTTTCAAGTTGAAGGTGACTTGCGGAGCCCGGTTCCTGACCATGGCTCGTTGGGAGCCTTCGAGAGTGGCCGTCTTGAGATAATCGATGAAAGTGGAAAGACTCCAATCACGCTCCGCACTCACGGAATGAGTATCGGAGATGTACTTACCTTTGTTTTTTGGGGGAGTGCCGTCGGAACCGTGTATGCCTTGCAACAGACATTGGGAGCGCACCAGATCGGTAAGGATCTGAAAATCAGGGCTCCATACAGGCCTGATCAGTTAGGCGGTGCCGCCAAGGCTTTCAGCATTGTCGAACGGGCGTCGGGAGGTGCCGTTGGCTCTCCATTGATGTGGCTTTCTGTATCGACAAACAGATAATCAACGCTTGGAGCTTCGGCCCATCGGCTTGTATTGATACTCACGCCTGCGCCCGATAAGCCCCCGGCGTCAGCCCCGTCCACTTCTTGAACGCCCGATGAAACGCCGACGGCTCGGAGAAACCGAGTTGTTCGGCGATCTGTTGCAACGACAGATCCGCGCGCCCCAGGTGATAAATCGCGATGTCCCGGCGCAACTGATCCTTCAATTCCTGAAAACTGGTGCCTTCCTCGCGCAAATGCCGGCGCAGGGTTTGCGGGCTGATGTGCAGGTGCGCCGCCACCGCTTCGAGGTCCGGCCAGCGTGCGCTGTCATGGCTGAGCAAGCGACGCAGCCGGCTGCTCAGGCTGTTGCCGTCGTCCGGGCGGGACAGCAGGTCGGCGGGGGAGCGTTCGAGGAAATGCTTGAGGGTGCGTTCGTCCTGCAACAGCGGCATGTGCAGATAGCGACTGTGAAACACCAGGCTGCTTTGCGCTGCCGAAAATTCCAGCGGGCAGGAAAACAGCAGGTCGTATTCCGCCCCGTGCGCCGGTTTCGGGTAGCTGAAGCTCGCCTGTTCCAGACGAATCCGCTGGCCGATCAGCCAGCTGCCGAGGCGATGCCAGATCACCAGCAGGCTCTCGCTGAGAAAGTGATCCGGGTCCCACAATTGCGCATCGTCGAGACTCAGGCGCACCCATTCGTCTTCATGGGTCAGGGTCAGACGCGGAGCTTCGGGGAATAGGCTATAAAACAATAAGCCGCGTTGCAGAGCCTTTTCCAGGCTGCGGCAATGAATGATCGCGTGGCACATCATGGCGAAGCTGCCGGGTTTGCTCGGTGCGTTGCCAAAACCCAGGTATTCGTCGTCCAGGGCCAGCCACAAGTTCTGGATCAGTTGGGTGAATTGTTCCGGGGCGATCCGCGCGCGCGGCTCGTCGAGCAGTTCGGGGCTGATACCCAGTTGCTGCAGCAGGTCCGAATAGTCGTAACCCGAGCGCCCCGCGCCACCGAGGGCGGCGCGGGCAAAGTGACTGGCGATGGTGCGTTCGCGCATGGGCGGCAGATCCTTCCTCGGGCGACCGATGGTAGCTGCTGCCTTTGATCGGTAACAAGGCGGATTTCCGCCAAATTGTAGGACGAGGTCGGGCGAGTTGGCGGAAATCCGCCACACTTGAGTCACCGAATGGTGACACAGAAAAAGCCGTATCCCCTGATATCAAAAGGCTTGCAGCGATTTGCACCAAAGTGGCACGACGTTTGCGATAAGAGCGACAGAAGCGTGCGCCGAGCCGGTCCGGAACAGCGCCGTTCGACACAACAAATCCCTCCAGTGCAGGAGGGTTCGCAATTCAGGTGTCGCGTTCAACAGATGGATGTTGCCGCGCGGGACTCTTGAGGAACTTTGCAATGACGACTCGTCAGCCACTGTACAAATCCCTGTATTTCCAGGTGATCGTCGCAATCTGTATCGGTATTGCGCTCGGCCACTACTACCCGCAGTTCGGCGTGGCCGTAAAGCCGCTGGGTGACGGGTTCATCAAACTGATCAAAATGATCATCGCCCCGATCATCTTCTGCACCGTGGTCAGCGGCATCGCCGGCATGCAGAACATGAAATCGGTCGGCAAGACCGGCGGCTACGCACTCCTGTACTTCGAAATCGTTTCGACCATCGCACTGCTGGTGGGCCTGATCGTGGTCAACATCGTGCAACCGGGCAACGGCATGCACATCGACGTCAGCACCCTCGACGCCTCGAAAGTCGCGACCTATGTTGCTCAAGGCGCAGACCAGAGCGTTGTCGGCTTCCTGCTCAACGTGATCCCGACCACCATCGTCGGCGCGTTCGCCACCGGTGACATCCTGCAAGTGCTGATGTTCTCGGTGATCTTCGGTTTCGCCCTGCACCGCCTGGGTGCCTACGGCAAGCCGATCCTGGACTTCATCGATCGCTTCGCTCACGTGATGTTCAACATCATCAACATGATCATGAAGCTCGCGCCCATCGGTGCCTTCGGTGCGATGGCGTTCACCATCGGTGCCTACGGTGTCGGCTCGCTGGTACAGCTGGGTCAACTGATGATCTGCTTCTACATCACTTGCCTGGCGTTCATCCTGATCGTGCTCGGCGGTATCGCCCGCATGCACGGTTTCAGCGTGCTGAAAATGATCCGCTACATCCGTGAAGAACTGCTGATCGTGCTGGGTACTTCCTCTTCGGAATCGGTACTGCCACGCATGCTGATCAAGATGGAGCGTCTGGGCGCGAAGAAATCGGTGGTAGGTCTGGTGATCCCGACCGGCTACTCGTTCAACCTCGACGGCACCGCAATCTACCTGACCATGGCGGCCGTGTTCATCGCTCAGGCGACCGACACCCACATGGACATCACTCACCAGATCACCCTGCTGGTGGTGTTGCTGCTGTCCTCCAAAGGCGCCGCCGGTGTGACCGGTTCGGGCTTCATCGTGCTGGCGGCCACCCTGTCGGCGGTAGGTCACCTGCCGGTGGCCGGTCTGGCGCTGATCCTGGGTATCGACCGCTTCATGTCCGAAGCCCGTGCCCTGACCAACCTGGTCGGCAACGCCGTTGCCACCATCGTTGTGGCCAAGTGGGTCAAGGAGCTGGACACCGACGTGCTGGACGCCGAGCTGGCCTCGGGCGGTCGCGGTATCGCCGATACCCGTCCTGAAGATGACCTGGGCGTGGCCGAAGGCCCGACCCCGAGCAATGTGAAGTAAGCATCGCTTGAATGGAAAAACCCGCTTCGGCGGGTTTTTTCTTGCCTGCTGTTTGAGCGCAACGGTCAGCACAACTGATGCATCCGGTAATTGCCCCATCGCCGAGGGCTGCCTAGGCTGCATGCATCGTTGATGGAGATTGCCCATGTCTGCACCGTTGGCCTCACTGAAGATTCTGGATTTCTCGACCCTGCTGCCGGGGCCGTTCGCCTCGCTGCTGCTGGCGGACATGGGCGCCGAAGTGCTGCGCATCGAGTCGCCGACCCGTCTCGACCTGGTGCGGGTGTTGCCGCCCCACGATCACGGTGGCTCGGCCAGTCACGCTTATCTCAATCGCAACAAGCGCAGCCTGGCCCTGGACCTCAAGCAGCCCGAGGCGCTGGAGCTGGTGAAGCAGTTGCTGGTGGATTACGACATCGTGCTGGAGCAATTCCGACCCGGAGTGATGGAGCGCCTGGGGCTGGGTTACGAGACGCTGAAGGCGATCAATCCGAAGCTGATTTATGTGTCGATTACCGGTTACGGCCAGACCGGGCCGTACAAGGATCGCGCCGGCCACGACATCAACTATCTGGCGCTGGCCGGGCTCTCCAGTTACACCGGCCGCGCCGACAGCGGGCCGTTGCCGCTGGGCATGCAGGTGGCGGATGTCGCCGGCGGCTCGCTGCACGGGGTGATCGGCCTGTTGGCAGCGGTGATTTCCCGTCAGCAAACCGGGCAGGGCACCCATCTGGACGTGAGCATGACCGACTGTGCATTCAGCCTGAATGCCATGGCCGGTGCCGGGTATCTGGCCTGCGGCGAGGAGCCGGGCTGGGAAGATCAGATGCTCAATGGCGGCAGCTTCTACGATTACTACCGCTCCCGCGACGGGCGCTGGATGTCGGTGGGCAGTCTGGAACCGGCCTTCATGCAGCAACTGTGTGCGGCGCTGGGCCGGCCGGAACTGGCGGCGCAGGGTTTGTCGCCCAAACCCGAGCAGCAGCGGGCGCTCAAGGACGCCTTGAAGGTCGAGTTCGAGAAGCATGACTTTGCTGAACTGTGCGAGCTGTTCGCCGCGATCGACGCCTGTGTCGAACCGGTGTTGAACCTGGGCGAGGCGGTGCAGCATCCGCAATTGCAGGCGCGGGAACTGGTGACTCAGGTGCCGCGTGGAGATGGTTCGGCGCAGGCGCAGATCGCTTGCCCGCTGAAGTTTTCCAAGGCGTTGCCGGCGCCGCGGCATGTGGGGGCAGCGCTGGGGCAGCATACGGATCAGGTGTTGGGGGAGTTGGGCTTGAGTGTTGAGCGTATTGCCGAATTGCGGCGAGCCAAAGTGATCGCCTGACTTACTCGACCCGCATCTCGCCACTGAACACCAGCGTGTTCCGGCATCGGCGGCACAGATAGCGCCGCCCCTGCCGGACCAGACTATGGCGCTGCGCCGAAAACGGAAAATCGCTATCCGCACACGGGCATTTATAGATGTAGCGCGTCACGCTGCGCCGTTTGACTTCATAGGTATGGCAACGGTCCGGCGGCAATTCGTAAACGCCGCGCATGATCAGTTGCCACTCCTCGCCGTGGGGCTGTATGCGGTCGCCGAACAGTTGATGGGCGATCAGGTGCGCAACTTCGTGGGCCACGGTCTGCTTGAGGAAATGTTCGGTGTTCTCCCGGTACAGCTGCGGATTGAAGCGCAGCAGGTTCTCGTGCAGATGCGCGACTCCGGCTTTTTGCCCGCGCAGCTTGAGGCTCACCACGGGGCGTTTGAAGGGACGTTTGAAAAAGGATTCAGCGAGTTGGAAACAGTCTTCGACGCGGGTATTGAGTTGCTCGGGCATGCTTGATGGATCTCCAGAGATTTGGAGTATGCCGCAACCTTTCGGCGTTGCGTATCGCCAAACTGCCGAATGGTCGCGACGTTTATTCAAGGCATGAGAAGGCCGCCTTGCGGCGGCCTGTGTTGGCGGATCTTGTTCTTCTCGAGACGAACCGGTCGCTAGTTGGTGTAGACGGGCCCCACGCCCAGTCCCCAGACAATCACAGTAAACGCCATGATGGCGACCAGCACCACCAGCCCCACCGCCAGCACCGAGCTGGAAAACAGGAAGCCCTCGTCGGACGGAATGTTCATGAAGGTCGGCAGCCCCACATACAACAGGTACACCGTGTAGCAGATGGCCGCCGTGCCGACGATCATCCCCAGCCACATGTGCGGATAGAGCGCCGCCAGCCCGCCGACGAACAACGGTGTCGCGGTGTAGGTGGCAAATGCCACGCAACGGGCCAGGCTCGGGTTGGCGTCATACGTGCGGGCCATCCAGTGCACGAATGCACCCATGACCGCGACCCCGCCGAGCATTGCCAGATAAGACATGATCGTCATCCACAACGCGCTTTCGACGGTGAGCATCACCGGTGCGCGGTTGCCGATCACCCAGCCGACCTGAGTCGTGCCGATAAATGCCGAAACAGCGGGGATCGCCGCCAGAATCAGTGTGTGCGTCAGGTACATGTGGCTGATGCTTTCTTCCTGGTCGCCACGGATTTCCTTCCATTCCTGATCGGGGTGGGTAAAAAGTCCCACTACGTGATGGATCATGCCAGTCACTCCTCTCGTTATTGCCATCGCCCCCCAGCGGAGCGCCTACGGGCCAATGCGGCCGAGCAAATACAGGTCTTCAGATTGTGTGCGACCTTATGTCGCAGTATAGAAAGGTCTTAACCGCACAGGTGGTAGGGGCTTAGAGCAAATCGCGCTGTAAAACTTCGGGGTAATCGCGTCGGGGTCTGTGCAAACGGGCATTCGAGGGGGCGACAACCTGTGGCCACAAGCCAAGTGTTTTTGCGTAAAATGCCCGCCTTTCGTCACACCTCACGGATTTCGCGTCATGGGCACTCTTACGGTCAACCAGAACAAACTGCAAAAGCGCCTGCGCCGCCTGGCCGGCGAAGCCGTCACCGACTTCAACATGATCGAAGACGGCGACAAGGTCATGGTCTGCCTGTCCGGGGGCAAGGACAGCTACACCATGCTCGACGTGCTGATGCACCTGCAGAAGGTTGCACCGATCAAGTTCGAGATCGTCGCCGTGAACATGGACCAGAAGCAGCCGGGTTTCCCCGAGCACGTGCTGCCGGCCTACCTGAAAGAGCTGGGCATCGAGTACCACATCGTCGAGAAGGACACCTACTCGGTGGTCAAGGAGCTGATCCCGGAAGGCAAGACCACCTGCTCGCTGTGCTCGCGCCTGCGTCGCGGCACGCTGTACACCTTCGCCGACGAAATCGGCGCGACCAAAATGGCCCTCGGTCATCATCGCGACGACATCGTCGAGACGTTCTTCCTCAACATGTTCTTCAACGGCAGCCTCAAGGCCATGCCGCCGAAGCTGCGCGCCGATGACGGGCGCAACGTGGTGATCCGTCCGCTGGCCTACTGCAACGAGAAAGACATCCAGGCCTACTCGGACTTCAAGCAATTCCCGATCATCCCGTGCAACCTCTGCGGTTCCCAGGAAAACCTGCAACGCCAGGTGGTCAAGGAAATGCTCCAGGACTGGGAACGCAAGACCCCGGGCCGCACCGAAAGCATCTTCCGCAGCCTGCAGAACGTGATCCCGTCGCAACTGGCTGACCGTAACCTGTTTGACTTCACCAGCCTGAAGATCGACGAGACGGCGGCTTCGCGTTTCGTCAATGTGGTGAACCTGTAAGTGATCTGATCGCTCGAAAGAAACGGCGCTCGCGGGCGCCGTTTTCAATTCATTTTTTAGGAGAGGGCATGCGCGACTACAAGTGGCTGCACGAATACTGTCTGAACCGCTTCGGTTCGGCGGCTGAACTGGAAGCCCATCTGCCCGTTCCCAAGACCCCGGCGCAACTGCGCAAGATCAGCGACGACCGTTATCTCTCGACCATGGCCCTGCGGGTATTTCGTGCCGGGCTCAAGCACAGTCTGGTGGACGCCAAGTGGCCGGCCTTCGAAGAAGTGTTCTTCAAGTTCGACCCGGAAAAGGTCGTGCTGATGAGCGCCGAACACCTTGAACGGCTGATGCAGGATGCGCGGATCATCCGTCATCTGGGCAAGCTCAAGAGTGTGCCGCGCAATGCGCAGTTCATTCTGGACGTCGAGAAAGAGAAGGGCAGTTTCGGCGCGTTGCTGGCCGACTGGCCGGTGACCGACATCGTCGGCCTGTGGACCTACCTGAAAAAGCACGGCCATCAATTGGGCGGGCTGTCGGCGCCACGGTTTTTGCGGATGGTCGGCAAGGATACGTTTGTGCCGAGCTACGACGTGGTCGCGGCGTTGAATGCACAGAAGATCGTCGACAAGGTGCCGAGCAGTCTGCGGGATCTGGCGACGGTGCAGAACGCGTTTAACCAGTGGCATGAAGAGAGCGGTGGACGGCCGATGAGCCAGATCTCGATGATGCTGGCGTACACCGTCAATCATTGACTCTAGGGTGATCGTTCTCACGCTCTGCGTGGGAATGCCGCCCGGGACGCTCTGCGTCCCTGAGACGCGGAGCGTCTCTTGATGCATTCCCACGCGGAGCGTGGGAACGATCTTGGAGTTGGAGCGCAGTCAGGCGACGGAGATTTCGCCTTCGCCCGCCAGTTTGCGGTTCAGCTGATACCGCCACCGCACATACAACAGCGCCGAGCAGAACACCGCCAGACTGGCGATCATCTCCAGCACGCCGAACAGCTGCCGGCTCGGGTCGTAAGCGGCCAGCGCGCCCTTGATGAAATACAGATTCACCACAAAGCACATCCACGAATGCCCGCGTGCGCTGCCCATGATCATGCCCGGTGCGAGCACGATCCACGGGATCAGCTCGATCAGCAGAATCACCCACGGCCGCGCGCCGTGCAGGTCGGCGAACACCAGGTAATACGCGGCGAGCAGTCCGGCCAGGCCGAAAAAGCACAGCAGACTGATCACCCGCATCGCCCGCACCCGTGGCTCCAGCCATTCGACGGCGGGCAGGACTTTCGGCTTTCTGGCCATCTCAGTTCCCCAGTTTCTGGGCGGTCTTGGCCAGACGTGCGCCGAGTGCGCGGCACAGCGCCACTTCGTGCTGATCGAGACCGCTTTTGCCGTCGGCCCCGGCGTGATGGCTGGCGCCGTACGGCGTGCCGCCGCCCTGGGTTTCCAGCAGCGCCGACTCGCTGTAAGGCAGGCCGGTGATCAGCATGCCGTGGTGCAGCAGCGGCAGCATCATCGACAGCAGGGTGGTTTCCTGACCGCCGTGCAGGCTGGCGGTGGAGGTGAACACTCCGGCCGGCTTGCCGACCAGCGCGCCGGTCAGCCACAGGTTGCTGGTGCCATCGAGGAAGTATTTGAGCGGCGCGGCCATGTTGCCGAAACGGGTCGGGCTGCCGAGGGCCAGGCCGGCGCAGTTCTTCAGGTCATCCAATGTGGCGTACAGCGCGCCTTCATCCGGAATGTCCGGCGCCACGGCTTCGCACTCGGTGGAGATCGCCGGCACGGTGCGCAGGCGCGCTTCGAGGCCGGCCTGCTCGACGCCACGGGCAATCTGCCGGGCCATCTCGTTGGTCGAGCCGCTGCGGCTGTAATACAGAACCAGAATGTACGGCGCACTCACGGCAGCAGCTCCAGGATCTGCTCCGGTGGACGGCCGATGACGGCTTTGTCGCCGGCTTCGAGAATCGGTCGCTCCATCAGCTTTGGATGGGCCGCGATCGCTTCAATCAATTGTTTCTCGGTGAGACTGGCATCGGCCAGATTCAAGGTCTTGTACTCGTCTTCGCCGGTGCGCAGCAGTTGCCGTGCGCTGATGCCCAGCTTGCCGAGCAGGGCCTTGATCTGCGCGGCGTCCAGCGGGGTTTCGAGGTAGCGCACCACGTTCGGCGTCAGGCCACGGGCTTCGAGCAGTTCGAGCGCACCGCGGGATTTCGAGCAGCGCGGGTTGTGATAAAGCGTCAGATCGGTCATGGGCGGGTCGCTTATTGCGTAGAGTGGCGGCTATTCTAACTGTGCAGCGCGCAATCCAGAACCTTGGGAGGCGATGGGTCGCAGGCGCATTCAATTTTTCACAAGGAACACGACATGACACGGGCACTGGCAGCGGCATTGACGATCATCGGGGCGTTGATGCTGGGGGGCTGCGGTAACGACTACGGCATCGACCAGAACGGGCAGAAAGTGGCGTCCGAGCGCCTCGACAAACAATGGATCGTGCTCAATTACTGGGCCGAATGGTGCGGCCCGTGCCGCACGGAAATCCCGGAACTCAATCACCTGGCGGACGAACTCAAGGGCAAGAAGATCGGCGTGTTCGGGGTCAACTTCGACAACGTGCAAGGTGAAGAGCTGAAGAGCGCCAGCGAGAAGCTGGGCATCAAGTTCACCGTGCTGGCGCAGGATCCGGCGGAACTGTTCGAGCTGCCGCGCAGTGAAGCCTTGCCGGTGACTTACATCATCGACAACAAGGGCAAGGTGCGGGAACAGTTGATGGGCGAGCAGACGGCGGCGGGGGTGATGGCGAAGCTCGAGGCATTGCAGGCGACCAATTGATTCGTCTTGGCTGATCATTCCCACGGCGGAGCGCGGGAATGATCGAGGGGCGATCTAAAGGATCAACCCTCTTCCAGCCACCAGCGCAACGGCTTGCCTTCAGCCGGCCAGAAGCGCATCTGCTCGATCGGCGAGATGTCCCAGCGCTCCACGTGCTCCAGGGCCTGGAGGAAGCGTTGCTCCTGCTCCATCAGCGCCGGCGCGCAGAGTTTGCGGGTCTTGCCGATCTTGCCGAAGCTTAGTTTGTCGCCTTCCAGGGTGTACGGCGCGAACCAATGGTTGCAGCCGCCGTTGCCATACGCCCGGCCATCATCGCCGAGGGTCACGGTCAGGTGGCTGTAGTCCATCAGCGGACGCTCGCCGATCCACTCCAGAATGTAGCTGCGGTTCTGCTGCAGTTGCACAGGCTCTGCGGCGCAACCCATCAGGCCGGCGCCGACAGCGGCGGTCAGGGCCAGGTGTTTCATCACGCCGGCTCCTGGCATTTCGGGCACAGATGTTTGTCGCCGACGGCTTTCCAGCCCAGCTCCGCAATACGTGCCGTGGCGGCCGGTTTTTCCGCAGGCTTGCCCAGCTTGGCGTCCACCGCGAATTCGAAGCTCAGCTCCTTGGCGCAGCTGTCGCAGTTGACCTGCCAGGTGTGGATCGCCAGTTCACCGAACACCGGACCGGTGGTCATTGCGGTCCATTGACCCGGTGGGTTGATCAGGTGGCGGACGGTGTCGACGGTCAGACGCATGGACAAGTCCTTGCTGCCTTTGAGGGTCACGACCAGCACGTCGCCGATGCGGATCGAGCCCCCGTTGCCGGTGACCTGATAGCGGCCCGGAACCAGGGCGCGGCATTCGGTGAGGGTGTGTTGCGGGTTCATCAGGGTGTAGCGAAAATCGTGTTCGACCATGGGTCCTCCAAATATGCGCGACATGCTAGCACGGGCTTGATTGCAGAATGATGCGCGCGTGCGACCTTCGATCCGGTTCAAATCGACACCGCAGTCGTGGCAAACTGCCGCCTTCATTTTCAAGGAACGGAACATGGCGCTGATCGAATGTTATGAATGCAAGCGGAGCATCAGCTCCGAAGCCACGGCGTGCATTCATTGCGGAGCCCCGCTGGCAGAGGCGCAGGCGCCTCAAGCCGAAAAGGGCACGTCGACAATTTCCTTCGGTAGCCTGCCGCGCAACAAGGCCGTGCCCGAGGCCTACGTTCCGCCGCCGGCCCCCGAGCGGCCGAAGATCATGCCGGCCGCTGCGGGGCGACGCCGTCGTTCGCAGCCGGTCGAGCCGGTGCTGAACCCGGATGGCTCGCGTCCGGTGGAAGGCTGGCTGAAGATCATGGCGTTTCTGATGCCGCTGGTGTTTGTCTGGTTCCTGCTGCGCAGCGGGCACTCCTTCAAGCAACGTTTGCTGGGATTCGGCTGGCTGGCGCTGTTGAGCCTGTGCGTGGCGATTACCCCGACGCCGCCTCCGGTCTGAGTCCGTTCGTTCAGCCTTCGACCTGGTTCTGCGGCGTGCCCGTCGCCCAGGTCGCGATGTTGTGCAAGGTGGTCGCGGCAATCGCGCCCAGCGCCTCATGGGTCAGGAACGCCTGATGCGCGGTGACGATCACATTCGGGAACGTCAGCAGCCGCGCCAGCACGTCGTCCTGTAGCGGCAGGTCGGAGCGGTCCTCGAAAAACAGCTGCGCTTCCTCTTCATACACATCCAGTCCCAGATAACCGAGCTGACCGTCTTTCAGGGCGTCGATCAGCGCCGGCGTGTCCACCAGACCGCCGCGCCCGGTGTTGATCAGCATCGCCCCCGGTTGCATGTGCGCCAGCGAATCGCGGTTGATCAGGTGTCTGCTCTGTTCGTTGAGCGGGCAGTGCAGGCTGATGATCCGCGACTGCGCCAACAGATCCGGCAGGCTCAGGTAGCGTGCGCCCAACGCTTCGACGGCAGGATTTGGATACGGGTCGTAGGCCAGCAATTCACAGCCGAAGCCGTGCATGATCTTCGCGAAGGTTGCGCCGATCTGTCCGGTGCCGACGATGCCGACCGTTTTGCCCACCAGATCGAAACCGGTGAGGCCGTGCAGGCTGAAATCGCCTTCGCGGGTGCGGTTGTAGGCGCGGTGCAGGCGTCGGTTGAGGGCGAGGATCAACGCCACCGCGTGCTCGGCCACCGCATGGGGCGAGTAGGCCGGTACGCGCACTACGGCCAGCTCCAAGCGTTTGGCGACGGCCAGGTCCACATGGTTGTAGCCGGCCGAACGCAAGGCAATCAGGCGTGTCCCGCCCGCAGCCAGGCGTTCGAGCACCGGGGCGCTGAGGTCATCATTGATGAACGCGCAGACCACCTCGTGATGTTCGGCCAGCGCGGCCGTGTCGAGGCTGAGCCGGGCCGGCTGGAAATGCAGTTCGATCCCGGCCGGGCAGTCGGCGGCGAGGAAACTGTCGCGGTCGTAGGACTGGCTGCTGAAAACGATCGTGCGCATGAAATCCTCCTGGAGCATCGACGCGGGCGCAAATCACCCGCAACAACTGTAGCTGCGTCGACGTTGACCGGCATTGCGCTGGATCAGGCGCTGATCTTCGCCTGGGCCGCCAGACGATTGATCGCCCGTTCCAGCTCGTCCAGCGCGGCCGAGGCCTTGGGATCGTCCTGCTTGAGCAGGGTTTCGCTGCGTTGGCAGGCGGCGCGCAATTGCGGCACGCCGCAGTAGCGAGTGGCGCCATGCAGGCGGTGCACCCGTTCAAGCAGAGCGTTCTGATCCTGATGGTCGCGGGCGGTGCGGATGGCTTCCCGGTCGGCTTCGAGCGAGGCCAGCAGCATCGCCAGCATGTCCGCCGCCAGATCCGCCTTACCGGCAGCCAGGCGCAAACCTTCTTCGTGATCGAGAATCGGCAGTTCCTGATTGCCCAGCAGGCTTTCACCGCCTCGGTCCGGCGCCTGATTGCGCAGTGCAAGACCCGTCCACTTCAGCACCACCTGCGCCAGTTGCCGCTCGCTGATCGGCTTGGTCAGGTAGTCGTCCATGCCGCTTTGCAGCAGCGCGCGTTTTTCATTGGCCATGGCGTGGGCGGTGAGGGCGACGATCGGCAGCGGCGTGCAATGGCGCTCGCTTTCCCACTGGCGAATGGTTTCGGTGCTCTGGCGTCCGTCCATGCCGGGCATCTGCACATCCATCAGCACCAGATCGAAGCTTTCGCTCTGTACCGCCTTGACCGCGGCGTAACCGCTTTCAACGGCCAGCACCTTGGCGCCCATGTCTTCGAGCAGGGTCTGAACCAGCAACAGGTTGGCCGGGTTGTCGTCGACACACAGCACTTTCGGCGCGCGGCTCGACAGCGGTTCGCCCGGTTCGCTGCGCGACTGGCGCGGATTGACCATGTCCGACAAGGCCCGGCGCAGTTTGCGGGTGCAGGCCGGTTTCGATTGCAGCTGGCTGTGAGGGTTGGGCACTGAAAGGTGGTACAGCGTCAGTTCGGTGGTCGGGCACAACACCAGCACCCGGCAACCGAGGTGCTCAAGATCCCAGATATGCTGGTTGAGGCGTTCCGGCGGCATGTCGTTGCTGGTGATGCCGAGCACCGCCAGATCGATGGCCTGATCGGTCTGATGGGCGCCGGTGACGCCATTGGTCAGACTTTCCAGGGTATTGAACGGCGTGACGTCGAGGCCGCAGTCTTCCAGTTGATGCTGCAGGGCCTGACGCGCCAGCTCGTGATTTTCCAGCACCGCCACCCGGCGCCCGAGCAATGGCGCGGCGGGCAGGTCTTCGGCGTCGTCGCGGGTCTTGGGCAGGTTCAGGCTGATCCAGAATTCCGAGCCTTCGCCCGGCGTGCTGTCGACCCCGATTTCGCCGCCCATCTGTTCGATCAGGCGCTTGGAAATCACCAGCCCCAGACCGGTGCCGCCGGGTTGGCGCGACAGCGAGTTGTCGGCCTGGCTGAAGGCCTGGAACAACGCGCGTACATCCTGGTTCGACAGCCCGATACCGGTGTCCTGAATGCTGATGCGCAACTGCACGCTGTCGTCGTTTTCTTCTTCGAGCATGGCGCGGGCGACGATGGTGCCTTCGCGGGTGAACTTGATCGCGTTGCTCACCAGATTCGTCAGGATCTGCTTGAGGCGCAGCGGATCGCCGACCAGCGACAGCGGCGTGTCGCGGTACACCAGACTCACCAGTTCCAGCTGCTTGGCGTGGGCAGCGGGGGCGAGGATGGTGAGGGTGTCCTGCAACAGGTCGCGCAGGTTGAACGGGATATGGTCGAGCACCAGCTTGCCGGCCTCGATCTTCGAGAAGTCGAGGATCTCGTTGATGATCCCCAGCAGGCTGTCGGCGGATTTTTCGATGGTGCCCAGGTAGTCGAGCTGGCGCGGGGTCAGCTCGCTTTTCTGCAACAGGTGGGTGAAACCGAGAATGCCGTTGAGCGGTGTACGGATCTCGTGGCTCATGTTGGCGAGAAATTCGGATTTGATCCGGCTCGCTTCCAGCGCTTCCTTGCGGGCCAGGTCCAACTCGATGTTCTGGATCTCGATGGTTTCCAGGTTCTGGCGCACGTCTTCGGTGGCCTGATCGACGCTGTGCTGCAATTCTTCGCGGGCGTTTTGCAGGGTGCCGGCCATGCGGTTGATGCCGGACGCCAGTTCATCCAGCTCCTGACTGCCCAATGGCGGCAGACGGGTTTCCAGGTGACCGTCCTTGAGCTGGGCGACGGCCTGTTTGATCTGGCTCAGCGGGCGGTTGATCGTGCGGCCCATGCGCAAGGCCAGCAAGGCGGCGCCGGCCAGCCCCGCGCCAATCAGCAACAGACTGGCGAACAGGCTCCGGTAGCCGCGCAACAACATGCCGTTGTGCGACAGCTCCAGTTCCACCCAACCGAGTAAACGGTCGGACTCTTGCGGGATCAGCTCGCCGGCGAGGTTGCGGTGTTTGCCGAAGACCGGGAGCAGATAGCGGGTGGCGTCGTTGCCGCTGCGTCGCAGCAAATGCGCGCTGTCGCCACTCGGCGCCTGATTGAGCATGGTCGGGCCGGCGTGGGCGAGGGGCGAGCGGTCGGGCGCGAGGAAGGTCACGGCGCGTACGTCCGGTTGCTCGAGGGACTGAGTGGCGATGCGCTCGAGCAATTCGGCATCGCCGTGGCCCATGGCCGGGGCTACCAGCGGGGCCAGTTGCTCGGCGATCATTTCGCCGCGCTGCATCAATTGGGCTTGCAGGTCGGACTGCTGCGTCCAGGTGAAATACCCGCCCAGCACCAGTGCCATCAGGCTGGTCGGCAACAGGGTCAGCAACAATACGCGACCTTTGATTCCCAGTTTCTTGAGCACGCCTTTCTCCTGCATCCCGCTGATCGTTGACTCACACGTGCGTCCGGCACGCGGTATCGGCGCAGTGTAGCGATTTGCTTGCGGGCAATCTTGGGAAAAATGATGTCGTCGTCCTTCGCTTGGGGAGCGGTCATCTGTCCGACAGGTCAAGCTTGGGTTGCCGGGCGCCGGGCAATCTTGAATAATCGCCAAACTGAGAATTATTTGCAGATAGTCATGACTCCTGTCTCTATTGGCCAGCCCCGCATTCTTTCCATCGAAGACGATCCCGTCCTCGGTGCTTATGTCCATGAACAACTGGGCCGCAGCGGCTTCCAGGTCACCTGGTGCCAGAACGGTAGCGAAGGCCTGAGCATCGCCCGGCGCCAGCCGTTCGACGTGGTGTTGATGGATATTCTGTTGCCGGGGCTCGACGGATTGAATGTCCTGACCCAACTGCGTCAGAGCCATTCCACGCCGGTGTTGCTGATGTCAGCCCTCGGTGCTGAGGCCGACCGTATCAGCGGATTCCGTCTCGGCGCCGACGACTACCTGCCCAAACCCTTCAGCATGGCCGAGCTGCATGTGCGGATCGAAGCGATCCTGCGCCGGGTCGCCCTCGACCGTCGTCCAGCTGCCGTCGCCCCGGTAGTGCCGGTCGGCGGGCTGCGTTTCGACGACGAGCAGTGCGACGTGTTCTACCTCGACCAGCCCGCCGGCCTGACCCGCAGCGAATACCGCCTGCTGGAAACCCTCAATCGCAACGACGAGGAAGTGCTGAGCAAGGCCTTCCTTTATCAGCACGTTCTTCAGCGCGGTTATGCGGCCCACGATCGCAGCCTTGATATGCACATCAGCCAGATTCGCCGCAAACTCAAGTCGGTCGGCTACACCGAGCGCGAAGTGCGCACGGTGTGGGGCAAGGGTTACGTTCTGAGTGCCGTCGATGAAAGTGTCTGACCTGCCGGGCCGGCACTCGCTGTTCTGGAAGCTCGCCTGTCTGCTGGTGGCGTTCTGTCTGCTGATGATCTGGCTGAGCTGGTCCTGGGGCTGGTACATGGAGCAGCGCAATCAGTTCCTCTCCGACGACGCCCGTCGCACCCTGAGCCGTTATGCCGCCGAGGCGGAGCGCGCCTGGCAGCAGGGCGAGCGCGATGGCATCGATAGCTGGTTGCAAAGCATGGAGCTGCGCGAGGCCGGCTGGGTCGGCGTGATCGGCGGCAACCTGCAGTCGCTGGGCAGCCAACCGTTCAACGCTCAAGAGCTTCAGCACCTGACCTTCCTGCGAGGTCTGGACTGGCCGATTCATAAAAGGGGCCGACCGTGGCTGCGGGTTCCGTTCCCCACTGACCCGACTGCCGGCAGTCTGGTCATCGAGTTGCCCGAGCGATTCCTGCCGGGGAAATACCGGGTGTTCTGGCGGGTCATCACCAACGGTGTGATTCCCGGCCTGTTCACCCTGCTGCTGTGCGTCGGCCTGTATCGCCTGCTGGTGGTGCCGCTTAACAATCTGCGCGAGCAGGCCAACGCCTGGCGCGCCGATGAACTGAATGTGCGGTTGTCGAGCGGCATCACCCAGCGCCCCGATGAACTCGGCGAACTGGCCCGCGCCTTCGATTCGATGTCCGAACGCCTGCAGTCCACCGTGGCCTTGCAACAGCAACTGCTGCGCGACCTGTCCCACGAACTGCGCACGCCCCTGAGCCGGTTGCGGGTCGCCAGTGAAAGCGAGCAACAGCTGCAACCGTTGCGCGAGCGCATCGGTCGCGAAGTCGACGTGATGCAGCGACTAGTGGAGGACACCCTGCAACTGGCCTGGCTCGACACCGAACGCGCACCGTTGCCGGACGAAGCGATCCAGATTCAGGCGCTGTGGGAAATGCTCACGGAAAACGCCTGCTACGAAAGCTGCTGTCCGGTGGGGCAGTTGCAGTGCGGTGTTGAAGCTTCCTGCTGGGTACGCGGCAATCTCAACACCCTGGCACAGGCTCTGGAAAACATCCTGCGCAATGCGATTCGTCATTCGCCACCGGGCGGCATCGTGCGGCTCGACGGTCGACGGGAGGGCGATTACTGGCACCTGTGGCTGGAGGACGAGGGCGGTGGTGTGGCCGACGCGGATCTTGAGCGGATCTTTTCGCCCTTCATCCGCCTCGACGGCTCGCGGCCGGGGGATGGTGGATTCGGTCTGGGCCTGAGCATCGCGAGGAACGCGGTGCAACGCCAGGGCGGTACTTTGTGGGCTGAGAATGGCCCGTCGGGATTGCGACTGAATCTGCGCTTGGTGGCGGAGGACAGTGCTGTCATTCCTGAAGTCTTCGCTGGCAAGCCAGATCCCACAGTGGACATGGGCCGCCCGCAGATTGTGTGAGCGGCACAGGAAAGTGTCAGCACTGCCGACACTCTTTAAAAAGTCTCACCACTGGTGAGACTTTTACTGCTTATTCCAAGAAACCATAAGCACCACACTTTGCGTGATATGGCCTGCGCAGGTTTGCCGGTATGATAGGCGCCCCCGCTGTCCGGATTGCGAAAAACGCCATGACCTTGCAGTACCCAACCATCGCCGATTGCGTCGGCAACACGCCGCTGGTGCGTTTGCAGCGCCTGCCCGGTGTCACCAGCAACACCCTTTTGCTCAAGCTTGAAGGGAACAACCCGGCGGGTTCGGTCAAGGATCGTCCGGCGCTGTCGATGATCACCCGTGCCGAGTTGCGCGGGCAGATCCACGAAGGCGATACGCTGATCGAAGCGACCTCGGGCAACACCGGGATCGCCTTGGCGATGGCCGCCGCGATCAAGGGTTACAAGATGATCCTGATCATGCCGGACAACTCCAGCGCCGAACGTAAAGCGGCGATGACCGCTTACGGCGCAGAGCTGATTCTGGTCAGCCAGGAAGAGGGCATGGAAGGCGCTCGCGATCTCGCCCAGCGGATGGAAGCCGAAGGCCGTGGCAAGGTGCTGGATCAGTTCGCCAACGGCGACAATCCTGAAGCGCACTACACCACCACCGGCCCGGAAATCTGGCGTCAGACCCAGGGCTCCATCACCCATTTCGTCAGCTCCATGGGTACCACCGGCACCATCATGGGCGTGTCGCGCTACCTCAAGGAGCAGAACGACAACGTACAGATCGTCGGCCTGCAACCGATGGAAGGCTCGGCCATTCCCGGCATCCGCCGCTGGCCGCAGGAATACCTGCCGAAGATCTATCAGGCCGACCGCGTCGACCGCATCGTCGACATGGCGCAAAGCGAGGCCGAAAACGTTACCCGGCGTCTGGCCCGCGAAGAAGGCATCTTCTGCGGCGTGTCCTCGGGCGGTGCAGTGGCAGCGATGCTGCGCCTGTCCAAAGAAGTTGAAAACGCGGTGATCGTTGCGATCATCTGCGACCGTGGCGACCGTTACCTGTCGACCGGCATTTTCGACGCGCCCAACTGATGGCCAAGCACGAGAGAGGCCTGCGCTTCCAGCCCACCGGCGGCAGCAAGGCCCCGCAAATCCCGACCGGCAAAAAGCAGCGCCTGAGCATCGAGCGCCTGGCCAATGACGGTCGCGGCATCGCGTTTTTTGAAGGCAAAACCTGGTTCGTCCTCGGCGCCCTCGCCGGTGAAGAGGTCGAAGCGCGGGTGCTAGGCGCCCACGGCAAAGTGGTCGAGGCGCGTACCGAGCGCGTGTTCAGCGCCAGTGAATTGCGTCGTCCCGCACCTTGCCAGCACGCCGGCCGCTGCGGCGGTTGCAGCGTCCAGCATTTGCCCCACAACGAACAGCTTGCCCTGAAACAGCGCATGCTCGCCGAGCAGTTGTCGCGAGTCGCCGGAGCCGAACCCGAGGAGTGGGCGGCGCCGTTGACCGGTCCCGAATTCGGCTACCGTCGCCGCGCCCGGATCGCCGTGCGCTGGGACAGCAAGGCCAAAAAGCTTGAAGTCGGTTTCCGTGCCGCCGGCAGCCAGGACATCGTTGCGATCAGCGAATGCCCGGTGCTGGTACAGCCCTTGCAGCCGATCATGACCCGCTTGCCGGAGATGCTGCGTCGCTTGAGCAAACCTCAGGCGCTGGGGCATGTGGAATTGTTCAGTGGCTCGTCACTCGCCGTCCTGCTGCGTCACATGGCGCCGCTGTCCGAAGCCGACCTGACGATTCTCAAGGATTTCTGCGCGTTCCATGAAGCGCAGCTCTGGCTGCATGGCGAAGGCGAACCGCAGCCGGTGGATGATGCACAGTCGCTTGGCTATCACCTGGAACAGTGGGATCTGCAATTGGCTTACCGGCCGGGGGATTTCATCCAGGTCAATGCCGGGGTCAACGAGGCCATGGTCGCCCAGGCGCTGGAGTGGTTGAAACCGACAGCGGATGAGCGCGTGCTCGACCTGTTCTGCGGTCTCGGCAACTTTGCCTTGCCGCTGGCAAAAGCTGCGCGTGAAGTGGTGGCGGTCGAAGGCGTGCAGACCATGGTTGATCGCGCGGCGGCCAATGCCGCCAGTAACAATTTGCATAACACAAAGTTTTTTCAGGCCGATTTATCCCAGCCTTTGACCGATGCCGAGTGGATCGGAAACGGCTTTTCTGCGGTACTCTTGGACCCACCGCGCGACGGTGCTTTCGAGGTGGTGCGCAAGCTGGCGGCCTTGGGCGCCAAACGGTTGGTGTACGTGTCGTGCAACCCTGCAACTCTGGCGCGCGATACGGTCGAATTGATCAAGCAGGGCTACCGGTTAAAACGTGCCGGGATTCTCGATATGTTTCCTCAGACGGCACATGTCGAGGCCATGGCGTTATTTGAAGCGAGCCAGGATGGCTCGTCTGATCCGACTGGTCGTCCGTAGCGCTCGCCTTGGCCCCGCGAGCGCGAACGGGCATTGACGGTCAGTGATTTGACGCATTGAATCTGCGTCGTAGGGAAGGTAAAGCAAGATGGTACAGGTGAGAGCACACCAGCCGATCAACACTGACGGCAGTATCAATCTCGAGGCTTGGCTCGATCATGCGGTCAGTGTCGATCTGGCACTGGATCGCGAAGCCTTGAAAGAGGCCTGCGAGTACGCTCGCCAGGCCGAGCAACAGTCCAATGCAGCGAAGAATCTCTGGTCCGAAGGCAGCGGCAGTTTCAGCACTGGCCTCGAGATCGCCGAGATCCTTGCCGACCTCAAGCTCGATCAGGATTCGCTGGTGGCTGCGGTTCTCTATCGCGGCGTGCGCGAAGGCCAGATCGAACTCGCGGCGGTCAGCCAGCGCTTCGGCCCGGTGGTCGCCAAGCTGATCGACGGCGTGCTGCGCATGGCGGCAATCAGTGCCAGCCTCAGCCCCCGCCAGTCGATGGTGCTCGGCACCCAGGGCCAGGTGGAAAACCTGCGCAAGATGCTGGTGGCGATGGTCGACGACGTGCGTGTCGCGCTGATCAAGCTCGCCGAACGCACCTGCGCGATCCGTGCAGTGAAAACCGCCGACGACGAAAAACGTAACCGGGTCGCCCGGGAAGTGTTCGACATCTATGCGCCGCTCGCGCATCGACTCGGCATCGGCCATATCAAATGGGAACTGGAGGACTTGTCCTTCCGTTACCTGGAACCCGATCAATACAAACAGATCGCCAAGCTGCTGCATGAACGGCGGCTGGATCGTGAGCGTTTCATCGCCGATGTGATGACCCAGCTCAAGGACGAGCTGCAAGCCACCGGCGTCGAAGCCGACATCAGCGGTCGGGCCAAACACATCTATTCGATCTGGCGCAAAATGCAGCGCAAGGGTCTGGAATTCAGCCAGATCTATGACGTGCGTGCGGTGCGCGTGCTGGTGCCGGAAATGCGCGACTGCTACACCGCGCTCGGCATCGTCCACACCCTGTGGCGGCATATCCCGAAAGAGTTCGACGACTACATCGCCAACCCGAAAGAGAACGGCTACCGCTCGCTGCACACGGCGGTGATCGGCCCGGAAGGCAAGGTGCTGGAAGTCCAGATCCGGACCCATTCGATGCACGAAGAGGCCGAGCTCGGCGTCTGCGCGCACTGGCGCTACAAGGGCACCGACGTCAAGTCCGGCTCCAATCACTACGAAGAGAAAATCTCCTGGCTGCGTCAGGTCCTCGAGTGGCACGAAGAGCTGGGCGACATCGGTGGTCTGGCCGAACAGTTGCGGGTCGATATCGAGCCGGATCGGGTCTACATCTTCACCCCGGACGGTCACGCCATCGACTTGCCGAAGGGCGCGACGCCGCTGGATTTCGCCTACCGCGTGCACACCGAAATCGGTCACAACTGCCGTGGCGCGAAGATCAACGGGCGCATCGTTCCGCTCAACTACAGCCTGCAGACCGGCGAGCAGGTCGAGATCATCACCAGCAAGCACGGCACCCCAAGCCGCGACTGGCTGAACCCGAACCTGGGCTACGTCACCACGTCCCGGGCGCGGGCGAAGATCGTGCACTGGTTCAAGCTGCAGGCACGCGACCAGAACGTCGCGGCGGGCAAGACCCTGCTCGAGCGCGAACTCAATCGCCTCGGCCTGCCGGCGGTGGATTTCGACAAGCTGGCCGACAAGGCCAACATGAAAACCGCCGAAGACATGTTCGCCGCCCTCGGGGCCGGCGACCTGCGTCTGGCGCAACTGGTCAACCTGGCGCAACAGCTGGTCGAGCCGGAACGCGGCAACGAACAGCTGGAACTGATCCCGCGCAAGGCCACCGGCTACAAGCCGGGCAAGCGCGGCGACATCCAGATCCAGGGCGTCGGCAACCTGATGACCCAGATGGCCGGCTGCTGCCAGCCGTTGCCGGGCGATGCGATCGTCGGCTACATCACCCAGGGCCGTGGCGTGAGCATTCACCGTCAGGACTGCGCCTCGGTGCTGCAACTGGCCGGGCGCGAGCCGGAGCGGATCATCCAGGTCAGCTGGGGGCCGGTGCCGGTGCTCACCTATCCGGTGGACATCGTCATCCGCGCCTACGACCGTTCCGGTCTGCTGCGTGACGTTTCGCAGGTGCTGCTCAACGAGCGGATCAACGTGCTGGCGGTCAACACCCGCTCGAACAAGGAGGACAACACCGCGCTGATGTCCCTGACCATCGAGATTCCGGGTCTGGACGCGCTGGGGCGGTTGCTGGGGCGGATTTCCCAGTTGCCGAACATCATCGAAACGCGGCGTAACCGGACTCCATGAAACCGATCTACAGCCTTGAAGACCTGCTGCACCTGATGAATCGTCTGCGCGACCCGCAGTATGGTTGCCCGTGGGACATCAAGCAGACTTACGCGACCATCGTCCCGCACACCCTTGAAGAGGCCTACGAAGTCGCCGATGCCATCGAGCGCGGCGACTTCGACCACTTGCAGGGGGAGTTGGGCGATCTGCTGTTTCAGGTGGTGTATTACAGCCAGCTGGCGCGGGAAGAGGGGCGGTTCGAATTTGCCGGGGTGGTCGATAGCATCACGCGCAAGCTGATTCGTCGTCATCCGCACGTATTCCCGACCGGCGATCTGTATGCGCCGCTGGACGTGCCACGTTTGAACGAAGAGCAGGTCAAGCAGCGCTGGGAGGAGATCAAGGCCGAAGAACGTGCCGAGAAGTCCGCCGAGCCGCAGCAACTGTCACTGCTCGACGATGTGCCGGCTGCGTTGCCGGCACTGTCCCGCTCGGCCAAGTTGCAGAAGCGCGCAGGGCAGGTCGGTTTCGACTGGCCGGATGCGTTGCCGGTGCTGGACAAAGTCCGTGAAGAGCTCGATGAAGTGCTCGAAGCCATGTCCGAAAATGACCCGCAAGCGGTGGCTGACGAGATCGGCGACCTGCTGTTTTCGGTGGTCAATCTGGCCCGGCACCTGAAGGTCGATCCGGAAACTGCATTGCGTGGCGCCAACGCCAAGTTCGAGCGACGTTTCCGTTTTATCGAACAGGCATTGCGCGACACCCATCGACCCATGGAAGATTGCACCCTCGAAGAGTTGGACGCCCTGTGGGGCGAAGCCAAACGTCAGGAAAAGAATTTGCCCAGCTGCGGCTGAGCCGTTGCCCAAGTGAGTAAGCATCAATGAGCCTTTCCCTTCGCGACCAGTTGCTCAAAGCAGGGCTGGTCAACCAAAAGCAGGCCAAGCAGGTCAGCAAAGACAAACAGAAACAACAGCGTCTGGCCCACAAAGGCCAGATCGAACTGGATGACTCCCAGCAGCGCGCCGCCCAGGAAGCCATGGCCGAGAAGGTCAAGCGCGATCAGGAGCTGAACCGTCAGCAGCAGGAGAAGGCCGAGGCCAAGGCCCGCGCTGCGCAGGTCAAGCAGTTGATCGAAGTCTCGCGTCTGCCGAAGCTGACGACCGAGGACTACTACAACTTCGTCGACGACAAGAAGGTCAAGCGCATCTCCGTCAACACGCTGATGCGCAACAAGCTCAGCAGCGGCTCGCTGGCGATCGTGCACCATGCCGGCGGCTACGAAGTGATTCCTCGTGAGGCGGCCCTGAAGATCCAGGAGCGCGATCCACAGCGCATCGTGCAGCTCAACGAGAAGGTTGAAGAGGTCAATGCCGAGGACGATCCGTACGCGGCCTATGTGATCCCTGATGATCTGATGTGGTAATCGGGTCTCGTCTGGCTGCGAAGCGGCCCTGAAGCACCCAACAACGACAAACCCCGCTCATGGCGGGGTTTGTCGTTTTCAATGCTGTGGTTTTGCTTCAGGCGGATTTCAGATCCCGCTGGCGTTCCTGCAGTTCCAGTTCGGCCTTGTAGTTGTGGGCGTCGATCTCGTTGTGGAACATGCCGACCAGCAAGTCTTGTTGATGCACATCCCAGATCCGTACGCCGGCGGCTACGCCTTCATGGGACATGTGTGAATCGTCGCGTTCAGTTACTTTTACAGTCATCTGCTAGCTCCAAATCTCAAGTTATCTGCAGCAAGGCGTGTGCAGGCCTCTTTTATAGATTTTGTTAGCCTGCTAAGTAAATGTCCGATTCGTGCAATGTATTCTTGCGAAATCTGCAACAGCGCTGGAGCCCGCGGAATCCGCGACATTCAGTCGCAGGGCGGTAAGTTGCATGACAAACGTTTCATCTTGGCGCCGCTGAAAATGCCTTTCTCCAAGCGAAAAAAAACGCCCCGAACCGGTCGGGGCGTTTTCATGTGCGGCTCAGCGGGAGGGAATTACTTGCCTTCCCAGCGCTTCAGCACGAGGGTGGCGTTGGTGCCACCGAAGCCGAAGCTGTTGCTCATCACGGTGTTGATGGTGGCGTTCTCGCGGGTCTTGGTCAGCACCGGCAGATCGGCCACTTCAGGGTCCAGTTCGTCGATGTTGGCCGAACCGGCGATGAAGTTGCCTTCCATCATCAGCATGCAGTAGATCGCTTCGTGAACGCCGGCGGCGCCCAGGGAGTGACCCGACAGGCTCTTGGTGGAGCTGATGGCCGGGGCCTTGTCGCCGAATACTTCACGCACACCTTTCATTTCCGCGACGTCGCCGACCGGAGTCGAAGTGCCGTGGGTGTTCAGGTAGTCGATCGGGGTATCGACGGTGGACAGCGCCTGCTGCATGCAGCGGATCGCGCCTTCGCCGCTCGGGGCCACCATGTCGTAGCCGTCGGACGTTGCGCCGTAGCCAACGATTTCCGCGTAGATTTTCGCGCCACGGGCCAGAGCGTGTTCCAGCTCCTCGACCACCACCATGCCGCCACCGCCAGCGATGACGAAACCGTCACGGTCGGCGTCGTAGGCGCGGGAGGCTTGTTCCGGGGTGTCGTTACGCTTGCTGGACAGAGCGCCCATTGCGTCGAACAGGAACGACTGGCTCCAGTGCTCCTCTTCACCGCCGCCGGCGAACACGATGTCCTGCTTGCCCATCTGGATCTGTTCCATGGCGGTACCGATGCAGTGAGCACTGGTGGCGCAGGCAGAAGCGATGGAGTAGTTCAGGCCCTTGATCTTGAACGGCGTGGCCAGGCAAGCCGAAACGGTGCTGCTCATGGTCCGCGTTACACGGTATGGGCCGACGCGCTTGACGCCTTTCTCGCGCAGGATGTCCAGCGCTTCCATCTGGTTCAGGGTCGACGCGCCGCCGGAACCTGCGATCAGGCCGGTACGCGGGTTGGACACTTGCTCTTCGGTCAGACCGGAGTCGGCGATGGCGTCTTTCATGGCCAGGTAGGCGTAAGCCGCTGCGTGGCCGACGAAGCGATAGATCTTGCGATCGATCAGCTCTTCAAGGTTGAGGTCGATGGAGCCGGAAACCTGGCTACGCAGACCCATTTCGGCGTATTCCGGGTTGAACCGGATGCCAGGGCGGCTTGCACGCAGGTTAGCGGAGACGGTCTCTTTGTCATTGCCCAGGCACGAAACGATGCCCAGACCAGTGATAACGACGCGGCGCATGCGAATAACCCTTAGAAGTTGTCAGTGGAGGTGAACACGCCGACGCGAAGGCCTTCGGCGGTGTAGATTTCGCGACCGTCGACAGTCACCGAACCGTCGGCGATGGCCAGGTTCAGCTTGCCCTTGAGGACGCGCTTGATATGAATGTTGTAGGTGACTTTCTTGGCGGTCGGCAGAACCTGGCCGAAGAATTTCACTTCGCCCGAACCCAGCGCACGGCCACGGCCCGGCAGGCCTTGCCAGCCCAGGAAGAAACCGACCAGTTGCCACATGGCGTCCAGACCCAGGCAGCCCGGCATCACCGGATCGCCTTCGAAGTGGCACGCGAAGAACCACAGGTCAGGGTTGATATCCAGCTCGGCGACCAATTCACCTTTGCCGTACTTGCCGCCTTCTTCGCTGATCAGGGTGATGCGATCCACCATCAGCATGTTCGGGGCGGGCAGTTGCGCGTTACCTGGGCCGAACAGCTCACCGCGACTGCAGCGCAGCAGGTCTTCCCGAGTAAAGGCGTTTTGTTTGGTCATGCGAGCTCCTCAATAATCCCATGCGGCAGGTGGGGCAAATCTTCCCGGCCGATCGACGCGTTCATGCCTCGAACCGGCAGCCTACTCATAGACTATTGCGTTGTGGTGAAAGTCACAGCACCAAGGACATGAATGTACACTTGTGCACTGAAATTTTTAATCAAGCCCCTTTTGAGGCTCGTTCGGGTGCCTAAGACTGCCGCACTTTCGCTTTTCACGCCAGTCGCAGATGCTCGAAAGGGCCCTGTTACTGCACCCATCGCTGCAGAATCTGCTGCAGATCATTGCGTTTGAATGGCTTGGCCAGGTAATCGTTCATGCCCGCCGCGAGGCAGTTTTCCCGGTCGCCCTGTAAAGCATTGGCGGTCAGGGCGATGATCGGCACCTGGCCGCAGCCGGGCAGCTGCCGGATCCGCCGGGTCGCTTCGTAACCGTCGATCAGCGGCAAGCGGCAATCCATCAGAATCGCTTCGAAACGGTTGTCCCCGGCACTGCGCACCGCCTGCACGCCATCGGTGGCGACGCTGACGGTAAAGCCCAGGCTGCGCAGCATCGCTTCGATCACCGTCTGGTTGACCGGGTTGTCCTCGACCAGCAGCACATTTCGGCCTTCGCCGTGACTTGCACCGTTCAATGTGCGCGGTGCGGCAAGCGCGGGCAGCGCCTGCTTATATAGGGCCAGTGGTATTTCCAGGGTGAACACCGAGCCGCGACCTTCTTCACTCTGGGCGCGCAAGGTGCCGCCCATCCGTTCGGCGAGCGTGCGGGCAATCGGCAGGCCCAGGCCGGTGCCGCCATAACGACGGGAAATCGAACTGTCAGCCTGCTGGAACGCGTTGAACATCAGCTCCAGGCTCTCCGGCGAAATACCGATGCCACTGTCACGCACCGCACAGGTGAACCACAGCAACTCGTGATCCAGCGACTGCCACTGCGCCTCGATGCTGACGCGTCCCTGTTCGGTGAACTTCAAGGCATTGCCGACCAGGTTGACCAGAATCTGCCGGATCCGCGTCGGATCGCCCTGGACCTGCAAGTCGCGCAAGTCTTCGGGGATTCGCAGCTGCAGGGCCAACCCGCGTTGCGCCGCGCTGTGCTGGAACGACTGGGCGCAGGCGCCGATCACTTCGGCGAGGTTGAACGGAATGTGCTCCAGCTCCAGTTCCGAACGCTCGATGCGCGAGAAATCCAGAATGTCGTTGATCACCTTGAGCAAATGCTCGGTGGACTCGGAAGCCAGCGCCGCGTACTCGACCTGCTCCTCAGTCATGTCGGTGGTTTCGAGCAATTGCAGCATGCCCAGCACACCGTTCATCGGGGTGCGCAGTTCATGGCTCATCATCGCCAGGAAATCCGATTTCGCGTTGTTGGCTTTCTCGGCCTCTTCGCGGGTCTGGATCAGTTGCGCCATCGCCTGATGCTGCTCGCGGCTGGCCTGTTCCAGCGCCTGGGCCAGGTTGTTGATGTGCTGGGACAGGGCGCCCAGTTCGGTGTCGTCTACAATCGGCAGTGGGGTCTTGTAATCGCCGTCCTGAATCGCCTTGACCGCATTGCCGATGTCGCGAATCGGCTGCGACAGACTGCCGGCCAGCCGCCGCGCCAGGACGAACGTGAAGAGCAGGGCGAACAACGCGAGAATCCCGGCCTTGAGCAAAATTTCCTGTTGGCGCTGACTGAACGCGTCATTCGACAGACCGACGATCACCCGTCCCAGATAGTCCTCGCTGGCCACGCCGGGGCTGCTCTTGCCGTCCTGAAAGAAATCGTTGTGCAAGGCGATGCGTTGCAGCCGCACCGGCGCCTGGAACACTTCGACCTGATGCGGACGATTGTGCGCATCCGCCGGCTGTTCGACGTAAGAGAGAATCCGATTGGCGCTGTCCTGCACTTCCAGAAACCGCACGTTCGGCGTGGCCAGCGTGGCCTTGAGCAGGCTTTCCAGCACTTCGTTGTTGCCGGAAATCACCCCGTACTCGGTGGCCGGTGCGAGCTGGTTGGCGATCAGTTGGCCGGTGTGGTTCAGCTCCTGACGCAAATCCTGAATGCGCACAAAGGTGAAAAAGCTGATCAGCAGCAAGGTCAGCAACAGCGCAGGGCCCAGGCTGATCAACTGGGTGCGGGTGTTGATGTCCCAACGGCGGAAAATCATGGGCGGCGCTCTCCTTCGGCCAGCTCTGCGGCGACAGACGCTTCATTGATCGGTTCTATCCCTAAGGAACGAGCCACCTGCGCATTACTTGAGACTTTAAAACGCCCGGGATAGAGCGTGCGCGGCCAGGTGGCCGGTGGCCGGTCCAGCAACTCGTCGAGGACGGCCAGCCAGTCGTTCTGATCGCTGTAGGTACTGGCCAGGCTGCCGGCGCGAACGAAAGCGACATTCGGCCCGACCAGCGCCAGTTGCCGAGAGTAACTGCTGAGCAACAGGTTCTTCGCGGTTTTCGGGTTGTACAGGTCAGGGTCGTCGAGGCCCAGCAACACGTCGCTGTTTTTCAGCACTGTCTGCAAGGGACGGCTGTCGTGGGTGTTGTCCCAGCGCTGTGGGACGATTTGCAGCTTCAGCGGCTGGGCGGCCGATTGCAGCTCCTTGAGCAGGAACTCGCTGTGCTGATCGAACAGCACGCCCACTCGTCCAGCCTGGGGCAGAATCCGGCTGATCAGTTGCAGCTGACGACTCAGCGGCGGATCGGCCCACAGCAGGCTCAAGTGGGGTGGTTGCGCGTCGCCGAAGCGTTGCCGGGCCTGCAGGCGGCTGATGCGCAGCACCAACGTCGCCGGGCCCTGGCTTTCCTGCATGCGCCAGTCGAGGCTCGGCAGATCCAGCAGGATCAGGCGCAGGCTCGACGGCAACTTGCCCGGCGCCGGCAGGCTGGCCAGCGGCTGGAAATGCACGCGGTCGGTCGGGCGCAGTTCGCTCAGGGCCTGGACGAAGGACTGCACGCCGGGGCTTTCTTCGGCGCCAGTCAGCAGAATGTCGGCCGCCTGCACCGCCACGCCATGCAGCCACGCCGTCAGGAACAGACACAGCCCGGCCAGCCATTGGCCGAGCGTTGGCATCTTCCGTGACATGGCGTAACGCATCTAGAACTCCAGCTCGGCGCTGAAATACACCACGCGGCGTTCGTCGTAATTGTTGTCGACGAACGTGGTCGGCTCATGGTCGAGGCGTTGTTGCAGCACGCCGGCCAGTTGCAGCTGGGCCTTGCCCAGGGCGATGCGTTTGGCGATCCGCGTGTCGACCCGCTCGAAGCGGTAACCGTTGAGCGCGTTGTCACCGTAGTAGAAGAGGGCGCTGTTCCAGCCGTGGCCCCAATCGCGCAGCCAGCCCGCCGAACCGCTGTTGCGTGCGGTGAATTGCTGATCCAGCGGGTTGCTCGCCTCGGCGTCGACGAAGGCGTAGGTCAGGCGTAAGCGGTCGGCCGCACTCAGGCGCCAGTCCAGTTGCGTTTCGGTGCCGCGAAAGCGCGAGTCGTTGGCGTTGCTGGCGATGTACTGATTGTTGCGCAGCGGCTCGCTGATCATCCCGGTGATTTCGTCGTAGAACAGCTTCACATCCAGCGCCAGGCCCCACTCCGGGAAATAGCCGTTGTAGCCCAGTTCCCGCGAGCGCATGTGCTCCTGGTCCAGATCGCCGGGGCCCCGGGTCTTGACGAAGTAGCGGGCCGAAGACTGGCCATAGGCGGCGGGCCGCAGGTTGGTCACCTGATAACTCCAGTTGACGTTGTTCTCGAACATGTCCGGCGAACGGATGGCTTCCGAGTACACCGCTCGCAGGCTGTGGCGCGGGTTGAACAGGTAGTTGATCGCAAACCGGGGCGTCAGTGAGCTGCCGATCAATTGCGTGTCTTCGAACATGGCGCCGCCCTGTAACAACCAGTGTTCGCTGGCGCGCCACTCCAGTTGGCCAAAGGCGCGCCACGTGGTGTCATCGAGCGTGCCGTTGAAATAGGTCTCGGAATCGGCCCGGTCGTAACGATAGTTCAGGCCGCTGACCAGACGCAGGCTATCGGACAGGCTGAGGGTGTCCTGCAATTCCAGGTCGTAGCGCGATTCCCGGGCACTCTGGTCGATGTCGCCGCACAGGGTCTGGCGAGCGCCGTTGCGCCATTGGTCCAGCACTTGATTGGCCAGGGCCATTTCCTGCGGTGTACCGGCGGGTGCGCCGGGGCCGGTGAACAGCGTCATGTTGCGCGCCAAGCGCTCGGTGTAGTTCGGGTTGAGTTGCCACAGCTCCGTCAATTGCGGGCTGAACGACACTTCGGCGTCACAGGCGCGCCAGGTTTGCTGGCGATCCCAGTGTTGCGCAGAACCTTGCACATAAAGGCTGTGATCGGGATTGAGGTCCAGATTCCAGCGCACCGAACCGGCATAGTCCTTGGCAACCACGTCGGAATTGTTCCCGGCAGCGGTAATCCCGGAGAACACCGGTCGGTAGGTGTAAGGCCGCTGATTGGTCCCGTCCTTGGCGTTGATCTGCCAGTCCAGGCTCTGGTTGTCGCTCAGGGTCTGGCTGACCGCGAGGCTGAAGCGGTTCAAGCGGCGGTTGTCGCGGTAATCGGCGCCGGTGCGGTCGCTGTCAAAGCCGTCGTCTTTCTGGCCGGACAGCGACAGACGCAGATCGCCGCCATTCCAGCCGGTACTCTGACTGGCGTAGAAGTCGTTGATGCCGCGTTGGCCGCGCGTCAGCTTCAGCCGCGTGCCGTGGCTGTCCGCCGGGTTACGGGTGATGATGTTAACCACTGCCATCAGCGCGTTGGCGCCGTAGCTGACGGTGTTCGGGCCGCGAAAGACTTCGATGCGCTCGATGTCTTCCATGGCCACCGGGATGTCGCTCCAGTCCACGGTCGCCAGACCGGCGCGGTACACCGAACGGCCGTCGATCAGCACCTGCATGCGTCGGGCTTCAGTGGCGTTGGTTCCGTGATAATTCACCACGGCCTGATTGCCGCTGATATTGCCGACCATCATCCCCGGCACCAGCCGCAGCAGTTCACTGATGTCCCGGGCGCCACTGGCGCTGATCAGTTCGCTGTCGAGCACGGTCATGCTGCCGGGGACTTCCGCCGGCGACTGTTTCAGCCGCGTGGCGGTCAGGATCTGCGGCAAGGCCTCACTGTCGACAAACAGGTCGTCCGCCAGCAGCATTGGGCTGAACAGCAGCGCCAGCAGCAGGGACGAACGCGGGGAAGGGGGGCCAGAAAACACGACGCTGCCTTGATAGCAAAGAATTGGCGCGCATGTTAACCGAGGTCGACGACTTTTCCAGTCACGTTGCAGGCATTTTCCTCGGTTTTATTGGTCTTCTTCCTACAAGTGCGGGTAATTGACGCCGGGGCTGTCCGAGAAGGGGACGCTCCGTATAATGCCGGCATCGCCACTGGTATGGATTAACGGATTACATATGACTGAACAGCGCCCGATTGCGGTCCTGGGAGGCGGAAGTTTCGGTACCGCCGTGGCCAATCTGTTGGCCGAGAACGGCCATCAAGTCCGGCAGTGGATGCGTGACCCGGAACAGGCCGAGGCTATCCGGGTCAATCGCGAAAACCCGCGTTACCTCAAAGGCATCAAGATTCTGCCCGGCGTGACCGCGGTCACCGACCTGCAGGAAACCCTCGACGCCTGCGAGTTGTGTTTCGTCGCGTTGCCGTCCAGCGCACTGCGCACAGTGCTGGCGGCGCATGCCGAACGCCTGAGCGGCAAGATGCTGGTCAGCCTGACCAAAGGCATCGAAGCGCAGACCTTCAAACTGATGAGCCAGATTCTCGAAGAAATCGCCCCGCAGGCGCGCATCGGCGTGCTGTCCGGGCCGAACCTCGCGCGGGAAATCGCCGAGCACGCGCTGACTGCCACCGTGGTTGCCAGCGAAGATGAAGAACTCTGCAAAGCCGTGCAGGCCGCATTGCATGGCCGCACTTTCCGCGTCTACGCCAGCGCCGACCGTTTCGGCGTGGAGCTGGGCGGCGCACTGAAAAACGTCTACGCGATCATCGCCGGCATGGCGGTGGCGCTGGAAATGGGCGAGAACACCAAGAGCATGCTGATCACCCGCGCCCTGGCCGAAATGACCCGGTTTGCGGTGAATCAGGGCGCCAACCCGATGACCTTCCTCGGTCTGGCCGGTGTCGGCGACCTGATCGTCACTTGCTCGTCGCCGAAAAGCCGCAACTACCAGGTCGGTTTCGCCCTCGGTCAGGGCTTGAGCCTCGACGAAGCGGTGTCGCGCCTGGGTGAAGTGGCCGAAGGGGTCAACACCCTGAAAGTGCTCAAGGCCAAGGCCCAGGAGGTCGGCGTGTACATGCCGCTGGTCGCCGGACTGCATGCAATCCTGTTCGAAGGGCGCACGCTTGAGCAGGTGATCGGTCTGCTGATGCGTGCCGAACCGAAAACCGATGTCGACTTTATTTCCACCAGTGGTTTCAACTGATTCAGCAGGGAGCAGGCCATGAACGATCCGAAAACCGAAGCCAAATATGAATCCATCCTCCTGCGGGTGTTGTGGATGATTGTTTACATCCTGGTCTGGCAGGTGGCGCAGTTCATCCTCGGCGCGGTGGTGCTGGTGCAGTTGATCTATCGTTTGATCTATGGCGCCCCGAGCGCCAGCCTGATGAATTTCGGCGACAGCCTGAGCCAGTTTCTGGCACAGATCGGTCGTTTCGGCAGTTTCCACAGCGACCAGAAACCTTGGCCGTTCGCCGACTGGCCGGCGCCGCGTACACCGGAAGGTGAGGCGCCACACGTCGTCGCGCCGGCACCGCATCCGGTTCGGGATGAGGAACCCAAGCTATGAAACTCTGGGTATTGCGTCACGGTGAGGCCGAGCCCTACGGCTCGCGCCCAGATTCCGAGCGGGAGCTGACCGCCCACGGTCGCCAGGAAGTGTTGAGCAGCGCGGCCCGCTTGATCGGCCAGCCGCTGACCGCCATCTACGCCAGCCCGTACTTGCGGGCGCAGCAGACGGCGCAACTGGTGCGCGAAGCCCTTGGATTCGAGCCTGAGATCCGCACGGTCGAGTGGCTGACCCCGGAAGTTGACCCGGACCGCGTTGCTGAACAACTGGTGTCGGTGAGCAATGTCCTGTTGGTCAGTCACAATCCGCTGGTTGGAAACTTGCTCAGCTACCTGCAACACGGCGCGGGCTACCCACCGGAAAAGGTCAGCACCGCCGGGCTGGCCGAGCTCGAACATAGCGAGTTGCTGATCGGTTCGATGACGCTAAACAGCCTTAAACATCCCTGAAATTTTTTGTACGAAATAGTCAACCAAGCACTTGCTTGGTTGACTACGCTTGCTCCAGACCAAAAAACAGGAGCGAGTCGAATGTCTTCCGCCTTCCGTTTGCCGCTGGACGTGTTTTACGAACGCGAGGCCCGGCACCCGCGTCAGCGTTTTCTGGTGCAGCCGATCGGCGGCGGGCAGGTCGAGACACTGACCTGGGCCGACGTCGGCCATCAGGCTCGCTGCGCGGCGCACTGGCTGCGATCCCGGGAATTGCCGCAAGGCAGCCACATCGCCCTGATCTCGAAAAACTGCGCGCACTGGATCATCGCCGATCTGGCGATCTGGATGGCCGGGCACGTTTCGGTGCCGCTCTATCCGAACCTCACCGCCGAATCGGTGAATCAGGTGCTGACCCACTCGGAAAGCGTGCTGGCGTTCATCGGCAAACTCGATGACTGGCCGGGCATGTCGCCGGGTGTACCGGCCGGCCTGACCACCGTCAGCCTGCCGCTGCATCCACCGGGCACATTCGATTTCAACTGGGATGACCTGCAACGCAGCTCGCCGATCCAGGACGATCCACGTCCCGCCGCCGAGCAACTGGCGACGATTATTTACACCTCCGGCACCACCGGCCTGCCCAAGGGCGTGATGCACAGCTTCGCCAATCTCGGATTCGCGACGACGCGCGGTACGCAGCTGTTCGGCCTCAATGAGAACGACCGGCTGCTGTCGTATTTGCCGCTGTGTCATGTCGCCGAACGGATGTTCGTCGAGCTGGCGTCGATCTATACCGGGCAAACGGTGTTTTTCGCCGAGAGCCTCGACACCTTCCTTGCCGATCTCAAGCGGGCGCGGCCGACGGCGATGTTCGGTGTGCCGCGGATCTGGACCAAGTTCCAGATGGGGGTCTACAGCAAGATTCCGGCAAAACGTCTGGATTTCCTCCTCGGTTTGCCCTTCATCGGCAAACGGATCGGCCACAAGGTGCTGGCCGGATTGGGGCTGGATGCCTTGCGCGTAGCGCTGTCTGGCGCGGCGCCGGTGCCGCTGACCCTGTTGCGCTGGTATCAGAAACTCGGGCTCGACGTGCTGGAGGTCTACGGCATGACCGAAAGCTGCGGTTATTCGCACATCTGCCTGCCGGGGCAATACAAGGAAGGCTGGATTGGCCGGCCGTGTCCCGACGTCAAAGTGCGGATCGACGAGTCCGGCGAAGTGCAGGTGCGCAGCCAGGCGAACATGCTCGGCTATTTCAAGGAACCGCAGAAAACCGCCGAAACTCTCACTGAAGACGGCTTCCTGCGCACTGGCGACAAGGGCGAGCAGGACGCCGAAGGGCGCTTGCGCCTGACCGGGCGGCTCAAGGAAATCTTCAAGACCAGCAAGGGCAAATACGTCGCCCCGGCGCCGATCGAAAACCGGCTGGCGGTGCATTCGCGGATCGAACAGGTCTGTGTGGTCGGTGATGGCCTGAGTGCACCGCTGGGGTTGTGCGTTCTTTCCGCCGTGGGCCGGGAAGAGCCCCGCGCGCCGCTGCATTCGAGCCTGGAAAAACTGCTGGAGGAGGTCAACGCCGTGCTCGACAAACACGAGCGTTTGCGCCGGCTGGTGGTGGTCAAGGACAGCTGGGCGGTGGAGAACGGCTTCCTCACGCCGACCCTGAAAATCAAACGCAACATCATCGAAGACACCTACGGAGCACGCTTCGAAGAATGGAGCGAGCGCAGCGAGGCGGTGCTGTGGCAGGATTGAGCGTCGATCAAAACAACAAAGGAAGCCTGCGATGACCTTGTGGCGCACCACTCCGAACATCGAGCAGCTGAACGCAATCCAGAAAAACACCATCGGCGAAGTGCTGGACATTCGCTTCGAGTCCTTCGACGAGGAATCGCTGACGGCCAGCATGGTCATTGACCATCGCACCCACCAGCCTTACGGCCTGCTGCACGGCGGCGCCTCGGTGGTGCTGGCCGAGACGGTCGGCTCGATGGCCAGTTACCTGTGCATCGACGCCAGCAAGTTCTATTGCGTGGGCCTGGAAATCAACGCCAACCACTTGCGCGGCCTGCGCAGCGGACGGGTCACGGCGGTGGCCAAACCGATCCACATCGGCCGTACCACCCACGTCTGGGACATTCGCCTGACCAGCGATGAAGGCAAGGCCAGTTGTGTGTCGCGCCTGACCATGGCGGTGGTGCCGCTGGGAGAACAACCGCCGGCGCGTTGATGGCGCGAGCGTCATAGCCCTGACCGGACTGTCATCATTCCTGGCAGTTACGGTCATTGCTGTGGGACGCGGTCTTACGGACAATCAACGCCTGTTTTTCGCTCATGGATTTGCCGGTATGTCGCAACCGATCTTCTTCGCCCACGCCAACGGTTTCCCTTCGGGTACCTACGGCAAACTGTTCGCGGCGCTGGCGCCCGAGTACCGGGTCGCGCATCTGGAACAACACGCCCATGACCCGCGTTTCCCGGCGGGTGACAACTGGTACCACCTGGTCGACGAACTCATCCATCATCTGCAACAGCAAGATGAACCGGTGTGGGGTGTCGGCCATTCCTTCGGCGGCATGCTGCATTTGCACGCCGCACTGCGTTGCCCTGAACTGTATCGGGGCGTGGTGATGCTCGACTCGCCGGTGCTGACCCGCACCGATCAATGGGTGATCCGTGCCGCCAAGCGCTTTGGTTTCATCGACAAACTGACCCCGGCCGGCCGCACGCTGGGGCGGCGCGAAGAGTTTGCCGATCTGGACAGTGCCCGTGGTTATTTTGCCGGCAAGACGTTGTTTCGCAGCTTTGATCCGGAATGTTTCGATGCCTACCTGCAGCACGGTCTGCACAAGGTCGGCGACAAACTGCGCCTGCGCTTCGATCCTGCAACCGAGATCAGCATCTATCGCGGCGTGCCGCACACCAGTCCTGCGCATACCCGGCAATTGAAAGTGCCGCTGGCGGTGGTACGTGGACACAAGAGCCGCGTGGTGATGAACCACCACACCCGATTTGTCGGACGCCTGCCTCAGGGCGAGTCGCTGACCGTGCCCGGCGGGCACATGTTTCCGCTTGAGCGTCCGCAGGACACCGCACAACTACTGAAAAACCTGTTCGATCGCTGGGAGCGCCGGCAAGACAAGGATTGCGCATGAACCCCGCCGTCGAAGAAGTGCGCCTGAGCCTGCCGCATATCGAACTGGCGGCGCACCTGTTCGGCCCGGAAGACGGGTTGCCGGTGATCGCCCTGCACGGCTGGCTGGATAACGCCAACAGCTTCGCGCGCTTGGCGCCGAAGCTCAAAGGCTTGCGCATCGTGGCGCTGGACATGGCCGGTCACGGGCACTCCGGGCATCGGCCTAACGGCGCCGGTTACGCGCTGTGGGACTACGCCCATGACGTGCTGCAGGTCGCCGAGCAACTCGGCTGGAAACGTTTCGGCCTGCTCGGGCACTCCATGGGCGCCATTGTTTCGCTGGTGCTGGCTGGCTCGTTGCCCGAACGCATCACCCATCTGGCGTTGATCGACGGGGTAATTCCTCCTACCGACAAAGGCGAGAACGCCGCCGAGCGTATGGGAATGGCACTACAGGCGCAGCTCGATCTTCGGGAAAAGCGCAAACCGGTCTACAACACTCTCGACCGGGCCATCGAGGCGCGGATGAAAGGGCTGGTGGCGGTCAGTCGCGAAGCCGCCGAACTGCTGGCGCAACGCGGACTGATGCCGGTGCCCGGCGGTTACACCTGGCGCACCGACAACCGCCTGACCCTGCCGTCGCCGCTGCGTCTGACCCAGGAACAGGCGATGGCTTTCGTCCAGCGCATTGCCTGCCCTGCGCAATTGGTGGTCGCAGCTGACGGCATGCTGGCCAGACATTCGGAGCTGCTGGAGCGTCTACCCTTTGACCGGGAACAGCTGCCGGGCGGGCACCATCTGCACCTGAACGATGAGGCCGGGGCCGGCCTTGTCGCAGACTGTTTCAATCGGTTCTTCGCCATTCCTTGACTTGCTCCCGGCAACTGTCGAGGCTGGGCAGGTTGAAATGGGAGACAACCAAGATGGATTTCTACACCGCTGCGACTTCGAACTGCCCTCAAGGCACCCAGGCCATGCCCCTGCGATGAGCCTGTCCATGCGATCTATCAGTCTGCTGGCGCTGTGCTGTTTCAGTCCCTTTCTATTCGCTGCCGACCTGCCGGGCAGTCAGGACCTGCCGATCGTGCCGCGTGTGGCCGATGCGCAGATCGTCGACTATCGCCCCGCCGTGGAGCTGGAGCGGATCTACCCGCTCGGCTCGATCCGCAAGATCAGCGGCCAGTTGCGTTTCGACGGCCAGGTCAGCGCTCGGGGGCAAACCACCTCGGTGACCTACGAATTGCCGCCGGAACATTCCGCCACCGAAGCCTTCACCCTCGCTCGCGAAGCCCTGCAAAAACAGGATGCCCAGCTGTTGTTCTGGTGCCAGGCCCGGGATTGCGGCGAGAGCAGCCTGTGGGCCAATGAGGTGTTCGGTAATGCCAAGCTGTACGGTGCCGACGAGCAGCAGGCCTATCTGCTGCTGAGGCTCGCGGCCCCGCGCGACAACACGCTGGTGGCGCTGTACAGCATCACCCGGGGCAATCGCAAAGCCTATCTGCACGTCGAACAGTTCGAGGCGCTGGCACCGCTCGGTGACCTGCTGCCGACCTCGGCCACGCTGCTGCGGGAGCTGAAAAGCACCGGCGAACTGGACTTTCCGAAGCTCGCCGGCGATCCGGATGACACCTGGCTGCGCTTGCTGTCCCGTGGTCTGAACCTCGACACCACGTTGCGGGTGACAGTGTCCGGGCCCAAGGCCGAGGCCTGGCGGCAGGCGCTGATCGGGCAGGGCGTGCGCGCCGCGCGAATGGAAACCGGCAGTGTCGACGGCGAAGGTCTGCGCATCGATCTGTTGCGATAAGGTGTTTTTGGCGGACACGCTCGACGTGTTCGCCTACTCTTTGCCTGATTGATTTTTTTCGAGATTTTACATGCCCAATAATGATCGTCTGCTGGTGCAGATCCTGTTGCTGGTGCTGTTTGGTGCCAGTTTCTGGGTGATGGCGCCGTTCTGGTCGGCGCTGTTCTGGGGCGCGGTGCTGGCGTTTGCCAGTTGGCCGCTGATGCGCTTGCTGACCCGCTGGCTCAATGACCGGGAATCCCTCGCGGCGCTGTTGCTGACCATGGGCTGGATGCTGCTGGTGGCGGGGCCGCTGGTTTGGCTGGGGTTCAATCTGGCCGATCACGTGCGCGATGCCACGGCGTTCATCAAGGATGTGCAGGTCGACGGATTGCCTGAGGCGCCGAGCTGGCTGGGCGGCGTGCCGTTGGTGGGTGAGCGTCTTGTCGGGATCTGGAACAGCATCGATCAGCAGGGTGCGGCCCTGATGGTGACTGTAAAACCTTATCTGGGGCAGGTCGGCAACTGGTTGCTGGCGCGCAGTGCGCAGATCGGCAGCGGGATTCTCGAGCTGACCCTGAGCATTGTCTTCGTGTTCTTTTTCTACCGTGACGGGCCGCGACTGGCGGCGTTCGTGCACAGTCTGCTGGAACGCCTGATCGGTGATCGGGCTGGTTACTACATCGATCTGGTGGCCGGTACGGTGCAGCGGGTGGTCAACGGGGTGATCGGTACAGCGGCGGCGCAAGCGGTGCTGGCGCTGATCGGTTTCCTGATTGCCGGGGTACCGGGGGCGCTGGTGCTGGGGATCGTGACGTTCCTGCTCAGTCTGATTCCGATGGGACCGCCACTGGTGTGGATTCCGGCCACGGCGTGGCTGGCCTGGAAGGGCGAGTACGGGATGGCGGTGTTTCTCGGGATCTGGGGGACGTTCATCATCAGTGGCGTGGATAACGTGCTCAAGCCGTATCTGATCAGCCGGGGCGGGAATCTGCCGTTGGTGATTGTGTTGCTTGGGGTGTTTGGGGGGCTGATTGCGTTTGGGTTTATCGGGTTGTTTATTGGGCCTACGCTTTTGGCGGTTGCTTATAGTTTGTTGACGGATTGGAGTAAGAGTCAGGCTCGGGTTTGAGGCTTTGGACTTGGCGGCCTTTGGGCCGACCAGGCTCTTTGGGATTGGGTGAATATCCGTTTCTTCGGGTGTTGCCGCTGGCGGTTTCGCTTTTACAGCGAGTCCCTTTTGGCAAACGCCCCAAAAGGAACCAAAAGGGCTTGCCCCAATGTTCGGCCCCTCGCTGAGGCTCGGGGTTCCTTCGCTCCGGGATTCATCCGGGGGCATCGCCTACGGTTTGCTTCGCTGCACCTCCTCTCGATGCATGCGGCTGCGCCGCACGGTCGCTGCGCTCCCACCCCCGGATAAATCCCTCCACTCAGCCTTCCAACGGGGCCGGTACGTCAAAAGCGGTACTCGAGCTAACGCTCATTGTGTTGAGTGGTGGGAAGCCAAAGCGAAAGCAGATTCTGGTGCTGGTGCCAATGTCGATGCAGGAGCAGGAGCAGGAGCAGGAGCAGGAGCAGGAGCAGGAGCAGGCGCGGGGGGCGGGGGCATTAGTGAACTTATGTGTTTCAAAACCCGAGTTCACCTCGGTATTTCACGTCGGCGTACTTCTCCCAAACACCTCGGTCAGTCCCCTCTCCCTCCGGGAGAGGGTTAGGGTGAGGGCGCTTTGTTGACACACCGCCAAGTCAAAGCAAACCACTTACCCCGTCCAACCTCAGTCGTCCCTCAAATCCTCACCCAATCTCAAGTCGCGACATTCAAATACTTGCCCACCGACGCAGTGTTTTCGAGCGAGTACTGCTTGCTCAGATTGGCAATCATCCGGTTCAGCGCCTCGGTAGTGGTTTGAGTATTGCTGGCGGTCTGTTCGTCATCCGGGCGTTCGCGACCTGCATGCAGTGCAGCTTTCAGTTCGTCGCTGCTGACGCCTGCGCTGCTGTCGCTGTCCAGCACTTTGAGCAGGGCGGCGGCGTTGTCGGTGTTGTTCGATGAGGTGCTGTCGCTGGCTTGCAACGCACTGTTCAACTCGGTGACGCTGCCGTCGCCGTCGCCGTCGCCGTCGCCGTCGCCGTCGCCGTCGCCGTCGCCGTCGGCATCGAGCTGGCTGAACAGTTCGTCGCTGGTGGCTTGAGGGGGCGGGGGCGGTGGGGTGAGGCTGGCGGCGAGTTCGTCCTGGCTGACGACGCCGTCTTCGTTTTTGTCCAGGGCCGAGAAGATTTTGCTGCTGTCGGCGGTGCTGCCGGCGCTGGTCAGGCCGTTGCTCAGTTCGTCGCTGCTGATGGCGCCGTCGCCGTCGGCGTCCAGGGCGCTGATCAGGGCGTCGGCGAGTTCGGTGTTGGGGGCCTGGTCGCCTGGGGGCGGTGGAGGTGGGGCCATGGCGGTCATTTCTTCCGCGCTGAGGCTGCCGCTGGCGTCGCTGTCCAGATCGCCGAATTGTTTGCTCAGGCTGACCAGCAGGCCGTCATTGGACTTTTGTGACAGGGCACTGCCCAGTTCGTCCTGGTCCACGGCGCCGTCGCCGTTGCTGTCGAGCTTGGCGAACAGTTCCTTTTGCAGTTGCTGGCTGCGGGCGTTTTGGGTGGAGGTGCTGCTGGTATAGCTCGTGTAGTTGCTGACGCTACCGATCATCGGGCTCACTCCTTGGACTGGAAAACCGGTGGGTGTACCGGCTTATGCAGCCTCAAGGTGCAAGGTGTCGTGGGTATGTGAGGTTTGTACCGGCTGGTACACAGTCGGGCTCAGCGGCGAGGCAGTTGGATCACGGCGGTCAGGCCGCCGCCGGGTGTTTCTGCCAGGGTCAGTTGTCCGCCCTGACGTTGCGCCGCTTCCCGGGCGATGGTCATGCCCAGACCGACGCCGCCGGAGTTGCGGTTGCGTGAGCCTTCGAGGCGGAAGAACGGCTCGAATACGGCTTCGCGCTTGTCTGCCGCGATGCCCGGGCCGTGGTCGATGACGCGGATCAGCAGTTGTTCGCGTTGGTCTTGCAGTTCGATGTGCGCTTGGCCGGCGTAGCGCAGGGCGTTGTCCATCAGGTTGTTGATGCATGAGCGCAGTGCCATCGGTTGCACTTGCAAGGGTGCGCAGTGGCCGCTGACCTGAACGTCGGCGCCTTGATCCTGGGCGTTTTCGCACAGTGATTCGACCAGCGCCTGCACGTCCATCAATTGCAAGGCTTCGCTGGTGCGCTGTTCGTGCAGGTAGGTGAGGGTGGCGTCGAGCATGCCGATCATGTCGTCCAGATCCTGGCGCATCTGGCCTTGCAGCTTGTCGTCGTTGATGTTTTCCAGGCGCAGTTTCAGCCGCGACAGCGGGGTGCGCAGGTCGTGGGAGACGGCGCCGAGCATTCGTGCCCGCTGCTGCACCTGTTCGCGGATGCGGTGTTGCATCAGGTTGAACGTGTGTGCGGCCTGCCGGGCTTCCCGGGGGCCGGTTTCGTCCAGCGGCGGGCTGTCGAGGTCTTCGCTCAGGCGCTCGGCGGCATCGCTCAGGCGCTGGATCGGCCGGGTCAGCAGCTTGGCGCCGTACCAGGCGGCGATGATCAGCGAGATGAACTGGAAGGTCAGCGGCACGATCGGCCCGCCGAACCAGGGGCGCGGTGGACGGGGCGGGTAGCGTGGATCCTGAGCCGGCTGTTGACCGTCGAGGTTTTGCGAGAACTCCGGCGGCGGTGGCGGGGGTGGCGGGCCGTAGAGGCGGAACCAGGCAAAGGCTAGCAGGTGCGCCAGGACGATCGCCACCAACAGCATGCCAAACAGGCGGCCGAACAGCGTGTCGAAGCGCGCCCGCATCAGCCGATGTCCCGGGCGTCGAACAGGTAGCCTTCACCCCGTACGGTCTTGATCAGTTGCGGGGCTTTCGGGTCGTCGCCGAGTTTTTGCCGCAGACGCGAGACCAACAGGTCGATGCTACGGTCGAAGGCTTCGATCGAGCGGCCACGGGCGGCGTCCAGCAACTGTTCGCGGCTGAGCACCCGGCGCGGACGTTCGATGAACACCCAGAGCAGGCGGAATTCGGCATTGGACAGCGGCACCACCAGGCCATCGTCAGCGATGAGCTGGCGCAGGACGCTGTTCAGGCGCCAGTTGTCGAAGCGAATGTTCGCACGCTGTTCGCTGCGGTCGTCGCGCACCCGACGCAGAATCGTCTGGATCCGCGCCACCAGTTCCCGTGGTTCGAACGGTTTGGCCATGTAGTCATCGGCGCCCAGTTCCAGGCCGATGATCCGGTCGGTGGGTTCGCAACGGGCGGTGAGCATCAGGATCGGGATGTCGGACTCTGCCCGTAGCCAGCGGCACAGCGACAGACCGTCCTCGCCGGGCAGCATCAGGTCGAGCACCACCACGTCGAAATGTTCGGCCTGCATCGCCTGGCGCATCGCCGCGCCGTCGGTGACGCCGCTGGCGTGAATGTTGAAGCGGGCCAGGTAGTCGATCATCAGTTCGCGGATCGGCACGTCATCGTCGACGATCAGCGCGCGGATGCTCCAGCGCTTGTCGTCTTTCTGCTCGTCGTTCACGGAGGCTTGGGAGTTGTGCATGAGGCTGTTCATCTGCCAGTAGGCCGCCAACCACAAAGATAGGCTGCGAGGTTGTGGTTTCAGCATAGGCGTCCGGCCGTGAGGCGGGAAGGGCTGCTGTAAGGACTTGTTGCGGCTGGCGAGGCTAGCGCGGGCGCATGTTGTCGGCGTGTCGGTTGTGTATCGGGTTCGACACAATACCCTGCAAGGCTATGCTGATCACGGTTGGCGCGACGATTTACCGATCATCGGGTGCCGCGCCGCCGCCGGTTCCGCTACAATGCGCGCCGATTTCGACTTGCCTGAGAGCCCACCCATGTCCGCCTGCCAGACTCCTATCATCGTCGCCCTGGATTTCCCTACCCGTGACGCCGCACTGAAGCTGGCCGACCAGTTGGACCCGAAGCTGTGCCGGGTCAAAGTGGGCAAGGAACTGTTCACCAGTTGCGCCGCGGAAATCGTCGGCACCCTGCGTGACAAGGGTTTTGAAGTATTCCTCGACCTGAAATTCCACGACATTCCCAACACCACGGCGATGGCGGTCAAGGCTGCGGCCGAGATGGGCGTGTGGATGGTCAACGTTCACTGCTCCGGCGGCCTGCGCATGATGGCGGCCTGCCGTGAAGAGCTGGACAAGCGCAGCGGCCCGCAGCCGTTGCTGATTGGCGTGACCGTGCTGACCAGCATGGAGCGTGAGGATCTGGCAGGTATCGGTCTGGACATCGAGCCGCAGGAGCAGGTGCTGCGTCTGGCGGCACTGGCCGAGAAGGCCGGGATGGACGGTCTGGTGTGCTCGGCGCTGGAAGCCACCGCGCTGAAAACCGCGCACCCGTCGCTGCAACTGGTGACCCCGGGGATCCGTCCGGCGGGCAGTGCGCAGGACGACCAGCGTCGCATCCTGACTCCGCGTCAGGCGCTGGATGCCGGCTCCGACTATCTGGTGATCGGCCGTCCGATCAGTCAGGCGGCGGATCCGGCCAAGGCCCTGGCCTCGGTGGTTGCCGAACTGGCCTGAGCGAACAGCTGAAGCATCAAAGAAGGGAGCCCGATGGCTCCCTTCACTGTTTTCAGACTTTCAATACCAGTTTGCCGAAGTTCTCGCCGCTGAACAGTTTGCCCAGGGTTTCCGGGAATGTTTCCAGGCCTTCGACGATGTCTTCCTTGCTCTTGAGCTGACCCTTGGCCATCCAGCCGGCCATTTCCTGGGCGGCGCTGGCGTACTGCGCGGCGTAATCCATCACCACGAAGCCTTCCATCCGCGCGCGGTTGACCAGCAGCGACAGGTAGTTGGCCGGACCTTTGACGGCTTCCTTGTTGTTGTACTGGCTGATCGCGCCGCAGATCACCACGCGCGCCTTGAAGTTCAGGCGGCTCAGCACCGCGTCGAGGATGTCGCCGCCGACGTTGTCGAAATACACGTCCACGCCTTTCGGGCATTCGCGTTTGAGACCGGCGAGCACGTCTTCGCTTTTGTAGTCGATGGCGCCGTCGAAGCCCAGTTCATCGACCAGGAACTTGCACTTGTCCGCGCCACCGGCGATCCCGATCACCCGACAGCCTTTGATTTTGGCAATCTGCCCGGCAATGCTGCCGACCGCGCCCGCTGCACCAGATAACACCACGGTATCGCCGGCCTTCGGTGCGCCGACATCGAGCAGGGCGAAGTAGGCGGTCATGCCGGTCATGCCCAGTGCGGACAGATAAACCGGTAGCGGTGCCAGTTTCGGATCGACCTTGTAGAAACCTTTTGGCTCGCCGAGGAAATAATCCTGCACGCCAATGGCACCGTTGACGTAGTCGCCGACGGCAAACCCCGGATTGTTTGACGCGACGACTTTACCCACGCCCAGTGCGCGCATGACTTCGCCCAGACCCACCGGCGGAATGTAGGATTTGCCTTCGTTCATCCAGCCGCGCATGGCCGGATCGAGGGACAGGTATTCGTTCTTGACCAGAATCTGCCCCGCCGCCGGCTCGCCGACCGGGAGTTCCTGATAGGTGAAGGTCTCGCGGGTGGCGGCGCCCGCCGGGCGTTTGGCGAGCAGGAACTGACGATTGGTCTGGTTGGTCATGACTGGCACTCGAGTTGAATGAAGCCTTGTTGATAGACCTTCATGAGCGATGCCGCAAGGTTGGCTCACGGGGCGAATGCAGGCCGATCCAGTACGGTGATAGTCGATCCATGGGTTTCATCACTGCGATTCATGCAAGCCTAACCGGCCTTTTGATAGTGCTGACGTCACTCAGGCCCCTGTGGCTATGCTGCCTTCATCAATCCCCCCGCATTCGAGGACATAACAATGAGCATGACGTTTTCCGGTCAGGTAGCCGTCGTCACCGGCGCGGCCAACGGCATCGGCCGCGCGACGGCCCAGGCGTTCGCCGCCGAAGGTCTGAAAGTGGTGGTGGCCGATCTGGATGCGGCCGGGGGCGAGGGCACCGTGGCGCTGATTCGTACAGCCGGCGGCGAAGCGACCTTCGTGCGCTGCAACGTGACCGTCGAAAGCGAAGTGAAGAATCTGATGGACGAGGTGATCAATACCTACGGCCGTCTCGACTATGCCTTCAACAATGCCGGGATCGAAATCGAGAAGGGCAAACTGGCCGAAGGCTCGATGGATGAGTTCGACGCGATCATGGGCGTCAACGTCAAGGGCGTGTGGCTGTGCATGAAGTACCAGCTGCCGTTGCTGCTGGCTCAGGGCGGCGGGGCGATCGTCAACACTGCATCGGTGGCTGGATTGGGCGCTGCGCCGAAGATGAGCATCTATGCCGCCTCCAAGCACGCGGTAATCGGTCTGACCAAGTCCGCCGCCATCGAATACGCCAAGAAGAAAATCCGCGTCAACGCCGTATGCCCGGCGGTGATCGATACCGACATGTTCCGTCGCGCCTATGAAGCGGATCCGAAGAAAGGCGAATTTGCCAACGCGATGCACCCGGTCGGCCGTATCGGCAAGGTCGAGGAAATTGCCAGCGCCGTGCTGTACCTGTGCAGTGATGGTGCGGCGTTTACCACCGGCCATTCGCTGGCGGTGGATGGTGGCGTGACTGCCTTCTAAGGTGGCGTCGGCTGGTACAAAAAGGACCCGCTCATCGGCGGGTTTTTTTTCGCCTCGGGAGCGGTTTTGTGAATCCGCTAAACAATGTGTTTCAAATGGTTAGAACGGAGGCTTTTGACGGTTTTGTCGCACAGCCCGAACGGAGCGGCTGTGATTTACTGCCGCCAGCAAAACGGACGGGAGTTTGCGTGCTCATGGAATTGAGAATTGACCGACAGGCGATGGTGCCGGTTGTACAGCAGATTGTTGACGGGTTGACCGAGTGGATCGTGCAGGAACAGGTGCCGCCGACGACGCGGCTGCCCTCCGTACGACAGATCGCTCGACGCAATCTGCTCAGCCAGTCCTGCGTCATGGAGGCTTGCGAGCGTCTGGTGGCGCAGGGAATTCTGGCGTCGCGCCAGGGCTCGGGATTCATGGTGGCGGCGTTGTTGCCGGATTATTGCCGGGGGAGTAATGGCTCCGAGGCAGGCGACGAGCAGCACGGTCGCGTTACGCAATCGCCCTGGCGCGGCGGATTGAAGCTGGGCGCTGGTGTCCTGCCGGAGAGTTGGCGTGAGCCGGATGATCTGAGTTATGCGATCCGACAGGTGGCGCGCGCCGATATGGCCAGCCTGTTCAACTACAACGACCCCCTCGGTCTTCCGGCGTTGCGGGAGCAGATTGCCAAGCGTCTCGGATTGCTGGATATCAAGGCCCTCGATGAACAGGTGCTGACGACTGCCGGTGCCAGCCACGCTCTGGACCTGATCATGCGGACCCTGTTCAAGGCCGGCGATTGCGTGGTGGTCGAAACGCCCGGACATGCGCCGCTGTTCGAACTTTTGCGCTTGCACGGCATTCGCATGCTGGAGGTGCGCCGCACTCCGAGCGGTCCGGACATCGAAGCGCTCGAGGCGTTACTGCAACAGTTCAGGCCGACAGCGCTGTTCATCAACAGTCATCACCACAATCCCACGGGCAGTTGCCTGGCGCCGGCGGTGGCGCGACAAGTCTTGCAATTGAGCAGAACCTACGATCTGCGGGTGATTGAAGATGATGTCTACGCCGATCTGCACAATGGCAGCGGTACTCGTCTGGCCGCGCTGGATGACGGGGAGCGGGTGATCTATGTCGGCAGCTTTTCCAAGACGCTGAGCAGCTCGCTACGGGTCGGTTTTGTCTTGGCCAGTGACAAACTGATCGAGCGTATGGCGCGGGTCAAGATGATCAGTTGCATGGGCACCTCGAGGTTCTGCGAGGCGGTTCTGGCCGGATTGCTGGCCAGTGGTGCCTATCGAAAACTGGTACAGCGTCAGCGTCAGCGACTTTCCACTGATCGTGTGGCTGCCCTTCAGGCGCTGGAGGACGCTGACTGGGAGGTGTTCGGCAAGCCCACGGGCGGCCTGTTCATCTGGGCACGTTCGCCAGTGGCCGATGAGACACGTTTGCGCGGGCATGCTCTACGCTGCGGTGTTCAGTTGTCCTGCGCAACGTCGTTCAGTCCCAGTGGCGAAGCCTGCGACTGGCAGCGGATCAACGTGGCTTACGCCTGTGATCCACGGGCACGGCAGTTTTTTCGCGATACAGCCATGGATCGACCTCGAACGTTCTGAAAACGACGCGTGCGTAGCTTTTTGCCATTATTCCGACGCCAGAGACTTGTGCTGGTTCAAGGCCGTTGCGAATCTTCGGCAACAGACTATGGCAGGGGGCTACGCGCAATGATTTCGGCCGTGCAAGGACGTTTTGCCAACCTCGGTATGGCAAAAAAACTGGGTATCGGGTTTGTGTTGGTGTTGTTGCTGACTGCACTGGTGGCGGCGATTGGCGTCTGGTCCCTGCAAACCATCAGTCAGCGCTTCGACGGCCTCAAGCAGATGTCATCGCTCAACAGTGGCTTGCTCAAGGTGCGGCTGCTGGAGCAGGACTACGCCTTGCACGGCAACCCGAAAACCGTCGATGCCTTGCACGAAGGTGTGGACGGTCTGATTGCCATGGCCAATGGGCTCAAGGCGCAATCCTCGGCGAATGTGCCGGTGATGAGCGACGTAGAACAGTCGCTGGTTGCCTATCGCAAGGCGTTTGATGAATTCGTCTCGTTGTCCCAGGCCAAGGACCTGGCGCTGGAAATGGCCAGTTGGTCGGTGTCCAGCGTCGCCAACAATCTCGATGTGCTGCAGGCCGGTCTTGCCGATGACGGCGCGTACACCCTGAAAGACAGCGAAGGCAAGGACGGGGCGCAATTCATCGAGCAGGCTGGCCAGGTCAGCCAAGTCTCACGCTTGATGTTGCAGGCAATGAACGAAGCACGGGTACGTCTGGATCAAAGCCGCAAGGGTGATGACAGTGCAGGTCAGGGCAATATCGAGCAGGCTGCCCAAGCTCAGGCCCAGGCCGAGCAGCTCAAATCCACGGTCAAGGACGAGGGTTACCTGACGGTGCTCAATGAAGTGTCCGGGCACATTGCCGGTTTCAGCGACAAGCTTGCCGAGTACACCGGGTTGCTGGCTCAGGAAAAGACTGTCTATCAACAGTTGCACCAGCGGGCCGATGAAGTCGTGGCGCGGGTCGATCAGGCCTATGTCGCGCAAGACGGCGCGATGCAGGGCGAACTGAAAAAGAATTCGGTGCTGATCATTGGCTCGTCGGCGCTGGCGTTGCTGGTCGGGCTGATCGCGGCGTGGGTGATCACCCGACTGATTGTGGCGCCGTTGCGCAGCGTGATTCATGTGGCGCAACAGATTGCGGCCGGTGATCTGAGTGCAACGATCGAGGTCACCCGGCGGGACGAAATCGGTCAGTTGATGCTGGCCATGCAGCAGATGGGCGCGGGTTTGAGCACGATTGTCAGCGGGTTGCAGGCGGGGATCGAACAGTTGGCGAGTTCGGCGCAATCGCTGTCGGCGGTGACCGAACAGACCAACCTTGAGGTCAGCAGCCAGAAAGAGGAAACCGAACAGGTCGCCACGGCCATGAACCAGATGACCGCCACCGTTCACGATGTGGCGCGCAATGCCGAAGAGGCGGCGCTCGCGGCGCAGACTGCCGATGGCAAGGTTGAAAGCGGTCAGCAGGTGGTGCGTCAGAGCATGGCGCGGATCGAGCAACTGGCGGATTCGGCGACGTCGGCCAGTTCGAGCATCGAAAGCCTCAGTGCGGAAATCCAGAACATCGGCACGGTGCTGGGTGTGATCAAGAGTGTCGCCGAGCAGACCAACCTGCTGGCGCTCAACGCGGCGATCGAAGCGGCGCGGGCGGGCGAGCAGGGCAGGGGCTTTGCGGTGGTCGCCGATGAAGTGCGGGCGCTGGCCCGGCGCACGCAGCAGTCGACCGAGGAGATCGAGCGGCTGGTCAGCGCCTTGCGCTCGGCGGCGCATTCGTCGGTGCAGCAGATTCAGAGCAGTGGCGAACTGGTGAAGCTGGCGGTAAGTGATGCGTTGCAGACCGAGAGTGCGTTGGGGAGTATTGCGGCGGCGGTTTCGTTGATTCAGCAGATGAACCAGCAGATTGCGGCGGCGGCCGAGGAGCAGAGTTCGGTGGCCGAGGAGATCAATCGCAGTGTGACGAGTATTCGGGCGAGTGCGGATCAGTCTTCGATTGCCATGCGGGGGAATGCGGCTTCGAGTGTTGAGCTGGCGCAGTTGGGGAGTGAGTTGCGGGGGATGGTGGGGCACTTTCGGCTTTGACCTTGGCGGCCTTTGGGCCGACCAGGTTGTTGGTTGTTTGGGGTGAATATCCGTTGCTTCGGGTGCTGCCGCTGGCGGTTTCGCCCTTACGGCGAGTCCCTTTGGCAAACGCCCCAAAGGAACCAAAGGTCTGGGCCCCTGCGTTCGGCCTCTCGCTGAGGCTCGAGGTTCCTTCGTTCCGGGATTCATCCGGGGGCATCGCCTACGGTTTGCTTCGCTGCACCTCCTCTCGATGCATGCGGCTTCGCCGCACGGTCGCTGCGCTCCCACCCACGGATAAATCCCTCCACTCAGCCTTCCGATGGGGCCGGCACGCCAAAAGCGGTACTCGAGCTAACGCTCATCGTGTTGAGTGGTGAAAGCCAAAGCCAAAGCCAAAGCCAAAGCCAAAGCAGGAGTCGAGTTGCATGCGTTTCAAAAACCGAGTTCGACTCGGTATCTCACGTCGGCGTACCTCTCCCAAACACCTCGGTCAGTCCCCTCTCCCTCCGGGAGAGGGTTAGGGTGAGGGCGCTTTTTATTTTGATCTTTCCCGCTACCAATAAAAAAGCCACCTCTCGGTGGCTTCTCTCTCTGACTGCACTCAGTCGTAAATCACTTTCTTCTTCCAGTCCGCGTCAGCCTCGACATCTTTGAGGCCGGCGGTCAGCTGGTTTTCTTCGCCTTCGACCGGGGCGATCTTGTCCATGACCTGGGCGTTGGCGCGGGCCAGGAGTTTTTCCAGGTATTGGAGTTGTTCGGCGTAGATTTGCGGGTCTTGCTGTTTGCGCAGGTATTGCACGCCGCGTTCGAAGGCGAGGCGGGCCTGGCCGGGTTGGTTTTGCTGGAGGGCGTGTTGGCCTAGGTTGTTGAAGAACTCGATGTGCAGCAGTACGAGGATGTGGCGTACTTCGCGGATCCAGTGTTTGGCTTCGTTCGGTGGCAGGAAGCCGTCCTGGGCGGCGCGGGTGATCTGGCCGTGGAGGGCTTCGAGGAGGAAGCGGACGTCTTTGGCCTTGGCTTCGGTCTGGATCGGGGCTGGTGGGTTGTTGACCGGGATCGATTCGCCCTGGGCGACCAGGGCGCTGAGTTCGGTGATGCGGGCCTTGGTGGTGGCGCTGGTCTTTTCCAGGTTCAGCAGGCGCTGGCAGACGTTCAGCTCAAGGCGGGTCAGCAGCAGCTTTAGGGCCGGGGTCATGAACTGGCCGGGGAAGGTTTCGGTCAGTTCGCCGCAACGGCGCAGGCGGTCGTTGAGTTCGACCTTGGTGCGGGCCTTCTCCAGTTTGGTGTTTTCCACCACATGGTTCATGTAGCCAATGGCGATCAAGATTGCGATCCCGGCTATGACTAGCAGGGTGATCATGAGTGGTGTCACCGGTAAGACCTCTTTATAGGGTTCGCGTGCGAGTGTAGTGGCTTGGCATACAGGAGCCTAGCGCCGCTCGACGGGTTTGGATCGGCGAAGCTGTATCTGTATCGGCCAGGAACCGGCTTATATAAATGCTGGCCCTTGGGGTGCAGATTGCCATCACCTGTGCCGTGGACTATAACGCCTTGGCGAGTGTCGGAATATAGGCGTCAATCGTCGGGCGACGCAAAACCCGGAAACGGTGCGTAAAGCAGGTCGAAGTCATTGATTTAAATAAATTTATATCTGGGGGTTGACGACCTTTCAATCCATCCATAGAATGCGCGCCACTTGCAGCGTAAAGCACACAGCGAAACGCGGCAGGGAGTGAATGTTGTAGTGTGTCCCCTTCGTCTAGTGGCCTAGGACACCGCCCTTTCACGGCGGTAACAGGG
>NZ_JBMDJR010000017.1:0-93909 GCF_057809295.1 Pseudomonas sp. FG35 | reverse complement strand
AACGATGAGGTACGCGTCACCTACAAAGAGCACACGCTGGCGGCCAACGTCGAGCGTCTGACCTACGTTGGCACCGAGTCGTTTACCGGTGCGGGCAATGCCAGCGACAACATCATCACTGGCGGCAACGGCAATGACACGCTGCTGGGCGGTGGCGGGGCTGATCAGTTCTTCGGTGGTGCGGGCATGGACACGGTGTCCTATGACGACAGCACCGTAGGCGTCACGCTCAACCTGAAAACCGGTGTCAATTCCGGAATCGGTGCGGGCGATGTCTACAACGACATCGAAGCAATCACCGGCTCCAAATACAACGACACCTTCATCGCCGATGGCCGGGTGTTTGCCTTCAACGGGGGGACGGGCACCGACACGGTCGACTATTCAACCTCGGCCGAAGCCATCAACGTTGATGTTCGTCCGGGTATCGGTCTGGCAGGCACCGGTGGCGATGCGCAGGGCGATACCCTGGCCAGCATCGAAAAAGTCATCGGTTCGGCCTTCAACGACACGTTCACCGCAGCCCCTCTCAGCACCGTGACCTTCGAGGGCGGCGCCGGCGATGACATCTACTTCGTCAACGGCGGTGGCGTGACCGTCATCGAGCAGGCCGGTGGCGGCAACGATGAGGTACGCGTCACCTACAAAGAGCACACGCTGGCGGCCAACGTCGAGCGTCTGACCTTCACCGGCACCGGCTCGTTTACCGGCGCGGGCAACGACAGCGACAACATCATCACCGGCGGCGCGAGCAACGACATCCTCAAGGGCGGCGGCGGTGCCGACCAGTTCTTCGGTGGGGCAGGCATGGACACCGCGTCCTACGACGACAGCACCGTCGGCGTCACGCTTGATCTGAAGACCGGAATCAACAGCGGAATCGCTGCGGGCGATGTCTATAACAGCATCGAAGCGATTGCCGGCTCGAAGTACAACGACACGTTCTTTGCTGACAGCCGAGTGTTTGCTTTCGACGGTGGCACTGGCTTCGATACGGTCGACTATTCAACCTCAGCCGAGGCCGTCAATGTCGAGATTCGTCCGGGCACCAGCTTGGCGGGAACCGGTGGCGATGCGCAGGGCGATACCCTGACCAACATCGAAAAAGTCGTCGGCTCGGCCTTCAACGACACCTTCACCGCCGCGGCTATCAGCTACGCGACTTTCGAGGGCGGTGCCGGTGATGACATCTACTACGTCAACGGCGGTGGCGTAACGATCATCGAACAGGCGGGTGGTGGTAACGACGAAATTCGCGTCAGCTGGAATACCCACACGATGGCAGCCAATGTCGAGCGCATGACCTACACCGGGACCGTTGCGTTTACCGGTTACGGGAATGCCTGCGACAACATCATGACCGGTGGTATCGGCAACGATGTGCTGTATGGCGGTGGCGGTGCCGACCAGTTCATCGGCGGTGCGGGCATGGACACGGTGTCCTATGACGACAGTACCGCAGGCGTCAGCATCAACCTGAAAACCGGTGTCAGTACCGGGATTGCGATGGGCGATACTTACAACAGCGTCGAGGCAATGACGGGCTCGAAATTCAACGATGTCTTCGTTGGCAGCTCTGTGGCGCTCGCAATCAACGGGGGACTCGGCCTGGATATGGTCAGCTATGAGTCCTCGGACAGCGCGGTCACCATCGACCTGAAAACCAACGCCAACGCCGGCGATGCAGCGGGCGATACGTTCGCCGGGATCGAGATTTTCCAGGGCAGTCGTTTCGCTGACACGTTCCTCGGTTCGACCGCCAACGACAACTTCGTTGGCGGAGCAGGTGCCGACGTGTTCGACGGTCGTGAAGGCATCGACACGGTGTGGTACGCCAACAACACCACCGCCGTGAATATCAACCTGCAGACCGGCGTCAGTCAGGGTGGCGATGCCGAAGGCGATGTATTCATCAATGTCGAGAGTCTGATCGGGACAAGCTTCAATGACACGCTGACCGGCAATGCTGCCGCCAATGGTCTGGAGGGCGGTCTGGGTAACGACGTCATTTATGGCGGAGACGGCAACGATGTCATCTATGGCAGCCTGTACACCCCGCTCGGACCGTTCGCTGTGAATGTTGCAGCGGGTGGGCCGCAGGCCGACCTTCTGTATGGCGGCAATGGCAACGACACCATCGTTGCAGCGCCCGATGACCGTGGCACCCAGGCCTTTGGTGAAGCCGGCAATGACACCATTACCGTGGTGTATGGCATGGCTGACGGTGGTGAAGGCGACGATCTGCTGACCGGCACTGGCGCCGGCTTCTCGCTGTTCGGTGGAGCGGGTGCTGACAAATTGCTTCTGCAGGGGCCCGGCTCGGCGTTCGGCGGCGAGGATAATGACACCTACACCGTCAATACCTCGAGACTGGTCACCATTCAGGACAATGGCACCAGTTCCGGCGACAAGTTGATCCTGACGAACATCAGCGCTCAGCAACTGCTGCTTGATCGGGTCGGCAATGATCTGTTCCTGCATCAGTACAGCGTCTTCGAAGGTCAGACTCCGGAAGACGGCGTGCGACTGAAGGACTGGTTCGCCGGTTTCAACAATATTGAATATATCCAGACGTCTGACGGCAAGTACATCAACCTGCCAACCGGCAATGACGGGTTCGCCATGTTTGGCTGATCCGCCTGATTCGCTGAGATCGTTCAATCAAAGGGGTGAGGCCGGCAACGGTCTCATCCCTTTTTTTAAGGGCAGCTGTCCTGCCGACGCGCAGCCAGCGGAGCTGGCGCGTTTCCTGCAAGTCCCCCTCAAATCGCCATAAAACGAGCGCTCGCGGTCATTGCCCCTGCGCCCGTACCGGCAGAAAGGTTTAGCCAGAAGGCCGCAATGCGCAAAAAGCAGCGCGCAGCCCTGTGACGAACGAGAGGGGAGACCATGAAGGCAGTTATTTTGGCGGGTGGCCTGGGCACGCGCATCAGTGAAGAGTCGCACCTCAAGCCGAAACCGATGATCGAGATCGGTGGCAAGCCAATTCTCTGGCACATCATGAAACAGTATTCCGCCCACGGGATTCATGACTTCGTGATTTGCCTTGGCTACAAGGGCTACGCGATCAAAGACTTCTTCGCCAACTACTTCCTGCACACCTCCGACGTGACGTTCGACATGCGTGAAAATCGCATGGACGTTCACCAGAACTACAGCGAACCGTGGCGCGTGACGCTGATCGACACCGGCGAGGAAACCATGACCGGTGGCCGTCTGCGCCGCGCCGCACGCTATCTGGAAAACGAACAAGCCTTCTGCTTCACCTATGGCGACGGCGTCTCCGACCTGAATATCAGCTCGCTGGTGGATTTCCACCTGACTCACGGCAAGTTGGCGACAGTCACCGCCGTACAACCGCCGGGCCGCTATGGCGCGCTGGATCGTGACGGCGACCGGGTTCTCGGTTTCACGGAAAAACCGCGCGGTGACGGTGGCTGGATCAACGGTGGTTTCTTTGTGCTCTCGCCCAAGGTTTTGCCGCTGATCGAAGGCGACGAAACCTCGTGGGAGTCCGGCCCGCTCGACGGTCTGGCCGAGCGCGGCGAGTTGATGGCGTACCAGCACGAAGGCTTCTGGCAGCCAATGGACACCCTGCGTGACAAGAACCACCTCGAAGCCTTGTGGCAGAGCGGGGAGGCCCCATGGAAGCAATGGGACTGAGTCCGGAATTCTGGCGCGGCAAGCGGGTTCTGGTCACCGGCCACACCGGTTTCAAGGGCAGCTGGCTGACCCTGTGGCTGCAAAGCCTCGGCGCGCAAGTCAGCGGTTTTTCCCTCGATCCGTCGACCGAGCCGAGCCTGTTCGAACTGGCGCGCGTGAGCGAAGGCATCAACGACCAGCGCGGCGACCTGCGTGACCTCGGCGCCTTGCTCGAGATCATCGCTGACACCGAGCCTGAGATCGTCCTGCACCTGGCGGCCCAGCCGCTGGTGCGTGAAGGTTATCGCGATCCGCTGGGGACTTATTCCAGCAACGTCATGGGCACCCTCAATCTGCTCGAAGCGATTCGTCAGGTCGGTTGCGTGCGGGCCTGCGTGCTGGTGACCACCGACAAGGTCTACGCCAACAAGGAATGGCTGTGGCCGTACCGCGAGGACGAAGCCCTCGGTGGTCACGATCCTTACAGCAGCAGCAAGGCCTGCTGCGAGTTGCTGGCGCAGTCTTACGCGGCATCGTTCTTCCCGGCCGACAAGTACGCCGAGCATGGTCTGGCCCTGGCCACCGCGCGCGCCGGCAACGTGTTGGGCGGTGGCGACTTCGCCCCAGAACGGCTGATTCCCGATGTACTGAAAGCCTGGTCGGCCGACGAGCCGGTGACCTTGCGTTACCCGCAAGCCGTGCGCCCGTGGCAGCACGCGCTGGAGCCGCTGGCCGGCTACCTGCAACTGGCCGCCGGCCTCTATGAAGATGGCCCGGAATACGCCGGCGCGTGGAACTTCGGCCCGGGCGAAGCGGACATGTGCAGCGTCGGCGAAGTGGTTGAACTGCTCTCCAACCGCTGGCCTCAGGCCCGTGGCCTGCGCCTCGAAAAGAGTGACCTGCACGAAGCCGGCCTGTTGCGTCTGGACAGCAGCCGCGCCCGTCAGGTGCTCGGCTGGCAACCGCGCTGGACGTTGCAGCAATGCCTGACCCAGACCCTCGACTGGCACTTGGCGTGGCAGAACGGCGACGACATGCGCACCGTGACCCTCGGCCAACTGAACCTGTACCGGGGCGCGTTGTGAGCGAGTTTTCCTTGAAACCGTTGCCGCTGGCCGGGTTGTTCAGCGTCCAGCACAAGCGCTTCGAAGATCAGCGCGGGCACTTCGCCCGTCTGTTCTGCGAAGGCAGCCTGAAAGCGTTCGGCAGTGAATTTCACATCCGCCAGATCAACCATTCCTGCACCCGCGAGAAGGGCAGCGTGCGAGGTCTGCATTACCAGAACGCCAATGCGCCGGAAGCCAAGTTGATCACCTGCCTGCGAGGTGAAGTGTGGGACGTAGCGGTAGACCTGCGCCCGGACTCGGAAACCTTCCTGCACTGGCACGCCGAGCACCTGAAGGCCGGTGACGGTCGCAGCCTGTTGATTCCGGCCGGCTTCGCCCACGGTTTCCAGACCCTCACTGAAGACGCCGAACTGCTTTACCTGCACAGCGCCGATTACGCGCCGGAGCACGAGGGCGGTCTGTCGGTGAACGATCCACGGCTGGCGATCGCCTGGCCGTTGCCTGTCAATAATTTGTCAGCGCGTGATTCCAGCCATCCCGCGCTCGATCAACACTTTGCTGGAGTGCGTCTATGAACTGCCGTGGGTGCGCCGCACCGCTGAGCTTGCCGCTGATCGACCTCGGCACCTCGCCACCGTCCAACGCCTACGTGCACGTCGATCGGCTGGAGCAGGCCGAACAATGGGTGCCGCTGAAGGTCGCCGTGTGCCAGCAATGCTGGCTGGTGCAGACCGAGGATTACACCTCTGCCGACAGCCTGTTCGACGCCGAATACGCCTACTTCAGTTCGTTCTCCAGCACCTGGCTGGCTCATGCCGAGCGTTATGTGGCCGAGATGGTCGAGCGCTTCGGCCTGACCGCCGACAGCCGCGTGGTGGAAGTCGCGGCCAACGACGGCTACCTGCTGCAATACGTGGCCGGTCGCGGCATCCAGTGCCTGGGCGTCGAGCCGACCCGCAGCACCGCGCAGGCGGCACGGGAAAAAGGCCTGGAGATTCGTGAACTGTTCTTCGGTCGCGACACCGCCGCCCAGCTGAAAAGCGAAGGCTGGGCCGCCGACCTGATGGCCGCCAACAACGTGCTGGCCCATGTGCCGGATATCAACGATTTCCTTGGTGGTTTCGCCACGCTGCTCAAGCCGACCGGCGTCGCCACCTTCGAATTCCCGCAACTGCTGACGCTGATGGCCGGCGCGCAGTTCGACACGCTGTATCACGAACACTATTCCTACCTGTCCCTGACCGCCGTGCAGACCCTGTGCGAGCGCAACGGCCTGGAAGTGTTCGACGTCAGCCAGCTGACCACCCATGGCGGATCGCTGCGGGTGTTCGTCCAGCGCAAGGACGGTTTACGCCGCGCCGTGCAGCCAGCGGTGCAGCAGCAGTTGCAGGCCGAGCTCGACGCCGGGGTGAAAACCACCGGGTACTACGCGACGCTGGCGCCTGCCGCCGAAAACATCAAGCACCAGCTGCTGCGCTTCCTGTTGCAGGCCAAGGCCGAGGGCAAGCGCGTGGTCGGTTATGGCGCGGCAGCCAAAGGAAATACCTTGCTCAACTTCGCCGGCGTGAGGACGGATCTGCTGGCCTGGGTCGCCGATGCCAACCCGCACAAACAGGGCAAGTTCCTGCCGGGCAGTCGCATTCCGATCGTGGCGCCCGAGCGCATTGCGCAAGAGCGGCCGGACTACATTCTGGTTCTGCCCTGGAACCTGTTGAGCGAAGTGACGCAACAACTGGCCGAAGCCAAAACATGGGGTGCACGCTTTGTCGTCGCCGTTCCGGAGTTGAGCATTCAATGAGCAGAATTCACTACACCAAACCCAGCGTCGGCGAACTCGAAGCGCAATATGCCCTGGATGCCGTGCAGAACGGCTGGGGCGCGCGCTGCTACGAATACCTGACCCGCTTCGAACACGGCTTCGCCGAGCATTTGGGCGCGACCTATGCGATCGCTACTTCCAGTTGCACCGGGGCGTTGCACATGGGCATGGCGGCATTGGGGGTCGGTGCCGGTGACGAAGTGATCCTTGGCAATACCAACTGGATCGCTTCGGCGGCGCCGATCACCTACCTGGGCGCGACCCCGGTATTTGTCGATGTGCTGGCCGACAGCTGGTGCCTCGACCCGCAGCAGGTCAGAAACGCGATCAGCCCGCGCACCAAGGCCATTCTGGCGGTGCACCTGTACGGCAATCTGTGTGACATGGATGCCTTGCTGGCCATCGGCAAGGAATTCGGGATTCCCGTGATCGAAGATGCGGCCGAAGCCATCGGTTCGCAGTGGCGCGGTCAGGCGGCCGGTTCGATGGGAGCCTTCGGTGCTTTCTCGTTCCACGGCACCAAGACCATGACCACCGGCGAGGGCGGAATGTTCGTTACCTCGGACAAGGCCTTGTACGAGCGCGTGCTGACCCTGTCCAACCACGGTCGCGTGGCGGGCTGCACCAAGCAGTTCTGGCCAGAGTTCGTCGGTTTCAAATACAAGATGAGCAACCTGCAGGCGGCCGTCGGTTGCGCGCAGGTCGAGCGGATCGAAGAGTTGATCGCGCGCAAGCGGGCGATCTTTTCCAACTATGCACAGGCGCTGGAAGGCGTACCGGGCGTGTCGCTCAATCCCGAGCCGGCTCACGGGCGCAACGGTTACTGGATGCCGACCGTGGTGTTCGATGCCGACACCGGTATCCATCGCGACCAGTTGATCGCGGCTTTCCAGGCGGCTGACATCGATGCCCGGGTGTTCTTCTGGCCGCTGTCGACGTTGCCGATGTTCAGCGGGCACAACGTTGACACCCCGGTGTCATTCGCCCTGCCGGAGCGCGCCTTCAATCTGCCGAGCTATCACGACATGACCGACGCCGATCAGCAGCGCGTGGTGCAAGTGGTGCTGGACATGTTGGCAGGCAGGCCCGCGCTGTGAAGATGTATCTGCTGGGGGCCGCCAACCCGGAAGCGGTGCGCATGCTGCACGCGGTCAAGCGCAGTACGCCGAATGTCGAGTTCGCCTTTCTGGACAACGATCCGCGCAAGCACGGCACGCTGTTTTACGGGGTGCCGGTGGTGGGTGGTTCGGAGCGGGTCGCCGAGCTCAATGGCCCGGACGTGCGCTTCGTCAATCTGATCACCGGCAGTACCCGGTTACGCTACGAAACCACCTGTCAGTTGGTGGAGGCAGGGGCGAAGCTCGGCCAGTTCGTTCATCCCGGTATCGACCTGAGCATGATCCGCATGGGGCAGGGCAGTTACCTGCAGGAAGGCGTGTTGATGCAGGCCGAAGTCGAACTCGGCGACAACACCAGCATCAGCGCCGGTAGCGTCGTGGGGCATGAAGGGCGGATCGGCCATTCAGTGTTCATGGCGCCGGGCGTGTGCATCGCCGGCTGTGTGGAAATCGGCGACGGTACGTTTATCGGTACCAACGCCACGATTCTGCCGCGTCTGCGCATCGGTCGCTGGGTGACTATCGGCGCCGGCGCTGTGGTGACAAAGGATGTCCCGGATTTTTCGGTCGTGGTGGGCAATCCCGCCAGGATCATCAAGACCAACACCGTGCCATACCCTGACGCCAGGGTGTTCAGGTAAGCCGTTTTCCCGAATTTTTGGAGAGTCGCAATGAATCCACATGAGCAGTTTCGCGAAGAAGTAAAAGCCAACATCGAAGGCCTGCAACAGGACAAGGCGCTGCAAACCGAGTCTCTGGATTGGGTCGGCACTACCGCTAAACACAAGTACACCTACAACTTCAGCTGGATGGGCCGGCCGATCATTCAGTTCCCGCAGGACATGGTCGCCATGCAGGAAATCATCTGGAACCTGCGCCCGGACATCATCGTGGAAACCGGTATCGCCCACGGCGGTTCGCTGGTGTTCTACGCCTCGATCCTCGAGCTGATCGGTCACGGCGAAGTCCTGGGCATCGATATCGACATCCGCCAGCACAATCGCGAAGCCATCGAAGCGCACCCGATGTTCAAGCGGATCAGCATGATCCAGGGTTCGAGCATCGACACCGCGATCGTCGACCAGGTGCGCGAACGCGTGCAGGGCAAGAAAGTGCTGGTGGTGCTGGATTCCAATCACACCCACGAGCACGTCCTCGAAGAGCTGCGTCTGTACGCACCGCTGGTGTCGGTGGGCAGCTACTGCGTGGTCATGGACACCGTGGTCGAAGACATGCCGCAAGACGCCTTCCCGGATCGCCCGTGGGGCAAGGGTGACAACCCGAAAACTGCTGTGTGGGCTTACCTGAAAGAGAGCAGCGATTTCGAAATCGATCAGGCCATTCACAGCAAGTTGCTGATCACTGTCGCGCCGGATGGCTATCTGCGTCGCGTTCGTTAATCGACAAAAACAACGTTGAGTTTTCGGCGACTCGTCGCTTGTGGGGAATTTATGCAAGGCAAGAACAGTTCTGGACACGGTTTGGCACTCAACGAACAGTTGACCGTTGTGCTGATATCTCACGAACGCCCGGCGTTTCTGCGCAGGGCCGTGCGTTTCTACAGCACCCTGCCGTGCAGGATCCTGGTGCTGGATTCTTCGGCCGAGGCACAACCGGACATGCTCGGGCAGTTTGCCAACGTCGACTACCAGCACTTGCCGCAGTACGGCTACTGGGGCATCCGCGCCAAGCTGGCCTACGGTGTCGAGCAATTGCAGACGCCGTACATGGTGTTTGCGGCGGACGACGACTTCCTCGTGCACGATGCCTTGCATGAAGCCGTCGCCTTCATGAATGCCAACCCCGATTACAGCCTGTGCCATGGCTACAGCATGATGTACCTGTCGCTGGCCAACAGCGTCAGCTACTACCGTCGCGACAAGAAGGTCTGCGAGGACTACTCGGCCGATCTCGCCCAGGATCGCCTGATCGACTACATGTATCAGTACCTGCCGCCGTTCTATGCCGTGCAACGTACGGAGATTCTGCGCGACTGGTATGCGGCCATGCCGCAAGACACGATCTTCCAGTGGCAGGAAGTCGGTCACACCTACTACATGCTGGCGCGGGGCAAGGCGCGGATTCTGCCGATCCCGTACGTGGTGCGTGAGCTCAACTATCAGCACTCCGACCACAACACCGAGATTTATCACTCGCTGGCCTACACCGACGCCAGGCACGTCGCCGAACGCGAAGCCTTTGCCGGTTTCCTTGCCGGGTTGCCGACCCAGGTCAAGCATCAGGATCCGGAGCAGGGCAAACAGTTCGTGCTGGATAGCTTCGAAGCACTGGCCGACAGCCTGCGCGCCGGTCGCGCGTTGACTGCCGAGCTGGTATTCGAGTCGGCCTGGACCGATATCGAGGCGGGCCCACAGCGCCGTTTCGGCCCGAAACAGTACGTCGAGATGCCGTTCTACAATCAGGCGTTCTTCGATCAATTGACCCAGTTCGAATTCCTGCTGCACTCGATGCCGGCAGGGCGCCTGCAGTTGCAAGGCCTGGAAGGCATCTGGGCGCGCCAGCAGAACCTGATGCTGGCCCGCAACAACGACACCCCGGAAAGTGTGGTCGACCGTTTGTGGCAGGCCCACGACAGCAACGTGTTCAACCGCCAGGTCATCACGCGTCTGATTGACCAGTTGCAATCGATGGGTGAGGAAGAAGACGCGCAAAAACTGCGCGACTGGATCGCGCGTCTGCAAGCGACCTCCCTCAAAGGCAACGATCAGGCATTCGGCAAGATGAGGACCGGTCGCCTGCTTGAATGGCTCGCGGCGCGTCAACCGGATGCCGGACAGCTCGAGGCTATCGCCGGTCACCTGGCAGCCCACGATGGCGGTCCGCAGTTCGGCATCTTCCTGCTCGATCTGGACAACGACATCGACAAGTTGCAGATCACCCTGGACAGCCTGCTCGAAGGTCACAGCAAGGCCTTCAAGGTGGTGGTGTTCACCACGGGTGAGCCGCCGGCCGCGACCACTGCGCAAAACACTTTGCACTTTGTCCGGGTCTCGCCGAGCAATTTTGTCGACAAGCTGAACCTGAGCGTCAATCAGTCGCCGTGCGACTGGCTGTTGCTGGCCGAAGCGGGCGACGAGTTCACCGCCGGCGGTCTGTTGCGCGCCGGTCTGGAGCTGGCGTCTGCCGACGGGTGCCGCGCGGTGGCCACCGACGAAATCCAGCGCACCGCCGATGGCGCACTGGTGGATGTCTTCCGTCCGGGCTTCAACCTCGATCTGTTGCAAAGCCTGCCGGCACTGATGGCACGGCACTGGTTGATCCGTCGTGAAGTGTTGATCGAGGCCGGTGGTTATCAGGCCGACTTCAGCAAGGCGCTGGAATTCGATCTGCTGCTGCGCATCATTGAGCAAGGTGGTCTGGATGGCCTGGCTCACCTTGACGAACCGCTGTTGATTGCCGGTGCTTCGGTGCTGGAAGAAAACGCCGATGAGCGTCAGGCGCTGCTGCGTCACCTGGGCAATCGTGGTTACAAGGCGAAAATCACCTCGTCGAAACCGGGCACTTATCAGGTCGACTACCGTCACGGCGAACAGCCATTGGTGTCGGTCATCGTGCCGGCAATCGATGATCTTCCTGCGCTGCAGCGTTGCATCGAAGGCGTACTGCTGCGAACCCGCTACACCCGCTATGAGGTGTTGATCGCCGCAGGTCCCAATCTGTCCGCCGCGGTCAATGACTGGCTGGGCACACTGCAGCACGCCAAGGTGCAGGTCTTGCGTGCCGATCAGCCACTCGGTGCCGTGGCGCTGAGCAACGCCGCCAGCCAGCAGGCGCAGGGTGAATACCTGGTGCTGATGGCCGCCGACGGTGAAGTGGTCAATCCGAACTGGATCGAGTCGCTGCTCAACCATGCCCAGCGTCCGGAAGTCGGCGTGGTCGGTGCGAAACTGGTGGACCGCGATGGCAAGATCGCTCAGGCCGGTCTGATTCTGGGGCTGAACGATGGTGTCGGTTCTGCCTTCATCGGTGAGAAACATGACGCCGAGGGCTACATGCAGCGTCTGGCCGTGGATCAGAACTACTCGGCGGTGTCGGGCATCTGCCTGATGATTGGCAAAGCACTGTTCAATGCGCTGGATGGTCTGGATGACGCGCAATTTGCTGACGGCTTCAGCGATGTCGATCTGTGCCTGAAGGCGGGTGAAGCCGGTTTCCTCACCGTCTGGACGCCGCTGGTTCAGGTCATCCATTCGGGCGAGGTGCCGCAGGCGCCACAGGCACTGCAAGCGCTGCGTGAAAAATGGTCCGGCGCTTTTGCCCGGGACACGGCGTATAACCCGAACCTGAGCCTGAGCGGCAAAGGTTTTGTTCTCAACGAAAGTGCTTCGCTGGACTGGGCGCAGTTGCTCGCCTAAGCCTTCGCACAGGGAACAGGATTCAAGACATGTTCAACGGTAAATCGATTTTCATCTCCGGTGGCACCGGCTCGTTCGGGCGCAAGTTCATCGCGCGCCTGCTGGAGCAATACCAGCCCAAGCGCGTGGTGGTGTTTTCCCGGGATGAGCTCAAGCAATACGAAATGCAGCAGACGTTCAACGCGCCGTGCATGCGTTACTTCCTCGGTGACGTACGCGATGCCGATCGTCTGCGCCAGGCCATGCGCGGCATCGATTACGTGGTGCATGCCGCGGCGTTGAAGCAGGTGCCGGCGGCGGAATACAACCCGACCGAATGCATCCGCACCAACGTCAACGGCGCGGAGAACATCATCGCCGCCGCCATCGACAACGGCGTGAAGAAAGTCGTCGCGCTGTCCACCGACAAGGCCGCGAGCCCGATCAACCTGTACGGCGCCACCAAGTTGCTGTCGGACAAGCTGTTCGTCGCGGCCAACAACATTGCCGGTGAACAGCAGACGCGTTTTGCCGTGGTGCGCTACGGCAACGTGGCGGGCTCGCGCGGGTCAGTGGTGCCGTTCTTCAGCAAGCTCATCGCCGACGGCGCGACAGAACTGCCGATCACCGACGAGCGCATGACCCGCTTCTGGATCACCCTCGATCACGGCGTGCAATTCGTGCTCGACAGCTTTGCGCGGATGCACGGCGGTGAAGTGTTCGTGCCGAAGATCCCGTCGATTCGTGTGGTCGATCTCGCGCGTGGCATGGCCGAGCACCTGCCGCACAAGAACGTCGGCATCCGTCCGGGCGAGAAGCTGCATGAACTGATGGTGCCGCTGGACGATGCACGGATGACCCTGGAGTTTGCCGATCACTACACGATCCAGCCGTCGATTCGTTTCACCAGCGTCGACGTGGATTTTGCCGAGGACAAACTCGGCGAGCGTGGCGTGCCGGTCGGTGAAGATTTCGAGTACCGCTCCGACACCAACCCGCACTTCCTCTCGGTGGGGCAGATCGCCGACCTGCACGCGAAGCTGTCGGTATGATCCCCTACGGCCGGCAAAGCCTCGACCAGACGGACATCGACGCGGTGGTCGAGGTGTTGCAGTCCGACTGGTTGACCCAGGGCCCGACCATCGAACGCTTCGAGCAGGCGATGGCCGAGCGTTGTCAGGCCGATTTCGCCGTGGCAGTGTGCAACGCCACGGCGGCGCTGCACATTGCCTGTCTCGCGGCGGGGCTGGGAACGGGCGACCGCTTGTGGACCACGCCGAACACCTTTCTCGCGTCGGCCAACTGCGGCCGTTATTGCGGTGCCGACGTTGATTTCGTGGACATCGATCCGCTGACCTGGAACCTCGATGCCGAAGTTCTGGCAAGCAAACTCGATGCTGCCGAACGCGACGGTACGCTGCCCAAAGTGCTGGTGGCAGTGGCGTTCTCCGGGCAGAGCTGCGACATGCGGCGGATTGCCGAACTGGCCGAGCGCTATAACTTCACGGTCATCGAAGACGCCTCCCACGCGGTCGGCGCCAGTTACGCCGGGCGCCCGGTGGGTTGCGGTGAATTTGCCGCGATGACCGTGTTCAGCTTTCATCCGGTGAAGATCATCACCAGCGCTGAAGGCGGCATGGTGCTGACCAATCGCCCGGAACTGGCCGAGCGCCTGCAACGCCTGCGCAGCCACGGCATGACCCGCGATCCGCAGCAGATGACCGAACCCAGCCACGGCCCGTGGTACTACCAGCAGGTCGAACTGGGTTTCAATTACCGGATCACCGATCTGCAAGCCGCGCTGGGCCTGTCGCAGTTGGGCAAACTGGACGAGTTCATCGCCCGTCGCCGGGAGCTGGCCGCGCGTTACGACCGCTTGCTGGCGTACTTGCCGGTGACTGTGCCGAGCCTCCAGCCGGACGCCGAATCGGCCTGGCATCTTTATGTGGTGCGTTTGCAGACCGAACGCATCAGCCTCAGCCACCGTCAGGTGTTCGAAGGCTTGCGCGCCGCCGGCGTCGGCGTGAACCTGCACTACATTCCGGTGCATTTGCAGCCGTACTATCGTGACCTGGGTTTCTCCGAGGGTGACTTCCCCGAAGCGGAGCGTTATTACGCCGAAGCGATCAGCCTGCCGCTGTTTCCGTTGCTGAGCGATCAGCAGCAGGATTATGTGGTTGAGCAATTGCGTCGGTTGACTGAATGATTGCCGCCACGGCGGTGGATGGAAAACGGTAATGCGTGATCTCAGCGAGCAGGAACAATTCTGGCAGGGCGAATTCGGCAACCAGTACGTTGACCGCAACGTCGGCCAGCCACTGGTGGCGGCCAATCTGGCGTTGTTCGCCAAGGCGCTGACCCGGGCCGGGCGGATCGACAGCCTGCTGGAGCTGGGCACCAACGCCGGCAACAACTTGCAGGCGCTGCGTCAGTTGTTGCCCCGCTGCGAGCTGTTCGGGGTCGAAATCAATGCCAGTGCCTGTGCCCAGGCGCGTGCGCTGGAGATTGCGAACATCTGGCACGGTTCGCTGTTCGACTTTCCCCGTGAACGCCAATACGACCTGACCCTGAGCAAAGGCGTGCTGATCCATCTGGCGCCGGAACTACTGGCGACGGCGTATGCGCAGTTGTATGCGTTGAGTTCGCGCTACATCCTGATCGCCGAGTACTACAATCCGTCGCCGGTGGAAGTGTCCTATCGCGGCAACAGCGGCAAGCTGTTCAAGCGTGATTTCGCCGGTGAAATGCTTGATCGTTATCCTGATCTGCAACTGCTGGATTACGGCTTCGGTTATCACCGCGATCCGCAGTTTCCGGTGGACGACATCACCTGGTTCCTTTTGGAAAAACGTCCTTGAACAACGTCGCAATCATCCCGGCCCGCGGGGGCAGCAAACGCATCCCGCGCAAGAATCTCAAGCCGTTCGACGGTGTGCCGATGATTGTCCGTTCGATTCGCACGGCCCTCGATTCTGGGTTGTTCGAGCAAGTGGTGGTCAGCACCGACGACGCAGAGATCGCCGACGTGGCGCGGGCCAACGGTGCCCACGTGCCGTTCATGCGTCCGGCGGAGCTGGCCGATGATTTCACCGGCACTGCGGCGGTGATCGTGCATGCCTTGCAGCAACTGCCGGCCTTCGAATACGCCTGCTGTGTGTACGCCACGGCGCCGCTGTTGCAGGCGCGCTTTCTGCGTCAGGGCTTTGAATTGCTGGCGCAGCATCCGGACAAGTCCTTTGCTTTTTCGGTCACCGATTTCGGCTTTCCTGTGCAGCGCGCCTTGACCCTCGACGGGCAGGGCGGCCTGACGGCGTTGTACCCCGAATTTCGCAATACCCGTTCGCAGGATCTGCCGGCTGCCTTTCAGGATGCCGGCCAGTTCTATTGGGGCCGTAGTCAGGCCTGGCTGGGTGGCGAGGTGCTGTATTCGCCGGCAAGTCTGCCGGTGATCCTGCCCCGGTATCTGGTGCAGGACATCGATACCGTCGAAGACTGGAAGCGTGCCGAGTACCTTTACGCGGCACTCAAGGCGGGCGGAGAACTGCAATGAGAGTGCTGATCCGCGCCGACGCCTCGCCGACCATCGGCAGCGGCCACATCGCCCGGTGCCTGACGCTGGCGCGGGTATTGCGCACGCAAGGCAGTCATGTCGCGTTTGCCTGCCGTCGTTTGCCGGGGCATCGGCTTGATGCGTTGCAGAGCGAAGGCTTCGAGACCTTCGCGTTGCCGGATCGCTATGCCGGTGAAGACCCGGAGCAAGCCATCGAATCGATGCTGCCGTGGCAGGCGGATATCGATGCACTGGCGGCGCAACTGGAAAGGCAGCCCGGATTTGACTGGATCATCGCCGACCACTATGGCCTCGATCATCACTGGCAGACCGCTGCCCGTCGCTTTGCGCCACGGATTGCCGCCGTCGATGATCTGGCGACCCGGCGCTACAGCGTGGATCTGCTGCTCAATCAGAACCTCTCCGGGCTCAGCGAAAACTATCAGCCGCTGCTGCCGGCCGGTTGCCGAACGCTGCTCGGTCCGCGCTTTGCCATGTTGCGTGAAGAGTTCAGTGGCCCGGCCATCGAGATCAAACCGGTGGCGCGCCAGGTGCTGGTGAATTTCGGCGGCTTCGATGCGGCACGCCAGACTCATCACGCGATGCTGGCGCTGGCGGATTTTTCGGCGCTTGAAGTGGATTTTGTCGCCGGCGCCGACAACCCGGCCTGGGCAGAGATGCAGGCGCTGGCCGAAACGCGGCCGCACTGGCGCCTGCACAGTTTCGTCAGTGATTTTCATCGGCGCATGACCGAGGCCGACCTGTTTATCGGCGCCGGCGGTGGCACCAGTTGGGAACGCGCGGCCCTGGGCCTGCCGACGATCTGCATTGCGGTGTCGAACAACCAGCAGGCCAACGGCGAGGTGATGGCGGCGGCCGGGGCGCATGTGTTCATGGGCGCGCGGGAGCAGGTCAGCGTCGAGCAACTGCGCGATGCCATCGGCTTTGTCGTAGGCAACTTTTATCTGCGCCAGAGCCTGGCCGAACGTTCGCGGCAACTGGTCGACGGACACGGTGCGCTGCGGGTAGCGGCGGCACTGGCCGGCGCGGTGCTCAAATTGCGCCAGGCGACGCCGGAGGATGCGCAGTTGCTGTTCGACGGGCGCAATGCCGAGGTGGTGCGCCGCTGGTCGCTGGACAGCGGGGCGATTGACTGGACGCAACATGTGAACTGGCTGGGCGCGAGCCTGCGCAATCCTCAGCGGTTGCTGCTGGTGGCCGAGGCGGATGACGGCCCGGTCGGCGTCCTGCGCTACGATCTGCGCGGCTTTGAGGCGGAGGTTTCGCTGTATCTGCTTGAGGGGCGATTCGGCCTCGGCTGGGGCCGGGCGCTGCTGGCGCAGGGTGAAGCCTTTGTGGCTGCGCACTGGCCGCAAATGACCGCCATCACCGCTCAGGTGTTGCCGGCCAATCGGCCCTCGATGAATGTTTTTCGTGACGCCGGGTTCACCCAGAGTGCCTGTGCGTTCACCAAGGTATTGAAGGAATCCCGTCAATGAGCAGTTTCAAGATCGGCAACCGTCAGATCGGTGCCGATGCGCCGCCGTTCATCATCGCGGAAATGAGCGGCAACCATAACCAGTCGCTGGACGTAGCCCTGCAGATTGTCGAAGCGGCAGCAAAGGCCGGTGCGCACGCCCTGAAGCTGCAAACCTACACCGCCGAAACCATGACTCTGGATCTGGCGCAAGGCGAGTTCTTCATCAAGGATCCGAACAGTCTCTGGGCGGGCACCTCGCTCTACGACCTGTATGAAAAGGCCCACACACCCTGGGAATGGCATGCGCCGATCTTCGCCCGGGCCAGAGAATTGGGCATGCTCGCGTTTTCCACGCCGTTCGATGACAGCGCCGTGGACTTTCTCGAAAGCCTCGATGTGCCGGCCTACAAGATCGCCAGTTTCGAAAATACCGATCTGCCGTTGATTCGCCGTGTCGCGGCGACCGGCAAACCGCTGATCATTTCCACCGGCATGGCCAGCATCGCCGAACTCGATGAAACCGTGCGCGCTGCCCGTGAGGCAGGTTGCAAGGATCTGGTGCTGCTCAAATGCACCAGCACCTACCCGGCGACGCCGCTCAACAGCCACGTGCGCACGATTCCGCATCTGCGTGAGCTGTTTGGCTGTGAGGTCGGGCTGTCCGATCACTCGATGGGTGTAGGCGTGTCGGTGGCGGCGGTGGCACTCGGCGCGACCGTGGTGGAAAAACACTTCACCCTCGACCGTTCAGCCGGAGGGGTGGACGCCAGTTTCTCGCTGGAGCCGGCGGAACTGGCCAGCCTGGTGGTCGAGACCGAACGTGCCTGGCAGGCCATGGGCCAGGTGCATTACGGGGTGACCGAGGCTGAGCAGAAGTCGCTGGTTTACCGTCGGTCGCTGTACGTCACGACCGATATGGCGGCCGGCGAACCCTTCACGGCGGCCAATCTGCGCGCCATTCGTCCCGGTCTCGGTCTGCCGCCCAAGCACACCGATGCGGTCCTCGGGCGCCGTGCGCGCCAGCCGATCAAGCGTGGTACACCGCTGGACTGGTCATTGGTCGAATGACCCAATCTGCCACCGATTCGGCAAAATAGCGTGACCTGCGAGTCATAACGCGCATCTTCACTGTATTGTAATGACCGGGGGAGATGGCGCCTGGCCCGTTTTCGGCCCAGTGATAGCCCTTTGCGCTCCCCGTGGCTGCCCGTTGTGGCGGCCGTTTTCTGTTTGTCGGCGCCCCTCGAATCCTTGCGAGCGGTGGTATTGGGCAGTTTATTATTGGGAAGCCGTAATGATTGGCATAAAAAGCATTGCGAGCTACGTTCCTGTAGCCGGCGTGGATAACTACGCACAAGGTGCGAAATTCGAGAAGGATGAAGAGTTCATCCTTGGCAAGATCGGTTCGGCCTTCCTGCCGCGCAAAGACGCGGAACAGGAGACCTCCGATCTGTGCGTTGAAGCGGCCAATGCGTTGTTTGCCAGCAATCCGGATCTGAAACGCGAGTCCATCGACGCACTGATCGTCGTCACCCAGAACGGTGACGAAGAAGGCCTGCCGCACACCGCAGCCATCGTTCAGGACAAGCTTGGTCTGCCAACCAACGTGGCCGCGTTCGACATTTCCCTGGGTTGCTCCGGTTACGTCTACGGCATCTATGCGATCAAAGGCTTCATGGAAGCTGCCGGCCTCAAGAACGGCCTGCTGATCACCGCTGACCCGTATTCGAAGATCGTTGACCCGGAAGACCGCAACACCACCATGCTGTTTGGCGACGCTGCTACCGCCACCTGGATGGGCGAAGACCCGGTCTGGGCGCTGGGCAAGGCCAAGTTCGGCACCGACGGTTCCGGCGCACCGCACCTGAAAGTCACCGATGGCGTGTTCTTCATGAACGGCCGTCAGGTGTTCAACTTCGCGCTGCTCAAGGTGCCGGCCCACCTGCACGAACTGCTCGACGATTCCGGTCTCAAGGCCGATGACATCGATGCCTTCTGCATTCACCAGGGCAGTGCGGCGATTGTCGACGCCGTGGCGCGGCGCTTCGAAGGCGAGCCGGAGAAGTTCATCAAGGACATGGTCGAGACCGGCAACACCGTGTCGTCCAGTGTGCCGCTGCTGCTGGAAAAACACGTGATGGATTCCGACTGGAATCGCATTGCAATCAGTGGTTTCGGTGTCGGTTTGTCATGGGGTTCGGCGATTATTTATCGTCCTTGAATCCGCTAAGAACGACGGATACAAAAATAGCGTTCAAGGGTTAACCTTGAACGCTATTTTTTTTTGCCTGAAGGGAGCGCGAGGCGTCATGAGTGAGTTTTTCCAGGCCAATGCTGAAGTCATCGAACGACGCTGGCCGGCGCTGTTCGCGAGATTGCTGAACGAAGACGGTTCGGCGATCGAGGCTGAGCTGACGCAAGGGCTGGGCTCGACGCTGAGCATTGGCGGCATTCAGCTCACCAGCCGGCATGACCGTGTCCGCGAGGCGCAGATTCAGGCCGCCAGCCTGCCGGCGGACAAGCCGCAACTGCATGTCTACGGCACCGGCCTCGGGGATTTGCCCGCGGTGTTGCTGGAGCGCACCGGGCTTGAGCGACTTTACGTACACATCCTCAATGGCGCGGTGTTCGCCCTGGTGCTGCAATTGATCGATCAGCGTCAGTGGCTGCAGGATCCGCGAGTTGAATTGCTCTACGCCGGCGACCTGCCCGACATCTGCACGCCGTTTTTTGCATTGCCTGCCGAGATGCTGCTGGCCGATGACTTCAACGCAAAGATTCGCGATCGGCTGGTCAGCGAAGTGCACCTGAGCTTCAACAACCGCGAGTTCGATCCGCAGTCACCGTTCATTCAACAGCGTCTGCAGGACTGCTTGCCGGTATTGCTGGCTGACGATGATGTGGCGACGCTGTTCGGCACCTGTGCCGGTCGGGAGATTTTCGTGATTGGCACGGGGCCGACACTGGAGCAGCATTTCGAACGTCTGGCGGTGATCCGCGAGCGGGCCGATCGTCCGTTGTACATTTGTGTCGATACCGCGTACCGGCCGCTGCGCGAGCACGGGATCGTGCCCGACTATGTGGTGAGCATCGATCAGCGCATCAGCTTCCGGCATTTGCCTTTCGAGGACTCCGACGGCATCCCGCTGGTGTATCTGCCCATGAGTGACCCCGAAGTGCTGAGGGCCTGGAAGGGCAAGCGTTATGGCGCTTACTCGGCCAGTCCGGTCTATGCGGCATTGCGTGAGCAGTACCCGAGGGCGCTGTTGCATGTGGGCGGCAGCGTGATTCACCCGGCCGTGGATCTGGCAGTGAAGATGGGCGCTGCACGCATCACCCTGTTCGGCGCCGATTTTGCCTTCCCGATGAACAAGACCCATGCCGGCTGGAGTGATGGTGACCTGGGGCCGTCGGTGAATCAGGCGCGGCACTGGGTGCGTGACGGGTATGGCGAGCGCGTCAGTACCCAACTCAATTTTCGCGGTTATCTGTGCGTGCTCGAGCGATACATCGCCAGTCAGCCGCAGGTGGCGTTTTTCAACAGTAGTCGCGCGGGGGCGCAGATTGCCGGTACAGCGTTCAATCAGGAGTTTGTGCAATGACTGCGCTGCAAGGCTGTATAGACGAATGCCGCCAGTGCGCCGGGCTTTTTCGCTTGGGTCGTGATGTCGAGGCCGCTTTGACCATGGTCGATGTGTTCGAGGGCGCGCAGCAGTCATTGCTGTCGGCCGGCGCGCAGACGCAGCAAGTCTGGGCGCAATTGCTCACGCAAATGCTCGAGTGCCAGGAGCGTCAGGACTGGCTGGGACTTGCCGATTTCATGGAGTACGAGTTGATTCAATTGCTGGAAGAGCCATCTGCCTGAAGAGGGCTGAAGGCGCTGGCTCGCAGGTTTGCGCCGCGGACGGTTTTATGACGCCATTTTTTCGAAAGTAAAGTGCTGCTAAGTCTTTGTTTTCTAGGGGGTGGCAGGGTGATGGCAAATTTTTTCAAAAAAGCCCTCAAGCAACCTGCAAACCCGACGATAACTATTACGAAGGTTCTCTAGGCCATACCCGGCGGTTGCCAGGGCCGGAAGCCGCAGTACCCAACCAACGAGGAATTCGTCATGGCTTTAACAGTAAACACCAACACCACGTCGTTGAACGTTCAGAAAAACCTGAACCGCGCTTCCGACGCTCTGTCGACTTCGATGCAGCGCCTGTCTTCCGGCCTGAAAATCAACAGCGCTAAAGACGACGCCGCCGGCCTGCAGATCGCTACCCGTATGTCCTCGCAGATCCGTGGTAACACTCAGGCGATCCAGAACGCCAACGACGGTATCTCCGTTGCTCAGACCGCTGAAGGCGCTCTGCAAGCTTCGACCGACATCCTGCAGCGTATGCGTGAACTGGCTGTTAAAGCTCGTAACGGTACCAACGGCACTGCTGACCAGACCGCAACCAACGCTGAATTCGCTCAGATGTCTGACGAAATCACCCGTATCTCGGCTGCTACCAACCTGAACGGCAAAAACCTGCTGGACGGTTCGGCTGGTACTGTAACTCTGCAAGTTGGCGCCAACACTGGCTCCGCCAACCACATCGACCTGGTACTGAGCGGCAAGTTCGACGCTGCAAGCCTGTCGGTAGGTAGCGGTACTGTTGTTCTGACCGGTGCTACTTCCGCAGCCGCCGCTTCGAACATCGACAACGCGATCACCGCGATCGACGCTGCAATTGCGAACATCAACGCCACCCGCGCTGCTCTGGGTGCTTCGCAAAACCGTCTGACCAGCACCATCTCCAACCTGCAGAACATCACCGAGAACACCACTGCTGCACAAGGTCGCGTACAAGATACCGACTTCGCCGCAGAGACTGCTAACCTGACCAAGCAGCAAACCCTGCAACAGGCTTCGACCTCTGTTCTGGCTCAAGCCAACCAACTGCCTTCCGCTGTACTGAAGCTGCTTCAGTAATTTCGGAATGAGTTTTGGCGGGGGAGTGCGCTTGGCGTGCTCTCTCGCTTTTTTCATGTTAGGAGGTGATGGGCATGGACATGAGCGTAAAGCTTAACGTGTCTTATCCGGCTCCCAAGCCAACAGCTCCGGTTGTTGATAAGCCGTCAGAGACGCCTGAGGCTCCCAGAAATACCGTCGCTCCGGTTGCTGACAAGAAGCAGGACACGGATGAGGCGAAATTGAAGCTGGCGGTGCAGGAGATCGAGAAGTTCGTCCAGTCGATCAAGCGCAACCTGGAATTCTCGATCGACGAGCATTCCGGAAAAGTCATCGTCAAGGTGATCGCTAGCGAGACGGGTGAAGTCGTTCGACAGATTCCCTCCGCAGAAGCCCTGAAGCTGGCAGACAGCCTCGCCAATGCGAGTCACGTGTTGTTCGACGCCAAAGTCTGATAGCTGGCATGAATAGTGTTTGAAGTTCTTTAGACGCAGATATTGGTCAAAAGACTGGCAACAACCCTAGGGAGATGCACATGGCAAGTCCAATTTTACCGGGTTCGGGCCTGGGTTCCGGCCTGGACATCGGTGCAATCGTTACTGCGCTGGTCAACGCCGACAAGTCGCCGAAACAGACGCAGATCGATAACGCGACAAAAACCAATACGCTGAAGATTTCCGGCATTGGCACGTTGAAGAGTGCGCTGACCGCATTTCAGACGACGATGACCAATCTGGGCAGCAAGACCAGTCCTGCGTTTGCCGGTTATACCGCGACTTCGGGTACGCCCGCAGTTTTGGGTGTGACTTCGGATAACACCGCAGTTTCCGGTACTTACAGCGTTGTTGTGACTAAGCTGGCCACCGGCTCGAAAGTAGCCAGTGCATCCTTCGCCGGCGGTGCGGCCAGTGCCATTCCGAGTGGTACCCTGAAAATCAGTCAGAATGGCACTGATTACAATGTCACGATTCCAGCCAACGCGACCTTGCAGAGCACTCGTGACGCAATCAACACGGCTCAGGGCGTCAATGGTATTTCTGCCAACATCGTGACTGACAGCACGGGTGCTTCGCGCCTGGTGATCAGCTCCAGCAAAACGGGTGCGGGTACTGACCTGAGTGTCAGTGGCATTGCCGGCCTGGAAATTGATGGTACCCAGCAGTTGGGTGCGACTCCGGCGCCTGGCGCTGCCGGTTCCGTCAATGGTCTTGCACAGGATGCGCAGCTGACCATCGACGGTCTTTCGGTGAGCAGCAAAAGCAACACGGTAACCGGAGCCATCAGCGGTTTGACGATGAACCTGCTGACGGTCCCTGCCACGCCGGGTACGCCAGTCACGGTCACTGTCGACACCAACACCAAAGGCTTGCAGACGTCGGTTCAGGCCTTCGTCGACGCCTTCAACACCTTGAAGAGCACCATCGATACCTTGTCCAAGGCGACGCCGGACGAAGATGGCAAGCTGACCGTTCAGGCGGCCTTCACTGGTGACTCCCTGCCGCGTTCTCTGATTGCCGATATCCGTGCTCAACTGACTGAGGGCGGCGCAGGCGATACATTGAAATACCTGTCGCAAATGGGAGTTATGACCGACCGGCTCACCGGTAACCTGACCCTCGACACGACGGCGTTCAACAAGGCGATGGCCACGCCGGGCATGACTGGTCAGGTGCAGAAGATGTTCACCGGCACTGACGACAAGAACGGTCTGCTGACGCGCATGAGCAAGGCAGTGGATCCGTATCTCAAGCCATCGGCTGACGGCAAGACTACCACGGGTCTGCTTGACCAGCGCATGACGATCCTGAACAACAACACCCGCAATATTACTTCCCAGCAGCTGGCGCTGGATCTGCGTGTGGCCAACCTGACCAAGACGTTGACTGCCAAGTACAACGCCATGGACTTGCTGGTAGGGCAAATGAAAGCGACGGCAAGCAACATTACGTCCTTCTTTGCCTCGCTCAACGCTCAGCAATCCGCGAAGTAACATGCAAGAGCGACAAAAACCCGGCTACGCTTTTGAGCGTGTGCCGGGTTTTTGTCTTATGGTCTAAAGTTTTCTGGCTTGCAGGCGATACACTGCTCATACGAGTCATAGTTGCAAATGAGGTAGAACATGAATCCGATGTTGGCCCTTCGGCAATACCAGAAAGTCGGCGCTCAGGCCCAGACGTCCGAAGCGAGTCCCCACCGTCTGGTGCAAATGCTGATGGAAGGTGGTCTGGACCGTATCGCTCAGGCAAAGGGCGCCATCGAGCGCAAGGACATTGCCGCCAAGTGCACGGCGATCAGCAAGGCCATCGGCATCGTCAGCGGCTTGCGTGAAGGTCTGGATCTGGAAAAGTCCGCCGATACGCTGGCTGATCTGGACGGTCTTTATATCTACATGATGAAGCGTCTCGCCGAGGCGAACATCGACAGCGATCCACGCATCCTTGACGAGGTCGCCGGCTTGCTGAGCACGGTCAAGGAAGGCTGGGACGCAATCGCGCCTGCGCCTGCTCCGCAGTTCTGAGGAGATCATCATGAGTCTTGTATTGCAGCGAATCGAAGAAACCCGAGTAGCGCTGGTCGGTGCCCTGGCCGAGCGCAACTGGGAAGCCATCGGTCAATTGGATCTCGATTGCCGTTCCTGCATGGAAGATGTCTTGAGTGAGGCTTCGCTTGATGAAGTGGCGCTGCGCGATAATCTTGAGGAGTTGCTGCATGTCTACAAGCAGCTGCTTGAAGTGGCGATGGGTGAGCGTCAGGCGATAGTCGACGAGATGTCGCAGATCACCCAAGCGCAGAACGCGGCAAAGGTTTACCATCTGTTTGGTTAATTAACCCTCAGTTAATCCAGACATGTGCGCCATAAATTTGACTGTGCACGGTTTTTTGACTTAACTAGTGGCTGTTTTCAGATTTCAGGCGTCTACAGGCACAAGGTGTCCTGCAAGCGTCTCGCTTGCCCCTCATTTTGGGCATTGAGTTGACTAGGGAAGTTGCTATTGCATGTGGCGTGAAACCAAAATTCTGCTGATCGATGACGATAGCGTCCGCCGCCGCGACCTGGCGGTGATTTTAAATTTTCTTGGCGAAGAAAATTTACCCTGCGGAAGCCATGACTGGCAGCAGGCAGTCGGCTCTTTGTCGTCTAGTCGTGAGGTCATTTGCGTACTGATCGGGACGGTCAATGCTCCTGGTGCGCTTTTGGGCTTGCTAAAGACACTCTCAACCTGGGATGAGTTCCTTCCGGTTTTGCTGATGGGCGATAATTCTTCGGTGGACCTGCCCGAAGACCAGCGCCGCCGGGTGCTTTCGACCCTCGAAATGCCGCCGAGCTACAGCAAGCTGCTCGACTCCCTGCACCGTGCCCAGGTCTATCGCGAGATGTACGACCAGGCCCGCGAACGCGGCCGTCATCGCGAACCCAACCTTTTCCGCAGTCTCGTCGGCACCAGTCGCGCGATCCAGCACGTGCGCCAGATGATGCAGCAAGTGGCCGACACCGATGCCAGCGTGCTGATCCTCGGCGAGTCCGGGACCGGCAAGGAAGTGGTTGCGCGCAACCTGCATTACCATTCCAAGCGTCGTGACGCGCCATTCGTACCGGTCAACTGCGGGGCGATCCCGGCCGAGTTGCTGGAAAGCGAACTGTTCGGCCACGAGAAGGGCGCCTTTACCGGCGCTATCACCAGCCGTGCCGGCCGCTTCGAGCTGGCCAACGGCGGTACGCTGTTCCTCGACGAAATCGGCGACATGCCGCTGCCGATGCAGGTCAAGCTGCTGCGCGTGCTGCAGGAGCGCACCTTCGAGCGTGTGGGCAGCAACAAGACCCAGAGCGTCGACGTGCGCATCATCGCCGCGACCCACAAGAATCTCGAAAGCATGATCGAGATCGGCACCTTCCGCGAAGACCTCTACTATCGCCTGAACGTGTTCCCGATCGAGATGGCGCCGCTGCGTGAGCGCGTCGAAGACATTCCGTTGCTGATGAACGAGCTGATCTCGCGCATGGAGCACGAAAAGCGCGGTTCGATCCGCTTCAACTCCGCCGCGATCATGTCCCTGTGCCGCCACGGCTGGCCGGGCAACGTCCGCGAGCTGGCCAACCTGGTGGAGCGCATGGCGATCATGCATCCGTACGGGGTGATCGGCGTGGTCGAGCTGCCGAAGAAATTCCGCTACGTCGACGACGAAGACGAGCAAATGGTCGACAGCCTGCGCAGCGATCTGGAAGAGCGCGTGGCGATCAACGGCCATACGCCGGACTTCACCGCCAACGCCATGCTGCCGCCGGAAGGTCTCGACCTGAAGGACTACCTCGGTGGTCTGGAGCAGGGGCTGATCCAGCAGGCGCTGGACGACGCCAACGGCATCGTGGCCCGTGCCGCCGAACGCCTGCGTATTCGCCGCACCACGCTGGTGGAGAAGATGCGCAAGTACGGCATGAGCCGCCGTGAAGGAGATGAACAGGCGGATGATTGACGCCTGTTTTTCAACCGCTTCATTTATAAGCGGTTTTTTTTAGGCACGGGTATTGCTAAGTCCCTCGCAACGTTCCGTTTAACTGACGGTCAGCCAAGCGAGAGAGCACAATGCCCCAAGCCTCCCAGATGTCTTCTGTTCCCGAGTCCTCGGGGCAACTGCCGTCCGTAGAGCAGGCGAGCCGCCAGGGGCTTGAGCAGGCATTCGCACTGTTCAATCAGATGTCCAGCCAGTTGACCGATTCCTACAGCATGCTCGAAGCCCGGGTCACCGAGCTCAAGGGCGAGCTGGCCGTGGTCAGCGCCCAGCGCATGCAGGAACTGGCGGAAAAAGAACGCTTGGCCAACCGTCTGCAAAATCTCCTCGATCTGTTGCCCGGTGGCGTCATCGTCATCGACGGTCACGGCATTGTGTGCGAGGCCAATCCTGCCGCCATCGAATTGCTCGGCCTGCCGCTGGAAGGTGAGCTGTGGCGCCATGTCATCGCCCGTTGCTTTGCGCCCCGTGAGGACGACGGTCACGAAATTTCCTTGAAGAACGGTCGACGCCTGTCGATTGCCACCCGCTCGCTGGATGCCGAGCCGGGGCAGTTGGTGCTGCTCAACGACCTGACTGAAACCCGTCACTTGCAGGATCAACTGGCGCGCCACGAGCGGCTGTCGTCCCTGGGGCGGATGGTCGCGTCGCTGGCGCATCAGATCCGCACGCCATTGTCCGCCGCCTTGTTGTACGCCAGTCATTTGACCGAGCAGGAACTGCCGGTCGCCACCCAGCAGCGTTTTGCCGGGCGCCTCAAGGAGCGCCTGCACGAACTGGAGCATCAGGTGCGCGACATGCTGGTGTTCGCCCGCGGTGAGCTGCCGCTGACCGACCGTGTCACGCCGAATGCCTTGATGCAGTCGCTGCAGGCCGCGGCGCTGACCCACGTGCAGGACCTGCCGATCCGCTGGCAGTGCGACAGCCATGCCGGCGAGTTGCTGTGCAATCGCGACACGCTGGTCGGGGCGCTGCTCAATCTGATTGAAAACGCCATTCAGGCGAGTGCCGGTGAGGTGCGTCTGAAGGTGCATTGCTATACCCGCGACAACACCCTGCGTTTGTGTGTCAGTGACAGCGGCAGCGGTATTGATGCGGCGGTGCTGGCGCGGCTGGGCGAGCCGTTTTTCACCACCAAAGTTACCGGGACGGGCCTGGGCCTGACCGTGGTCAAGGCCGTGGCGCGTGCGCATCAGGGAGAATTGCAGCTGCGTTCGCGGGTCGGGCGCGGTACGTGCGCGCAGGTCATCCTGCCGTTGTTTTCTGCTGTACAGGGAGCTGAGTGAAGGTCATGGGCATCAAGGTTCTGCTGGTCGAGGATGACCGCTCGTTGCGCGAAGCGCTGGCCGATACGCTGCTGCTGGCCGGTCACGACTATCACGCGGTGGGTTCGGCCGAAGAGGCGCTGAGCGCGGTCGAGCGCGAAGCGTTCAGTCTGGTGGTCAGTGACGTCAATATGCCGGGCATGGACGGCCATCAATTGCTCGGCCTGCTGCGCGCACGGCAACCGCAATTGCCGGTGCTGCTGATGACCGCCCATGGCGCGGTCGAGCGCGCGGTCGATGCCATGCGCCAGGGCGCGGCGGATTATCTGGTCAAGCCGTTCGAGCCCAAGGCTCTGCTGGATCTGGTAGCGCGTCACGCCTTGGGCAGTCTTGGCGCCAGCGACGCCGAAGGCCCGGTCGCGGTCGAGCCCGCCAGCGCACAATTGCTGGATCTGGCGGCGCGGGTCGCACGCAGTGATTCCACCGTGCTGATTTCCGGCGAGTCCGGCACCGGCAAGGAAGTGCTGGCGCGCTACATTCACCAGCAATCCCATCGTGCCAGTCAGCCGTTCATTGCGATCAACTGCGCGGCGATCCCCGACAACATGCTCGAAGCTACCCTGTTCGGTCACGAAAAAGGCTCGTTCACCGGCGCCATCGCGGCCCAGGCCGGCAAGTTCGAACAGGCGGACGGCGGCACCATTCTGCTCGATGAGATTTCCGAAATGCCCCTCGGCCTGCAAGCCAAGCTGCTGCGGGTGTTGCAGGAGCGGGAAGTCGAGCGGGTCGGCGCACGCAAGCCGATCACCCTCGATATTCGCGTGGTAGCCACCACCAACCGTGATCTGGCCGGTGAAGTAGCAGCGGGGCGATTCCGTGAAGACCTCTATTATCGTCTGTCGGTATTTCCGCTGGCCTGGCGTCCGTTGCGCGAGCGCACCGCCGATATCCTGCCGCTGGCCGAGCGTCTGTTGGCCAAACACGTCAATAAAATGAAGCATGCGATGGCGAAGTTCTCGCCCGAGGCGCAAGCGTGCCTGATCAGTTATCCGTGGCCGGGCAACGTGCGCGAGCTGGATAACGCGGTTCAGCGGGCCTTGATTCTGCAGCAGGGCGGCTTGATCCAGCCGCAGGATTTCTGTCTCTCCGGCCCTGCGTTGTTTGCTCCATTGCCGGCGGTGGTGCCCGCCGCGTCGATCATTCGAGAGGTCGAAATCGACGCGGATTCGGCCGGTGCACTGGGCGATGACCTGCGTCGCCGGGAGTTCCAGATGATCATCGACACCCTGCGTACCGAGCGCGGCCGACGCAAGGAAGCCGCCGAAAAACTCGGCATCAGTCCGCGCACCCTGCGGTACAAACTGGCGCAAATGCGCGATGCGGGCATGGATGTCGAAGGCTACCTGTTCGCCACCTGACGGGTGGCGCAAACGTTTGAAACGGCTTTTTCTGAAAGCGGTGCCCATGAGCTGGCACCGTTGTTGCTAACACCTGAGTACCCGCCGAGTGAGTGTCAAAAAATTGCGGGGCGCCCAAGAGAGTAGACCATGAGCCAAGGTATTGAATTTAATCGGTTGATGATGGACATGAAGGCCATGCAAATGGACGCCATGTCGAAGCCGAAATCGACTTCCGCTGTCCCGGAACTGGCAGGCAGCAACTTTTCCGACATGCTTGGTCAGGCCATCAACAAAGTGAACGATACCCAACAGGCGTCGAGCCAATTGGCCAACGCGTTCGAAATCGGCAAGAGCGGCGTCGATCTGACGGACGTGATGATTGCCTCGCAAAAGGCCAGCGTTTCGTTCCAGGCTCTGACCCAGGTGCGCAACAAGCTGGTGCAGGCTTATCAAGACATCATGCAGATGCCGGTTTAAGGACGAGATTGAGTCATGGCAGAAGCAGTCGCCGATAACGTTCCGGCCAAGGCCACCCCGATAGACGGCAAACCGCCGTTGTTCGGCCTGTCCTTCCTGGAAAACCTCTCCGAGATGACCGTGCTGCGTCAGGTGGGCCTGTTGGTCGGCCTGGCCGCGAGCGTGGCGATTGGCTTTGCCGTGGTGCTGTGGTCGCAGCAACCGGATTACCGGCCTCTGTACGGCAGCCTTGCCGGCATGGACGCCAAGCAGGTCATGGACACCCTGGCCTCCGCTGACATTCCCTACACCGTCGAACCGAATTCCGGCGCCTTGCTGGTCAAGGCCGATGACCTGTCCCGTGCGCGGCTCAAGCTCGCGGCCGCTGGTGTCACTCCCAGCGACGGCAACATCGGTTTTGAAATCCTCGACAAGGAACAGGGTCTGGGCACCAGCCAGTTCATGGAAGCGACCCGTTATCGTCGCGGCCTCGAAGGTGAACTGGCTCGCACCATTTCCAGCCTGAACAACGTCAAGGGCGCGCGCGTTCACCTGGCGATCCCGAAAAGTTCGGTGTTCGTGCGTGACGAACGCAAGCCAAGCGCTTCGGTACTGGTCGAGCTGTACTCCGGTCGTTCGCTGGAGCCGGGCCAGGTCGTTGCCATTATCAACCTGGTGGCAACCTCCGTTCCCGAGCTGAGCAAATCGCAGATCACCGTCGTCGACCAGAAGGGCAACCTGCTGTCGGATCAGGCGGAAAACTCCGAAATGACCATGGCCGGCAAGCAGTTCGACTACAGCCGCCGTATGGAAAGCATGCTCACCCAGCGCGTGCACAACATTCTGCAACCGGTACTGGGCAACGATCGTTACAAGGCTGAAGTCTCGGCCGACGTCGATTTCAGTGCCGTAGAATCGACTGCCGAGCAGTTCAACCCGGATCAACCGGCCCTGCGCAGCGAACAGTCGGTCAACGAACAACGCACCGCCAGCAATGGCCCGCAAGGTGTGCCGGGTGCCCTGAGCAACCAGCCACCGTCGCCGGCTTCGGCGCCGCAGACCACCGGTGGCGCAGCCGCTCCGGCGAGCATGGTGCAGCCAGGTCAGCCACTGGTTGATGCCAACGGTCAGCAGATCATGGACCCGGCCACCGGCCAGCCGATGCTCGCGCCGTACCCGGCGGACAAGCGTCAACAATCCACCAAGAACTTCGAGCTCGATCGCTCCATCAGCCACACCAAACAGCAGCAGGGTCGCCTGAATCGCCTGTCGGTGTCGGTGGTGGTGGACGATCAGGTCAAGATCAACCCGGCCAACGGCGAAACGACTCGCGCGCCGTGGAGCGCCGACGAATTGGCGCGCTTCACCCGTCTGGTACAGGACGCCGTCGGCTTCGACGCCAGCCGTGGCGACAGCGTCAGCGTGATCAACATGCCGTTCTCCGCCGAGCGCGGCGAAGTGATCGCCGACATTCCGTTCTACTCCCAGCCATGGTTCTGGGACATCGTCAAACAAGTGCTGGGTGTGCTGTTCATCCTGGTGCTGGTGTTCGGCGTGCTGCGTCCGGTGCTCAACAACATCACCGGTGGCGGCAAAAGCAAGGAGCTGGCCGGTCTGGGCGGCGACATGGAACTCGGTGGCATGGGCGGTCTGGATGGTGAACTGTCCAACGATCGCGTCAGCCTCGGCGGCCCGACCAGCATTCTGCTGCCGAGCCCGAGCGAGGGTTATGACGCTCAGTTGAACGCAATCAAGAGTCTGGTGGCAGAAGACCCGGGTCGTGTGGCCCAGGTCGTGAAAGAGTGGATTAACGCAGATGAGTGATAACCGAGCCGCCGTCGCCAAACTGTCCCGGGTCGATAAAGCCGCGATTCTGCTGCTGTCCCTGGGTTCGACCGATGCCGCACAAGTGCTGCGCCACATGGGCCCCAAAGAGGTCCAGCGAGTCGGCGTGGCCATGGCCCAGATGGGCAACGTCCACCGTGAGCAGGTCGAGCAGGTCATGAGCGAGTTCGTCGACATCGTCGGCGACCAGACCAGCCTGGGCGTCGGCTCCGACGACTACGTGCGCAAAATGCTCACCCAGGCCCTGGGTGAAGACAAGGCCAACGGCCTGATCGACCGCATTCTGCTGGGCGGCAACACCAGTGGCCTCGACAGCCTGAAATGGATGGAGCCGCGCGCCGTTGCCGACGTGATCCGTTACGAGCACCCGCAGATCCAGGCGATCGTGGTCGCGTACCTCGATCCGGATCAGGCTGGTGAAGTGCTGGGCAACTTCGACCACAAGGTACGTCTGGACATCATCCTGCGCGTCTCGTCGTTGAACACCGTGCAGCCGGCCGCGCTGAAAGAATTGAACCAGATCCTCGAGAAGCAGTTCTCCGGCAACTCGAACGCCTCGCGCACCACCCTGGGTGGCATCAAGCGCGCGGCGGACATCATGAACTTCCTCGACAGCTCGATCGAAGGCCAGCTCATGGACTCGATCCGCGAAGTCGACGAAGACCTGTCCGGTCAGATCGAAGACCTCATGTTCGTGTTCAACAACCTGGCCGATGTCGACGATCGCGGTATCCAGGCGCTGTTGCGCGAAGTGTCTTCCGATGTGCTGGTGCTGGCCCTCAAGGGTTCGGACGAAGGCGTCAAGGAGAAGATCTTCAAGAACATGTCCAAGCGTGCCGCCGAACTGCTGCGCGACGACCTCGAGGCCAAGGGCCCGGTGCGCGTCAGCGACGTGGAGACCGCACAGAAGGAAATCCTCACCATCGCCCGCCGTATGGCCGAAGCCGGAGAAATCGTGCTCGGTGGCAAGGGCGGCGAGGAAATGATCTAAGCCCATGGACAAGCATGACGACGATGTGACGGACCTGATCCGTGCCCGGGACGTCCGCGGTTTCGAATCTTGGGCGTTGCCCAGCTTCGACCCGCCGAAACCTGAGCCCGAGCCGGAACCGGAGCCTGAACCGCCGGAAATGGAAGAGGTGCCGCTGGAGGAAGTCCAGCCACTGACGCTGGAAGAGCTCGAAAGCATCCGTCAGGAGGCCTACAACGAGGGCTTCGCCATCGGTGAAAAGGAAGGCTTTCACAGCGCCACCCTCAAGGTGCGCCAGGAAGCCGAAGTGGTCCTGACGGCCAAGGTCGAGAGCCTTGAGCAATTGATGGCGCACCTGTTCGAGCCCATCGCCGAGCAAGACACCCAGATCGAAAAGTCGCTGGTCGACCTCGTGCAGCACATCGCCAAACAGGTGATTCAGCGCGAACTGGCCATCGACTCGACGCAGATCGAACACGTCATGCGCGACGCGCTGAAGCTGTTGCCGCTGGGCGTGGGCAATGTGCGGCTGTACGTCAATCCGCAGGATTTCGAACAGGTCAAAGCCCTGCGCGAACGTCATGAGGAAACCTGGCGCATCGTCGAGGACGAATCCCTGCTGCCGGGCGGTTGCCGGGTCGAGACCGACCACAGCCGGATCGATGCCAGCATCGAAACCCGCGTCAGCCAGGTCATGGCCAAGCTGTTCGACCAGTTGCACGAACAGGCCCTGCACCCGGCCGAGCCGGACCTGAGCCTGGACCTGCCGGAAACACCGAAGCCGGCACCGATTACAGAAGAGCCGCTCGCGGACGCCCCCGATGCGCCTTGAACGCACCAGCTTCGCCAAGCGCCTGAGCACTTACGCCGAGGCCACCGAAATCGCCGGTGCGCCGATCCTCGAAGGGCGCCTTTTGCGCATGGTCGGCTTGACGCTGGAAGCCGAAGGCCTGCGCGCCGCCATGGGCACCCGCTGCATGGTGATCAACGACGACACCTATCACCCGTCCCAGGTGGAAGCCGAAGTCATGGGCTTCTCCGGCAGCAAGGTGTTCCTGATGCCGGTCGGCAGCGTGGCCGGCATTGCCCCGGGCGCCCGCGTGGTGCCGCTGGCCGATACCGGCCGCCTGCCGATGGGCATGAGCATGCTCGGTCGTGTGCTGGACGGCGCCGGACGTGCGCTGGACGGCAAGGGCGGCATGAAGGCCGAAGACTGGGTACCGATGGACGGCCCGACCATCAACCCGCTCAATCGTGACCCGATCAGCGTGCCGCTGGATGTCGGCATTCGTAGCATCAACGGTTTGTTGACGGTCGGTCGTGGTCAGCGTCTGGGTCTGTTCGCCGGTACCGGTGTCGGTAAGTCGGTGTTGCTGGGCATGATGACCCGCTTCACCGAGGCCGACATCATCGTCGTCGGCCTGATCGGCGAGCGGGGTCGTGAGGTTAAGGAATTCATCGAGCACATCCTCGGTGAAGAAGGCCTCAAGCGCTCCGTGGTGGTCGCGTCGCCGGCGGACGATGCGCCGCTGATGCGTCTGCGTGCGGCGATGTACTGCACGCGGATCGCCGAGTATTTCCGCGACAAGGGCAAGAACGTCCTGTTGCTGATGGATTCCCTGACCCGTTTCGCCCAGGCCCAGCGAGAAATCGCCCTGGCCATCGGTGAGCCGCCGGCGACCAAGGGTTATCCGCCGTCGGTATTCGCCAAACTGCCGAAACTGGTGGAGCGTGCCGGTAACGCGGAGAAGGGCGGGGGTTCGATCACCGCGTTCTACACCGTATTGTCCGAAGGCGATGACCAGCAGGATCCGATTGCCGACTCCGCACGGGGCGTGCTCGACGGGCACATCGTGCTGTCGCGGCGGCTGGCCGAGGAAGGTCATTACCCGGCCATCGACATCGAAGCCTCGATCAGCCGGGTGATGCCGGCAGTCGTGGCGCCGGAACACATGCAGCGCGCGCAGTACTTCAAACAGCTGTGGTCGCGCTATCAGCAGAGCCGCGACCTGATCAGCGTCGGCGCCTATGTCGCTGGCGGTGACCGCGAGACTGACCTTGCCATCAATCTGCAACCACAGTTGGTCAGATACCTGCGTCAGGGGCTCAACGACAAAATCAGCCTGGGTGAAAGCGAGGCGTACCTCGAAACGATTTTCGCCCCGGCGGCCGGCGGGTAACCGGTCATGGCCCTGAGTCGCGCCGCGCGTCTGGCGCCGGTGGTGGACATGGCCGAGAAGGCCGAAAAAACCGCCGTGCAGCGTTTGGGTTATTTTCAGGGGCAGGTGAAAGTCGCTGAGAGCAAACTCGCCGACCTCAACGCCTTTCGTCTGGATTACTCGCAGCAGTGGATCGTGCGCGGCAGCACCGGTGTGACCGGTCAATGGCTGCTGGGTTTTCAGGGCTTTCTGGCGCAACTCGACACCGCCGTCGATCAGCAGCGCCAAAGTCTGCAGTGGCACCAGAACAATTTGGACAAGGCCCGTGATGCCTGGCAACAGGCATTCGCCCGGGTCGAAGGTCTGCGCAAACTTGTACAACGCTACCGCGACGAAGCCCAGCGTGCCGAAGACAAGCGCGAACAGAAGCTGCTCGACGAGTTGTCCCAGCGTTTGCCGCGCCACGAGGCATTTTGACGGGCAGATCTCGCACAGATCCCGACGCCATCGCACCTTGCCCATGGCCCCTCCAAGTGCTAAACCTTGTACAGGTTCGTCAATGACAAGGAAGCCAGTACATGTCAGTCGTTACAGAAGTTTCTGCGGACAAGAAAAAACTGACGATTTCGGTCAAGGGGCGATTTGATTTCGCCAAGCATCAGGAATTTCGCCAATCCTACGAAAAAGAGCAGCCCGAATCGGTGATTGTCGACCTCAAGGAGGCGACCTATCTCGACAGTTCGGCCCTCGGCATGCTGCTTCTGCTGCGTGATCACGTCGGTGGCGACGATTCGGAAATCCGCGTGGTCAACAGCAGTTCCGATGTGAAGAAGATTCTCGCCATCTCCAACTTCGACAAACTGTTCGACATCAGTTGACGGCCATGCAGCCGCAAGAGCCGCTGACGATCCTGATCGCCGAAGACAGCGCCGCTGACCGGTTGCTGTTGTCGACCATCGTCCGTCGCCAGGGGCATGAAGTGCTGACGGCCACCCACGGTGGGGAGGCGGTCGAGACATTTATCCGGCAAAAGCCGCATTTGGTATTGATGGACGCCATGATGCCGGTGATGGACGGGTTCGAAGCTGCACGGCAGATCAAGAAGCTGGCGGGTGAGAACCTGGTGCCGATCATCTTTCTCACGTCGTTGACGGAAAGCGAAGCCCTGGCTCGTTGTCTTGAGGCCGGCGGTGACGACTTTCTGGCGAAGCCCTACAACCAGGTGATCCTCGCCGCCAAAATCAAGGCGATGGATCGCTTGCGGCGTTTGCAGGCCACGGTTCTTCAGCAGCGCGACCTGATCGCCAAACACCACGAGTATCTGCTCAACGAGCAGCGGGTCGCCAAGGCCGTGTTCGACAAGGTCGCGCATTCCGGCTGCCTGAGCGCGCCGAACATCCGTTACCTGCAATCGCCCTATGCGCTGTTCAACGGCGATCTGCTGTTGGCCGCGTACACCCCGGCCGGCGACATGCATGTGTTGCTCGGTGACTTTACCGGTCACGGCTTGCCGGCGGCGGTCGGCGCGATGCCGCTGGCCGAGGTGTTCTACGGCATGACTGCCAAGGGTTACGGCCTGGCCGAAACCCTGCGGGAAATGAATGCCAAGCTCAAGCGCATCCTGCCGGTGGACATGTTCTGCTGCGCGACGCTGTTGTGCCTGAGTTTTCAGCGGCGCTCGGTGGAAGTCTGGAACGGCGGCATGCCCGACGGCTATCTGCATTGCCTCGCCACCGGGGAGCGCAAGCCACTGGCGGCGCGCCACTTGCCGCTGGGTGTGCTCAGCCCGCAGACCTTCGATGACCGCACCGAGGTTCACTCGATGGCGGTGGGCGATCGGGTGTTTCTGCTCTCCGACGGGGTCATCGACACCTGCGATGCCAACGACCAGCTGTTCGGTGTCGAGCGCTTGCACAAGGTGTTCGCCGCCAATCGCCAGCCGGATCGGCTGTTCGAGGACATCGAGCAGGCGCTGCAGGACTTTCGCGGAGAGGCCCGGGACGATGTGAGCATGGTCGAGGTCAGCCTGCTGGAAGCCGAGCAGGTCAACCCGCCGGCGCCGGTGTATTCGGACAGTGGTCAGTCCTGTCCGCTGGACTGGTCGGTGAGCTTCGAATTTCGCGGTGCCACGCTCAAGCGCTTCAATCCGCTGCCTTACCTGTTGCAGTTACTGCTTGAGGTGCATGGATTGCGGGCGCAGAGTGGCGCACTGTACAGCGTGCTGGCCGAGCTTTATTCCAACGCGCTGGAGCATGGCGTGCTGGGCCTGGATTCGAGCCTCAAGCGCGATGCGTCGGGTTTCGCCCGATATTACGAGCAGCGCAATGCCCGTCTCGAAGCCTTGCAGGACGGTTATGTGCGCGTGCATTTGCAGGTGCGGCCGGAAGGCGAGGGCGGTTGTCTGGTGGTGCGGGTCGAAGACAGCGGCCAGGGATTCGATGTCTCGCGCGTGATGGAGCGGCCGCTGGACGGTGTCCGTCTGTCGGGACGCGGAGTCAGCCTGATCCGGCAATTGGCCCGAAATGCCAGCTGGTCAGACGATGGTCGCAGTGCTCGCGTGGAGTTTTTCTGGGAGGCTCTGGCATAATCCGCGCATTCTTGATCAGGGAGTGAACAAGTGGCTGATACACATGTGGACCACGAGGCGCTGAGCGCGCTGCGGGAAGTGATGGAAGACAGCTATCCGGAACTGCTGGATACCTTCCTCGCCGATTCCGAAAACCGCCTGCGGGAGTTGCAGCAGACTGCCGATGCCGACGCATTGTCTTCCGTTGCGCACAGCTTCAAGGGCAGCAGCAGCAACATGGGCGCGACCCGTCTTGCCGTGCTGTGCCAGGAGCTGGAACAGCATGCCAAAGACAAAAGCCCTTCCGAGATCATCAAACTGGTCGCCGATATTCATAGCGAATTCGCCGATGTGCGGCCCGTTTATGTCGCCGAGCGGCAGCGCTCGCTGACACACTGATCCTGCCGTTGGGCGGTTTTGTCGGATTTCTGACGAAACTGGCCCGGCACTTGCAGTCATCTATCCCAACTGTACCTACGATCCCAGTGCAGCGGAGACCGTGCCATGCCTGCAAGCCCCAACATTCTTCTTCAGACCGCCGCCCAGGCCAAGGCACAAGCTGCCTCGGCCAAATCATCGGCAGTGGCCGCAGAGCCCGGGGACAAGGCCTCCAGCTTCGCTCAGGTGTTTGCCGATCAAGGCTCGAACAAGCCTTCGGTGACCGTCGACAATTCGGCAAAACCTGCCCGTGACAAGGTGGCCGACAACGGCGGCAAGAAAGACCTCGGCAAGGATCAGTCTGCCGCCCCGGAGCCGGCGGTTGCCGATAGCGGCAAAGCCTTGCCCGCCGACAAACCGGCGACGCCGGCAACGGACGACAAGACCGCTACTGATGATGACTTGGCCGACACCGCGCCGGCTCCCGTTGTCGATACGGCGCCGGTGGACCCGGCGCTGGTGGCAGCGGTAGAACCTGTCGTCACTGCGCCGGTAGTGGCTACCCCCGTCGTCGAAACCGCCGCAAAAACGGAAACCGATCAACCTGCCGTGGCGGCATTGCCGGGTATGGTCAAGGATCCGGCGCCGGCCACTGACCCGGCTTTCGACCCCGAGGCGGATCCGCTCGATTCACTGCCCGCCGTGCGCATGGCCATGGAGCAGAGTGGTCACATTTCTGCTTCCAGCCAGTCCCAGCCCAAGGCCACCCCGGCCCAGGCTCAGGCTGACGGCGAATTGACCTCGGCGCAGAACTTCGCTGCCGGCATGGCCAGCATGCTCGATGTGCAGGCTGACAAGGACAGCACCAGCCAGGGCGGTGAAAAGGCGTTCAGCGGCCTGATCGATGACGGCCTGAAAGACCTGAAGACCGCCACCAGCGACACCCGCGTGGATGATTTCGCCAACCGTCTGGCGGCGCTGACCCAGGCTGCCACGCCGAAAACCGCCAACGCGGTGCCGGTGAACCAACCGATTGCCATGCACCAGAACGGCTGGACCGAAGAAGTGGTCAACCGGGTCATGTACCTGTCGAGCAACAACCTGAAGGCGGCTGACATCCAGTTGCAGCCAGCGGAGCTTGGGCGTCTGGATATCCGGGTGAACATGGTCCCGGACCAGCAGACCCAGGTGACCTTCATGAGCGCGCATCCGAGCGTGCGTGAAGCCCTCGACGGTCAGATGCACCGCCTGCGCGACATGTTCAACCAGCAAGGCATGGGGCAGGTCGACGTCAACGTTTCCGACCAGAACCGTGGCTGGCAGGGCCAAGGCCAGGAACAGGCGCAGCAGGGGCAGAGTGGTCGCACCAGCGCTGCCGGCGGTCGCCTGGATTCGGCTGAAGAAGAGTTGACGCCGACTGCTGTCGCTGAAGCTGCGGCCACCGCCACTCACGTGATCGGCTCCAGCGCCGTCGACTACTACGCCTGATTCATCCTCCCCCGAGGAAGCGGCCCTGTCCGCTCCCTCGTCCGTTTTGCCACCGCTCTCCGTTTTCCTCCGACACTTCTGGCATAACACTTGCTCTTGCCTTGCCGTGCGACTGTGAAAACCCGATTAGTGACGGATTATTGGCATGGCGAAGAGCGAAGCTGCAGCAGTAAAAGACCCCGCAACCAAAGGCAAACTCAAACTGATCATCGTGATCGTGCTGGGTCTGTTGCTGGCGATCGGCACGTCCGTGGGGGCGACCTGGTTCTTCATGCACAGTGCCCAGAGCAAGCCTGCGGCGACCGCCGAAGCGGCCCCGGTCGGCAAGCAACCGGCGATTTTCGAGCCCATGGCGCCGGCCTTCGTGGCCAACTACAACCAGAACGGCCGTCAGCGCTACATGCAGGTGAGCATCACCATGCTGGCGCGCAATCAGGCGGATCTGGAAGCGCTCAAAGTGCACATGCCGGTGATCCGCAACAACCTGGTGATGCTCTTCTCCGGTCAGGATTTCGCCACGCTGGCGACCCCGGTCGGTCAAGAGATGTTGCGCCAGAAGGCCACAGCCAGCGTCCAGGAAGTGGCGCAGAAAGAGCTGGGCAAAGTGGTGATCGAACAGTTGCTTTTCACTAATTTCGTACTGCAGTAGGAACACGACATGGCCGTGCAGGATCTGCTGTCCCAGGATGAAATCGACGCGCTGTTGCATGGCGTCGACGATGGTCTGGTACAGACCGATAACGCTGCCGAACCCGGCAGTGTCAAAAGCTACGACCTGACCAGCCAGGATCGCATCGTCCGTGGACGCATGCCGACTCTGGAAATGATCAACGAGCGTTTTGCCCGCTACACCCGCATCAGCATGTTCAACATGCTGCGCCGCTCGGCGGACGTTGCCGTCGGTGGCGTACAGGTGATGAAGTTCGGCGAATACGTGCACTCGCTGTACGTGCCGACCAGCCTCAACCTGGTCAAGATCAAACCCCTGCGCGGCACCGCGCTGTTCATCCTCGACGCCAAACTGGTGTTCAAGCTGGTGGACAACTTCTTCGGCGGCGACGGCCGTCACGCCAAGATCGAAGGGCGTGAATTCACCCCGACCGAACTGCGCGTGGTGCGCATGGTGCTGGAGCAGGCGTTCGTCGATTTGAAAGAAGCCTGGCAGGCGATCATGGAAGTCAACTTCGAGTACATCAACTCGGAAGTGAACCCGGCCATGGCCAACATCGTCGGTCCGAGCGAAGCGATCGTGGTTTCCACGTTCCACATCGAACTCGACGGCGGTGGCGGTGATCTGCACGTGACCATGCCGTACTCGATGATCGAGCCGGTGCGCGAAATGCTCGACGCCGGTTTCCAGTCGGACCTCGACGACCAGGACGAGCGCTGGGTCAATGCCCTGCGCCAGGACGTGCTGGATGTCGACGTGCCGATCGGCGCCACCGTAGCTCGTCGCCAGCTGAAACTGCGCGACATCCTGCACATGCAGCCGGGGGACGTGATCCCGGTCGAGATGCCGGAAGACATGATCATGCGCGCCAACGGCGTGCCGGCCTTCAAGGTCAAGATGGGCTCGCACAAAGGCAACCTTGCGTTGCAGGTGATCGAGCCGATCGAGCGCCGCTGAAGCGGCGCCCTCACTCCCTGATTCTTTTACCGGTTTTTTGCCCGCCGAGGACAAATGATGAACGACGATATGAACACCCAGGACGATCAGGCACTGGCCGATGAATGGGCTGCCGCCCTGGAAGAAACCGGTGAAGCCGGGCAGGCCGACATCGACGCGCTGCTGGCCGCCGACGCAGGTACTTCGAGCTCCAACCGTCTGCCGATGGAAGAGTTCGGCAGCGTGCCGAAGAACAACGACCCGGTGACCCTCGACGGCCCGAACCTGGACGTGATTCTCGACATCCCGGTGTCGATCTCGATGGAAGTGGGCAGCACCGACATCAACATCCGCAACCTGCTGCAACTCAACCAGGGTTCGGTGATCGAGCTCGATCGTCTGGCCGGCGAGCCGCTGGACGTGCTGGTCAACGGCACCCTGATCGCTCACGGTGAAGTGGTGGTGGTCAACGAAAAGTTCGGCATCCGTCTGACCGACGTGATCAGCCCGAGCGAACGCATCAAGAAGCTGCGCTGAGTGAAAAAGGTTCTGGGTGCCTTGTTCGGTCTGGCGCTGGCGTTGCCGTTCAGCGTGCTGGCGGCCGAGCCGGTGGCGACCACCGCGGCGGCTGCTGCGCCAGCCGTCAACAGCGGCGTGGCCGGTCAGCTGACGCAACTGGTGCTGGGTCTGTTACTGGTGCTGGGGTTGATCTTCTTCCTCGCCTGGTTGCTGCGCCGGGTGCAGCAGGCCGGCCCCGCCGGCAAGGGCCAGGTGATCGAGTTGATCGGTTCCCGCGCGCTCGGGCCACGTGACCGTCTGATGCTGGTGCAGGTCGGCAACGAGCAGATTCTGCTCGGCCTCAGCCCCGGAACCATCACTGCGTTGCACGTGCTCAAAGAGCCGGTCGAGGTGCCGAGCGCCGCCGACAAAGCGACTCCGGAATTTGCCCAGCATCTGTTGAAGATCCTCGGCAAGGATCAGAAGGATAAGAAGTAATGGGTGCGTTGCGCATCGTCTTGACCCTGGCCCTGTTGCTGGCCGCGCCGCTGGCATTCGCCGCCGATCCGTTGTCGATCCCGGCGATCACCCTGGGCACCAACGCCGAGGGCGCGCAGGAGTATTCGGTCAGCCTGCAGATCCTGCTGATCATGACGGCGCTGAGCTTCATTCCGGCCGCCGTTATCCTGATGACCAGTTTCACCCGGATCATCATCGTCTTCTCGATCCTGCGTCAGGCCCTGGGCCTGCAGCAGACACCGTCGAACCAGATCCTCACCGGCATGGCGCTGTTCCTGACGCTGTTCATCATGGCGCCGGTGTTCGATCGCGTGAACAACGATGCCTTGCAGCCGTACCTCGCGGAAAAGCTGACGGCCCAGCAGGCAGTGGAAAAGGCTCAGGTGCCGATCAAGGACTTCATGCTCGCCCAGACCCGCTCCAGCGATCTGGAGCTGTTCATGCGCCTGTCCAAGCGTACCGACATCGCGACGCCGGATGCTGCGCCGCTGACGATTCTGGTGCCGGCCTTCGTGACGTCTGAACTGAAGACCGCGTTCCAGATCGGCTTCATGATCTTCATCCCGTTCCTGATCATCGACCTGGTGGTGGCGAGCGTGCTGATGGCGATGGGTATGATGATGCTGTCGCCGCTGATCATTTCCCTGCCGTTCAAAATCATGCTGTTCGTGCTGGTGGATGGCTGGGCGCTGATCATCGGCACCCTGGCCAGCAGTTTCGGAGGTGTATCGCCATGACGCCAGAAGTAGCGGTCGACATCTTTCGCGAAGCCCTGTGGCTGACCACCATGATGGTGGCGATTCTGGTGGTGCCGAGTCTGTTGGTGGGCCTGCTGGTGTCGATGTTCCAGGCCGCGACCCAGATCAACGAACAGACCCTGAGCTTCCTGCCGCGTCTGCTGGTGATGCTGGTGACGCTGATCGTCGCCGGCCCGTGGCTGGTGCAGACGTTCATGGAATACATCACCCAGTTGTACAAAAACATTCCGATGGTCATCGGCTAAGCCATGCAATCGCTGCTTCAGCTGACCGATGCCCAGATCAGTACCTGGGTGGCGACGTTCATGCTGCCGCTGTTTCGCGTCGCCTCGATGTTGATGGTGATGCCGGTCTTCGGAACCACGCTGGTGCCCCGGCGGATCCGTCTGTATTTCGCCTTCGCGATCACCGTGGTGATCACGCCCAACCTGCCGCCGATGCCGGCGGTCAGTCCTCTGGACCTCAGCGGCCTGCTGCTGATCGCCGAGCAGATTCTCGTTGGCGCGGTGCTGGGTTTCTCGCTGCAATTGTTCTTTCAAGCTTTCGTGGTGGCCGGGCAGATCGTCGCGATCCAGATGGGCATGGGCTTCGCGTCGATGATCGACCCCACCAACGGCGTGTCGGTGGCGGTGATCGGGCAGTTCTTCACGATGCTGGTGACCTTGCTGTTCCTGTCGATGAACGGGCACCTGGTGGTCTTCGAAGTGCTCACCGAAAGCTTCACCACGCTGCCGGTCGGCGGCGGGTTGATGACCACGCATTACTGGGAACTGGCCGGCAAACTCGGCTGGGTGCTGGGCGCCGCGTTGTTGCTGGTGCTGCCGGCGGTCACCGCGCTGTTGGTGGTCAACATCGCGTTTGGCGTGATGACCCGCGCCGCGCCGCAGCTCAACATTTTCTCCATCGGCTTTCCGCTGACCCTCGTACTCGGCCTGTTCATCGTCTGGGTCGGGCTGGCGGACATACTCAATCAGTATCAACCGCTGGCCACCGAGGCCTTGCAGTTTTTACGCGAACTGGCACAGGCGCGCTGAGTCATGGCTGAGAGCGAGAGCGGTCAGGATAAAACAGAAGACCCCACGGAGAAGCGCAAGAAAGACTCCCGGGAAAAGGGTGAGATTGCGCGCTCCAAGGAGCTCAACACGCTGGCGATCATGCTCGCCGGCTCTGCCGCGCTGCTGATTTTCGGCGGGATGCTGGCGCAGGAATTGATGGACCTGATGCGCCAGAACTTCACGCTGTCGCGGGAAGTGATCATGGACGAGCGCTCGATGGCGACGTTCCTGATGAGCTCCGGATTGCAGGCGTTGCTGGCGATTCAGCCGATCATGATCACCCTGTTGCTGGCGGCCTTTCTGGGGCCGATTGCGCTGGGTGGCTGGTTGTTCGCCGCCGGTTCGCTGGCGCCCAAGTTCAGTCGGATGAACCCGGCGGCAGGCCTCAAGCGGATGTTCTCGATGAAGGCTGTGGTCGAGCTGCTCAAGGCGCTGGCCAAGTTTCTCATCACGCTGGGTGTGGCGCTGGTGGTGCTCAATTCGGACATTGACGACCTGCTGCGCATTGCCCACGAGCCGCTGGACCGGGCGATCATTCACAGCTTGCAACTGGTGGGCTGGAGCTCGCTGTGGCTGGCCTGCGGTTTGATCATCATCGCCGCCGTCGACGTGCCCGTGCAGATCTGGGAGAGCATCAAGAAGCTCAAGATGACCAAGCAGGAAGTGCGCGACGAGCACAAGGACCAGGAAGGTCGGCCGGAGGTCAAACAGCGCATTCGCCAGTTGCAGCGCGAGATGTCGCAGCGGCGGATGATGGCGGCGATTCCGGATGCCGACGTGGTCATCACCAACCCGACCCACTACGCCGTGGCGCTCAAGTACGACGCCGAGAAGGGCGGGGCGCCGATGCTGCTGGCCAAGGGCAGCGACTTCCTGGCGCTGAAGATCCGCGAAATCGCCGTGGCCAACAACGTCATGCTTCTCGAATCGCCGGCGCTGGCGCGTTCGATCTATTACTCCACGGAGCTGGAAGAAGAAATCCCTGGGGGGCTGTATCTGGCGGTCGCCCAGGTACTGGCCTACGTCTACCAGATCCGCCAGCACCGCGCGGGCAAGGGCAAGTTCCCGGAACCGCTCAAGGACGACCTGCCGATCCCGCCGGATCTGCGGCGTGATTCCTGATTGTGATGAAGCAAAAAAACCGCCATCCGGTTGCAGCCGGTGGCGGTTTTTTTTATGCCTGATGACCTGTGTTGCCTGTGAGGCCGCCTTCGCGACACATCTCTCAAGCCTTTACGCGGAGGTCTGCGATGGCGGCAGTTCCAGATTATCCAGCACCCGATTCACTGCCAGCTCGCCGAGCATGATCAGTTGCGCAATCCCCACCAGCGTCCTGCGCTGCGAGGCGGGCATGAGGTGGGTGAAGTCATTGACGATGGTCCTGGCTGAGGCCAGGGTTTCGCAGGCATCGGCCAGCAGTTCTTCGTTTTTGAAGTCTGCGGTGACGGCGTACATTCTGCGGGTTTTGCGCGGTGGTGGCCTGGAGCCGGGCGGGCAGAGATAGTGGTCGAGGGCGCGGTCGGCGGCTTCGTGAAGTTTTCTGGAGTCGGCGGATTCGTAGGGCGAGGCGGGGTCGGTTACGGGTGGGTTGGGTGTTGGTTTGATCATGGTGAAGCTCCTTTGGGGTGGAGCCGCCAAATCCAGTCGCTAAACAGGAAGGGTGGCGGCTGTACGCAGGTTAGCGAACCGGTCAAAGGCACCCGGTAGACCACAAGGGTCTCCCGCATACAGCCACCATAACGAAATTGCAGACATACAGATCCGCAACGAAGCTTGGCACGCTGGTGCACCTTTAAATTGAACCGAGTCGCTAAACCCGATCGCTGATTCGTCAGCGACCGATCCACAATAGAACCCGACCCCACAGCGCACAAGCCGGCGGATTCTGGCGTAGCCGTAGGCAACGGCGCAAGGATTCGTAGCCTGTAAGGCGTGTCTGAAGGTGTCTTTTAAACACCTGAGTTTAAAAGGCAGTTTTTGCTGACTTCTAGCGAAAGCGACATCCCACCCAGCAGAAAAAACACGCCCAAACCCCTCTGTTTCAATCATCGGCAAAAGTTGGAAGGCTTCTTGCAGTAGCCGCCGTGCGCCTGCTTCGGGCGTCAAAAGTTTGCTTTAAAGGAACGGGGAAAACCGGTGGATCGCTCTCAGTTAATCAACAGTGCTCGCTCGAACATTGCCGACCTCAGTCGAGGCAATCTGGGTGTGCCGCTGTTGCTGCTGGTCATGCTGGCGATGATGATGTTGCCGGTGCCGCCGTTCCTGCTCGACGTGTTCTTCACCTTCAACATTGCCCTGTCGATCGTCGTGCTGCTGGTCTGCGTGTACGCCTTGCGGCCGCTGGATTTTGCGGTGTTCCCGACGATCCTGCTGGTGGCGACGCTGTTGCGACTGGCGCTGAACGTGGCGTCGACGCGGGTGGTGATGCTCCACGGTCAGGACGGCCACGCCGCCGCCGGTAAGGTGATCCAGGCCTTCGGTGAGGTGGTGATCGGCGGTAACTACGTGGTCGGTATCGTGGTCTTCGCGATCCTGATGATCATCAACTTCGTCGTGGTGACCAAGGGTGCTGGCCGGATCTCCGAGGTGAGCGCTCGCTTCACCCTCGATGCGATGCCCGGCAAGCAAATGGCGATCGACGCCGACCTCAACGCCGGTCTGATCGACCAGGCGCAGGCCAAGGCCCGTCGTCAGGAAGTGGCTCAAGAGGCAGAGTTCTACGGCTCGATGGATGGTGCCAGCAAGTTCGTCCGTGGTGACGCCATCGCCGGCCTGCTGATTCTGTTCATCAACCTGATCGGCGGCATGGCCGTCGGTATCTTCCAGCACAACATGACTTTCGCCGACGCGGGCAAGGTTTACGCCTTGCTGACCATCGGTGACGGTTTAGTGGCGCAATTGCCATCACTGTTGTTATCTACAGCTGCAGCGATCATGGTGACTCGTGCTTCCGGCTCGGAAGACATGGGCAAGCAGATCAATCGCCAGATGTTCGCCTCGCCCAAAGCGCTGGCGGTGGCGGCCGGTCTGATGGCGGTCATGGGTCTGGTGCCGGGCATGCCGCACTTCTCGTTCCTGAGCATGGCTGCCCTGGCTGCCGGTGGTGCTTACCTGTTCTGGAAGAAGCAGAACGTCGCCAAAGTGCAGGCGCTGCAAGAGGTTCAGCGTCAACAGGAACTGCTGCCGTCGCCGGCCCGCGCCATGGAAACCAAGGAGCTGGGCTGGGACGACGTGACCCCGATCGACATGATCGGCCTGGAAGTCGGCTACCGCCTGATTCCGCTGGTGGACCGCAACCAGGGCGGGCAATTGCTGGCGCGGATCAAGGGCGTGCGCAAGAAGCTCTCGCAGGATCTGGGCTTTCTGATGCCGACCGTGCACATCCGCGACAACCTCGACCTCGCGCCGAGCGCCTATCGCCTGACCCTGATGGGCGTGATTCTGGCCGAAGCCGAGATCTACCCGGATCGCGAACTGGCGATCAACCCGGGGCAGGTCTACGGCTCGCTCAACGGCATTACCGCCAAAGATCCGGCTTTCGGCCTGGAGGCGGTGTGGATCGAAGTCAGCCAGCGCGCCCAGGCGCAATCGCTCGGTTACACCGTGGTCGATGCCAGCACCGTGGTTGCGACCCACTTGAACCAGATTCTGTACAAGCACTCCAGCGAGCTGATCGGCCACGAAGAAGTGCAGCAATTGATGCAATTGCTGGCCAAGAGCTCGCCGAAACTGGCTGAAGAGCTGGTGCCGGGCGTGGTCACGCTGTCGCAACTGCTCAAGGTGTTGCAGGCGTTGCTGGCCGAGCACGTGCCGGTGCGCGATATCCGCAGCATTGCCGAGGCCATCGCCAACAATGCCGCCAAGAGTCAAGATACCGCCGCTTTGGTGGCTGCTGTGCGGGTTGGCGTATCGCGCGCCATCGTCCAAAGCATTGTAGGGACTGAGTCGGAGCTGCCAGTTATCACGCTGGAGCCAAGGTTGGAACAAATATTGCTCAATAGTCTGCAGAAGGCAGGACAAGGCTCGGAAGAGGGCGTTCTGCTGGAGCCGAGCATGGCCGAGAAGCTGCAGCGTTCGCTGATTGAAGCGGCGCAGCGCCAGGAAATGCAAGGTCAGCCGGTGATTCTGTTGGTAGCAGGCCCGGTTCGCGCGATGCTCTCGCGCTTTGGTCGCCTGGCAGTTCCCGGACTGCATGTGCTGGCCTACCAGGAAATTCCGGACAACAAGCAAGTGACCATCGTTGCGACAGTAGGGCCCAACGGCTGAGGTAGTGGTTTATGCAAGTTAAGCGTTTTTTCGCCGCCGATATGCGTCAGGCCATGAAGCTGGTTCGTGATGAGCTGGGCGCTGATGCCGCCATCATTGGCAACCGCCGCATCGCCGGCGGCGTCGAGCTGACGGCGGCGCTCGATTACAAACTGTCTGCGCTGGCCCCGCGCGTTCCGAACATGGAACTCGAGGATGAGCTGCGCAAGACCCAGTCGCGCATCGTCACCGCCCAGGCCGAGCTGAGCCTGCGTGGCGAAGCCGACGGCAACACCAATCGCCAGTTGTTCGCCGGGCTGCCGTTGACGGCCGGCCTGCCGCTGACCGCTGCCGAGCCGCTGACCGAACCGACCTACGAAGCTCCGGCTCGTCCGGCACCAGCGCCTGCAGCGGTTTCCGCTGGCGTCGATCCGCGTGCTCTGGACTCGATGCGTTTCGAACTCAACAGCCTGCGCGAACTGATGGAAGTGCAACTCGGCACCCTGGCCTGGAACCAGCTGCAAGGCAGCCGTCCGGCCCAGGCCAATCTGTACCGTCGTCTGCAACGCATCGGTTTGTCCGGCCCGTTGTCCCGGGATCTGCTGTCGATGATCACCGAGATCGACGAGCCTCGTCAGGCCTGGCGCATGCTGCTGGCGCACCTGGCGCGGATGATTGCCGTGCCGGAAGTCGAGCCGCTGGAAGAGGGTGGGGTGATTGCGATGGTCGGTCCTGCCGGCATGGGCAAGACCACCACCCTGGCCAAACTGGCCGCCCGCTACGTGCTCAAGTACGGCGCGCAGAACATCGCGCTGGTGAGCATGGACAGTTTCCGTATCGGCGCGCAGGAGCAGCTCAAGACGCTGGGCCGCATCCTTAACGTTTCGGTGACCCACGTCGATCCGGGCCAGTCCCTGGTGCAGGCGCTGGATCCACTGCTGCGCAAGCGCGTGGTGCTGATTGACACCGCCGGCCTGCAGGCCAGCGATCCGGCCCTGCGCATGCAGCTGGAAAGTCTGGCCGGTCGTGGCATTCGGTCAAAAAATTATCTGGTTCTGGCAACCACCAGCCAAAAACAGGTTCTAACCGCCGCTTATCACAGTTACAAGCGTTGCGGGCTGGCCGGCTGCATCCTGACTAAACTGGATGAGACGGCCAGTCTGGGCGAAGTGTTGAGCCTGGCGATCAGTCACGAACTGCCGGTTGCCTACCTGACCGATGGCCCACGGATTCCGGATGATCTGCATCTGCCGCGGCGTCATCAACTGGTCAGTCGCGCCGTCAGCGTGCAAATGCAGGAAGAACCCAGCGAAGAAGCCATGGCTGACATGTTCGCTGATATCTACCACAGTCCGACCAAGCAGGTTGGCTGAGGTAATGAACAGTTTTCGTACCTACATCGATGGCCTGCCACGCATTGTTCCGGTTGTGAACGCGCAGCCAGTAATGTGGCCTCCGTCTATGCAAGACAAGGTAAAGAAATAACATGGGCAGCATGCATCCCGTACAGGTGATCGCGGTGACCGGCGGCAAAGGTGGCGTCGGCAAGACTAATGTGTCAGTGAACTTGTCCCTGGCCCTGGCAGAGCTTGGCCGTCGGGTCATGCTGCTGGACGCCGACCTGGGGCTGGCGAACGTCGACGTTCTGCTGGGCCTCACACCCAAACGAACCCTGGCCGACGTGATCGAAGGCCGCTGCGAGCTGCGCGACGTCCTGTTACAGGGCCCCGGCGGGATCCGCATCGTGCCGGCCGCTTCCGGCACCCAGAGCATGGTTCACCTGAGCCCGGCCCAGCATGCCGGCCTGATTCAGGCCTTCAGCGACATCGGCGACAATCTCGACGTGCTGGTGATCGACACCGCTGCGGGTATTGGTGACTCGGTAGTCAGTTTTGTTCGCGCAGCGCAAGAAGTGTTGCTGGTGGTCTGCGACGAGCCGACCTCGATCACCGACGCCTACGCGCTGATCAAACTGCTCAACCGCGATTACGGCATGAACCGCTTCCGCGTCCTGGCCAACATGGCCCAGAGCCCGCAGGAAGGTCGCAATCTGTTCGCCAAGTTGACCAAGGTCACGGATCGCTTCCTCGACGTCGCCCTACAATACGTCGGCGCGGTGCCCTACGACGAAAGCGTGCGCAAGGCGGTGCAGAAGCAGCGTGCGGTCTATGAAGCCTTCCCGCGTTCCAAGTGCGCACTGGCGTTCAAGGCGATCGCACAGAAGGTCGACACCTGGCCGCTGCCCGCCAACCCGCGCGGCCACCTCGAATTTTTCGTCGAGCGCCTCGTGCAGCAAACGGCAGGACCTGTGCTATGACCGCCAGCGGTATGAATTTCTACAAGAAGTCGGCGCGTGACGCGCAGTACGAGCTGATCGAGCGTTACGCGCCACTGGTCAAACGCATCGCCTACCACTTGCTGGCGCGGTTGCCGGCCAGTGTGCAGGTCGAAGACCTGATCCAGGCCGGGATGATCGGCCTGCTCGAAGTCTCGACCAAATACGACGCCAGCAAGGGCGCCAGTTTTGAAACGTACGCGGGCATCCGGATCCGTGGTGCGATGCTCGATGAAGTCCGTAAGGGGGACTGGGCACCACGCTCGGTTCACCGCAATACCCGCATGGTCAGCGACGCGATTCGCTCGATTGAAGCTAAAACCGGCCGTGACGCTAAAGATCACGAAGTTGCGGCCGAACTCCAATTGAGTCTCGACGATTACTACGGGATTTTGAACGACACCCTGGGCAGCCGCCTGTTCAGTTTCGACGACCTGTTGCAGGACGGCGAACACGAAGGGCTGCACGAGGATGGCGCCAGTGCTCATCTGGAGCCGTCGCGCGATCTGGAAGACGAACGTTTCCAGGCCGCGCTGGCGGACGCGATTGCCAATTTGCCGGAGCGTGAGCGACTGGTGTTGGCGCTGTACTACGACGAAGAGCTGAACCTCAAGGAGATCGGTGAAGTCCTTGGCGTCAGTGAATCGCGGGTCAGCCAGTTACACAGCCAGTGCGCGGCCCGCTTGCGGGGGCGTTTGGGGGAGTGGCGAGCGCGCTGAAGGCAGTGTGGGGACACTGCGAACGAGGCTGGTGCGGTGGTGAACGGCACCGGTCTTGCTCTGTTGTGCTCCAGACAGTCATCGAGTGTTTTGCCGGATTGATTGAAATGGCGCGTCCAGGTGCTGGGCGCGTTTAAGACTGCTTGGAGGTCGAATTGAACAAAGACATGAAAATCCTCATCGTTGATGACTTCTCAACGATGCGGCGGATCATCAAGAACCTGTTGCGTGATCTCGGGTTCACCAACACCGTTGAAGCCGACGATGGCACTACTGCCATTCCGGTGCTCAACAGCGGCAGCATCGACTTTCTGGTGACCGACTGGAACATGCCCGGCATGACCGGTATCGACCTGCTGCGCCACGTGCGCGCCGATGAAAAGCTCAAGCACCTGCCGGTGCTGATGGTGACCGCTGAAGCCAAGCGCGAGCAGATCATCGAAGCGGCCCAGGCCGGCGTTAACGGCTACGTGGTCAAACCTTTCACGGCTCAGGCGCTGAAAGAAAAAATCGAGAAGATTTTCGAACGCATCGGCTGATGACGCGCGGGGGAGCTATGGAGCATAACGAATCTTCACAGGGCGACTTCGAGTCGACTCTGAAAAAACACGCCGTCGAACTGGTCGAAAGCCTTGAAAAAGGCAAGTTCGGCGACGCCGTGCAACTGATCCATGAGCTCAATCAGACCCGTGACCGTGGCCTGTACCAGGAAGTGGGCAAGCTCACGCGTGAACTGCACAGTGCGATCGTCAACTTCCAGATCGATCCGCACATGCCGCAGGCTGAGGAAGTGTCGCAAATCACCGACGCTACCGAGCGCCTGGGCTACGTGGTCAAACTGACCGAAGCTGCCGCCAACCGCACCATGGATCTGGTGGAAAGCGCGACCCCCGTGGTCAATGGCCTGGCTGACGAAGCCCAGGCCTTGAGCGCCGATTGGGGCCGCTTCATGCGCCGTGAGGTCGGGGCTGAAGAGTTCCGTGAGCTGGCGCGCCGGGTCGACGGTTTTCTGGCACGCAGCAGCGCGGACAACCGCGCGGTGTCGAGCAATCTGAACGACATTCTGCTCGCCCAGGATTACCAGGACCTCACCGGTCAGGTGATCAAGCGCGTGACCCAATTGGTCACCGAAGTCGAAAGCAACCTGCTCAAGCTCGTGCTCATGGCCAGCCAGGTGGACCGCTTTGCGGGCATCGAACATGACCGTGCGGCGATGCTTGCTGAAAAAGATCCACAAAAACATCTCTCGCAGGGTGAAGGTCCGCAGATTCATGCCGATAAACGAGAAGACGTTGTGTCCGGTCAGGACGATGTGGACGATTTGTTATCCAGCCTTGGATTTTGAGTTTTTTTGGGTTTTTAGACCTGTAGGAGCACCCCATTAATGAGCTTCGGCGCCGATGAAGAGATCCTTCAGGATTTCCTGGTTGAGGCCGGCGAGATTCTTGAGCAACTGTCCGAACAACTGGTCGAGCTGGAAAGCCGCCCGGATGACGCAGATCTGCTCAACGCAATTTTTCGCGGTTTCCACACTGTAAAAGGGGGCGCCGGCTTCCTTCAGCTCAACGAGCTGGTGGAGTGCTGTCACATCGCCGAAAACGTGTTCGACATCCTGCGCAAGGGTGAACGACGCGTCGATGCAGAACTGATGGACGTGGTGCTTGAAGCGCTGGACGCGGTGAACAGCATGTTCAGCGAAGTCCGCGATCGCAGCCCGATCACCGCCGCCACCCCGGAACTGCTGGCCGCCCTGGCGCGTCTGGCCGAACCGCAATCGGCGGATGAAGCCCCGGCTTCGCCGGTTGCCGAGATGATCGAAGAACTGGTCGTCGAAGGCGATTCGGGCGACATCACCGATAACGAATTTGAACAGCTGCTGGACTCGCTGAACGCCGTCAAGGCCGAAGCCGAAGCCCCGGCTGCTGCTGCACCTGCTTCCACCGGAGCGGCCAGCGATGAAATCACCGACGCCGAGTTCGAGTCGCTGCTCGACCAGTTGCATGGCAAGGGCCAGTTCGCGGCCGACGCCGTGGCTCCGGCTGCTGCGGCACCTGCTGCTCCGGCGGCGGGCGACAGCTCGGACATCACCGACGACGAATTCGAAGCCTTGCTCGATCAGTTGCATGGCAAGGGCAACTTTGCTGTTGATGCGCTGGAATCGGCGATTGCTTCGGTGCCTGCGCCGGCTGCTCCGGCAGCGGCTGCGGCCGGTAGCGATCTGATCACCGACCACGAGTTCGAATCGCTGCTCGACGATCTGCATGGCAAAGGCAAGTTCACTGACGTCGCCACCGGTGCCGTCGTGACTGCCGGCAATGCTTCGGCAGTTGCAGCGCCTGCTGCGAAGGCCCCGGCCGCTGCGGCAAAACCTGCTGCAAAAACACCTGAGCCGAAAGCTGAACCGGCCAAGCCAGCCGCTGCGGCACCGGCTCCGGCCCGTGCACCGGCGACGCCGCCACCGGAAAAACCGACGACTGAAGCCGAGACCACCGTGCGTGTGGACACCGCACGTCTCGACGAAATCATGAACATGGTCGGCGAGCTGGTGCTGGTGCGTAACCGTCTGGTGCGCCTGGGCCTGAACAGCGGTGACGAGTCGATGCAGAAGGCCGTGTCGAACCTCGACGTGGTCACCGCCGACTTGCAGACCGCGGTGATGAAGACCCGGATGCAGCCGATCAAGAAAGTCTTCGGCCGCTTCCCGCGTCTGGTTCGCGACCTGGCACGCCAGCTCAAGAAAGAGATCAACCTGGAACTGGTGGGCGAAGAGACCGACCTCGACAAGAACCTCGTCGAGGCACTGGCCGACCCGCTGGTCCACTTGGTGCGCAACGCCGTCGACCACGGCATCGAGTCGCCGGAAGAACGCGAAGCCTCGGGCAAGGCCCGTGGCGGCAAGGTGATCCTGGCGGCCGAGCAGGAAGGCGACCACATCCTGCTGTCGATCTCCGACGACGGCAAAGGCATGGACCCGAACGTCCTGCGTGCCATCGCCGTGAAACGCGGTGTGATGGACAAGGATGCCGCCGATCGTCTGAGCGACACCGAGTGCTACAACCTGATTTTCGCCCCGGGTTTCTCGACCAAGACCGAGATCTCCGACGTGTCCGGCCGCGGTGTCGGCATGGACGTGGTGAAGACCAAGATTTCCCAGCTCAACGGTTCGATCAACATCTACTCGACCAAGGGCCAGGGCTCGAAGATCGTCATCAAGGTGCCGCTGACGCTGGCGATCATGCCGACCCTGATGGTGATGCTCGGCAACCAGGCGTTCGCGTTCCCGCTGGTGAACGTCAACGAAATCTTCCACCTCGACCTGTCGACCACCAACGTGGTGGACGGCCAGGAAGTGGTGATCGTGCGGGACAAGGCGCTGCCATTGTTCTACCTCAAGCGCTGGCTGGTCAGCTCCGCCGCTCACGAAGAGCAGCGCGAAGGCCATGTGGTGATTCTTTCGGTGGGCACCCAGCGGATCGGCTTCGTCGTCGATCAACTGGTCGGTCAGGAAGAAGTGGTCATCAAGCCATTGGGCAAGATGCTCCAGGGAACCCCGGGCATGTCCGGCGCCACCATCACCGGTGACGGCCGCATTGCACTGATTCTCGATGTTCCGAGCATGCTCAAGCGTTACGCCGCACGGCGTATTTGAATCCGGGGTGGCGGGGCGACAACGTCCCGCCGCACCTAATGGAGTGTTTATGGCAGTCAAAGTCCTGGTGGTGGACGATTCGGGTTTTTTCCGCCGCCGCGTCTCGGAAATTCTTTCAGCGGATCCGAGCATCCAGGTTGTCGGCACGGCAACCAACGGTAAAGAGGCGATCGATCAGGCACTGGCCCTCAAGCCGGACGTGATCACCATGGACTACGAGATGCCGATGATGGATGGCATCACGGCCGTGCGGCACATCATGCAGCGCTGCCCGACCCCGGTGTTGATGTTCTCCTCGCTGACGCACGAAGGCGCCCGGGTCACCCTGGATGCGCTGGATGCCGGCGCGGTGGATTTCCTGCCGAAGAATTTCGAAGACATCTCCCGCAATCCGGAGAAGGTCAAGCAACTGCTGTGCGAGAAGGTGCACAGCATCTCGCGCAGCAACCGTCGTTTCAGTGCCTACAGTGCGCCGGCGCCTGCCGCTGCACCTACGCCTGCACCGATTCCGGCAGCAGCGCCGTCGAGCTTTGGCAGCCACAGCGCTCCGGCCCGTCCGGCTCCTGCGCCTGCACCGACTCGCGCGCCAGCGGCCAGCGCTTCGTCGCCGGCCCCGAAACGCAAGAACTACAAGCTCGTGGCGATTGGTACATCGACCGGCGGCCCGGTAGCCCTGCAACGGGTTCTGACCCAGTTGCCGGCCAGCTTCCCGGCGCCGATCGTGCTGATCCAGCACATGCCGGCGGCCTTCACCAAGGCCTTCGCCGAGCGTCTGGACAAGCTGTGCCGCATCAGCGTCAAGGAAGCCGAGGATGGCGACATCCTGCGTCCGGGCCTGGCGCTGCTGGCACCGGGTGGCAAGCAGATGATGATCGACGGCCGAGGCGCAGTGAAAATCTTGCCGGGCGACGAGCGTCTGAACTACAAGCCGTGCGTGGACATCACCTTCGGTTCCGCAGCCAAATCCTACAGCGACAAAGTTCTGGCGGTCGTACTGACCGGCATGGGCGCCGACGGCCGTGAAGGCGCACGCCTGCTCAAGCAGGGCGGCAGCACGGTCTGGGCCCAGGACGAAGCCAGTTGCGTGATCTACGGCATGCCGATGGCCATCGTCAAAGCTGACCTCGCCGACGCGGTGTACAGCCTGGACGATATCGGCAAGCACATCGTCGAGGCATGCGTCTGATGGATGTTCTAAGCCTTATCGGGATCATCATGGCGTTCGTCGCCATCATCGGCGGCAACTACCTGGAAGGTGGTCACCTCGGCGCGCTGGCCAACGGCCCGGCGGCGCTGATCGTGCTCGGTGGCACCGTCGGCGCCGCGCTGCTGCAATCGCCGATGAGCGCGTTCAAGCGCGCCATGCAGATTCTGGCCTGGATCTTTTTCCCGCCGCGTGTGGATCTGGCCGGCGGTATCGACCGCGTGGTCAACTGGAGCCTCACCGCGCGCAAGGAAGGCCTGCTGGGCCTGGAAGGCGTGGCGGATGCCGAGCCCGACGCCTACTCGCGCAAAGGCCTGCAACTGCTGGTCGACGGCGCCGAGCCGGAAGCGATCCGCAGCATCCTCGAAGTGGATTTCTACACTCAGGAAGCCCGCGATGTCGAAGCGGCCAAAGTGTTTGAAAGCATGGGCGGCTACGCGCCGACCATCGGCATCATCGGTGCGGTGATGGGCCTGATCCACGTGATGGGCAACCTGGCCGATCCGTCGCAACTGGGCAACGGTATTGCGGTCGCGTTCGTCGCTACCATCTACGGTGTGGCCAGTGCCAACCTGATCCTGTTGCCGGTGGCCGCCAAGCTCAAGTCAATCGCGTTGCGACAGTCGCGTTATCGCGAAATGTTGTTGGAAGGGATCTTGTCGATCGCTGAAGGTGAAAACCCACGCTCCATCGAGTTGAAGCTTCAGGGCTTCATGGATTAAGGGACTAACCTCATGGCACGTCGTCGCCAGCATGAAGAGCACGTAAACCATGAACGTTGGCTGGTTTCCTACGCCGACTTCATCACCTTGCTCTTTGCCTTTTTCGTGGTGATGTACTCCATCTCGTCGATCAACGAAGGCAAGTACAAGATCATCTCCGAAGCGCTGATCGGGGTCTTCACCGACTCCGACCGCGCGCTCAAGCCGATCCCGATCGGTGAAGAACGACCGAAGACCGTGACCCCGGCCAAGCCGCTGGTCAAGGACGCCGAACAGGTCGACGCCGGCATGGCCGGGGCCAGCGATCCGCTGAAAAGCATCGCCGATGACATCAGCGCCGCGTTCGGCGACCTGATCTCCTCGAACCAGATGACCGTGCGCGGCAACGAGCTGTGGGTCGAGATCGAACTTAACTCCAGCCTGTTGTTCGGCAGCGGTGATGCGATGCCGAGCGACATCGCGTTCAACATCATCGACAAGGTCGCAGCGATCCTCAAACCGTTCGACAACCCGATCCACGTTGAAGGCTTCACCGACGATCAGCCGATCCGCACGGCGCAGTACCCGACCAACTGGGAACTGTCCTCGGCGCGTTCGGCGAGCATCGTGCGCATGCTGGCGATGCAGGGCGTGAACCCTGGTCGCCTGGCCTCAGTGGGCTACGGCGAATTCCAGCCGGTGGCCAACAACGCCACCGCCGAAGGCCGGGCGAAGAACCGTCGTGTGGTGCTGGTGGTGTCGCGCAATCTGGATGTTCGTCGCAGCCTGACCGGCACCGGAACCGCCCATGCGCAACCGGATGCCGCGTTGAAGCGTGCTGGCACACAAACTGCACCGACCCCGGTCAAGACGCCGGGACGCGAGAGTGCCGTCAATTCTCCGTCGCCCGCATTAATACGCTGAACCATGTCTCGGCCGAGTATCCCGGCCGGGAGGAACGATCTGAATGAGAGTCTGGGCAGTCGCCAATCAAAAGGGTGGTGTTGGTAAAACCACTTCTTCCATCGCTTTAGCCGGTTTGCTGGCAGAGGCGGGCAAGCGCGTGGTCGTGGTCGATCTCGACCCACACGGCTCGATGACCAGCTATTTCGGTTACGACCCCGACAGCCTGGAACACAGCAACTACGACCTGTTTCTGCACAAGGGCGGCGTGCCACAAGGTCTGCCGGGCCAACTGCTGCTGTCGACCAGCGACGAACGCATTTCCCTGTTGCCGTCGAGCACCGCGCTGGCCACTCTCGAGCGCCAATCGCCGGGGCAGAGTGGCCTGGGTCTGGTGATCGCCAAGAGTCTGGCGCAGCTGTGGCAGGACTTCGATTACGCGATCATCGACAGCCCGCCGTTGCTCGGCGTGTTGATGGTCAACGCCCTGGCCGCGAGTCAGCAACTGGTGATCCCGGTGCAGACCGAGCACCTGGCCGTCAAAGGCCTGGAGCGCATGGTCAACACCCTGGCGATGATCAACCGCTCGCGCAAACAGGCGCTGCCGTTCAGCATCGTGCCGACCCTGTTCGACCGCCGCACTCAGGCGTCGATGGGCACCTTGCGCGTGCTGCGTGACAAATTCCCCGACGAGATATGGCAGGGTTACATCCCGGTCGATACCCGTCTGCGCGACGCCAGTCGTGCCGGTGTCACCCCTTCGCAGTTCGACGGCAAGAGCCGTGGCGTGCTGGCTTATCGCGCGCTGCTCAAGCATCTGCTGGCGCAGCAACTCGTTCCGCAGGTGGCTTGAGCATGAATCGGCCGATCAAGCTGACGTCGAAGCCGCAACTGGCGCTGCAGTCCTATCTGGACGGCTTGCTGCAGGAAGTGACGGACGAGGTCGAGCAGGAAATCGCAGCGCCGGTCGAGGTGGTCGAGACCACTGCGGCACTCGATGAATTCCAGGCTGCCGTGCTTGAAGAGCAGGCCCGGGATGCGCAAAAAGCCGCCCGGCCGATCGCCCCGGTTGCAGCGCCTGCCGCTGTGGCGGCCAAAGCGCCCGCGACCCTGATCAAAGAGCCTGAGCCGGTGCGCGTGATCTCGCCCCTGGCACCGCTGTTGCAAACTCAACTTCTGCAAACGCCTCCGGTTCCGGCGGCGCCAGAGCCTGATTCTGTAGCGCCTGCGCCAATCCCGGTCGAACCGACCCTGGTTGCGCCACTGGTCGAAGTGCATCTGCCACCCAGCAACACGCCGCCACCGGTAGAAACCGACGGTCGTCCGGCCTGGGCTTCGGAAGCGTTCGAATGCCTGCTGTTCGACGTCGCCGGGTTGACGCTGGCGGTGCCGCTGGTGTGCCTGGGGTCGATCTATTCGCTGGCCGGCCATGAGCTGACGCCGCTGTTCGGTCAGCCGGAATGGTTCCTCGGGATTCTGCCGAGCCAGGCCGGAAATCTGAAGGTGCTGGACACCGCACGCTGGGTCATGCCGGACCGTTATCGCGACGATTTCCGTCAGGGTCTGCAATACGTGATTTCGGTTCAGGGTTACGAGTGGGGCCTGGCGGTGCATCAGGTCAGTCGCTCGTTGCGCCTGGACCCGAATGAAATCAAATGGAGAAGTCACCGGGGTCAGCGGCCATGGCTCGCCGGCACGGTGATTGAACACATGTGCGCCTTGCTCGATGTTTCCGCACTGGCCGAGTTGATCGCCAGCGGTGGGGCAAAGCACATGTCCGGCAGTAAGCCGAACCACAAACCGACATAAAGACAGTACCGGCATTCAAATGCCGGCGAACGAAACACACACCGCCAGGCGCGGTTTTTCGAGGGGCTAGGGTATGAACGACAAGGCTACGGCGGCAAAGGGTTCCGAAGATCCGATCCTGCAATGGGTGACCTTCAAGCTGGACAACGAAACCTACGGCATCAACGTGATGCGCGTTCAGGAAGTCCTGCGCTACACCGAGATCGCTCCGGTTCCGGGTGCGCCAAGCTACGTACTGGGCATCATCAATCTGCGCGGCAACGTGGTGACCGTGATCGATACCCGTCAGCGCTTCGGCCTGATGAGCGGTGAGATCAGCGACAACACCCGTATCGTCATCATCGAAGCCGACAAGCAGGTCGTGGGCATCATGGTCGACAGCGTGGCTGAAGTGGTTTACCTGCGTCAGTCGGAAATCGAGACCGCACCGAACGTCGGTAACGAAGAGTCGGCCAAGTTCATCCAGGGCGTTTGCAACAAGAACAACGAGTTGCTGATCCTGGTCGAGCTGGACAAGATGATGAGCGAAGAAGAGTGGTCGGAACTGGAGAACATCTGATTGATTCTCGAGGTAGCGGTCATTGTCCTGTTCCTGTTCTGGGCAGGCACGCTGGCAATGTTTCTGGCGTACATCAAGGCGCAGCGCGTGATCGCTGCGCAACAGGCCCAGGGCGATGCGCTGCGTGATCAGCGCATCAGGGACCTGGCCAAACGTGTCGACGATTACCAGAACGGCAACGTGCGCATGGGCGAAGCCCTGCACGAGCTGCGCGCGGTAGTCAGTCCGATTCCGGACAAGCTTTCCCGGCTCGAACAGCGCGATCCTTCCAGCCTGTCATTCGCCCAGGCGGCGAAACTGGTGGGAATGGGCGCGAGTGTCGATGAGCTGACCCAGTCCTGCGGGTTGACCCAGGCTGAGGCGGAGTTGATGCGCAAGCTGCATAAAAGCTGAAGCAAAGACCAGATCAAAAGATCGCAGCCTTCGGCAGCGCCTACAGAGGTGTTCGATCCCTGTAGGCGCTGACGAACGCTGCGATTTTTTCCGTCATCTCGTTATCGCCATGATTGAGTGCCAGGCCCCTTCCTGGTCAAGGCGCAACCTTCCTTGAGTAAGCGATCCGTCGGTAGAGTGCTTTTTGTTCGCCGGTGCCACCTTTGTGTGCGTCACCCCAAGCCACTACTCTTGCATCCTCCCTCAGTGCGACGAATGTTCGAGTCCCTCCATAGACAGCCCGTACGTTTTGAAGCAGAGGAGCAACGTTGCTGCTGTCACCGCCTGCCTCAGGGTCTCCCCAGGCGACGGCTTCCCCGTTGCTGCGTAAGGCGACGGCTGCCTCATGATTGGTACTTATCCCCACCACATCTGTCAGCGCTTTGATCGTATCCGGCACGTTGGCAGCCGCGCCGGCTCCCCATGCATCCACCTGACCATTGGCGCGCAGTACCACAAAACCATCCGATGTCGGACTAAAATGCACGATGTCTCTGTATTCAGTAATGGGGGCGGGAGGCGTATCCCAAGTGAAGTCTCCCCAGCCATCAACTTGGCCACTCGCCTGACGTACTGCGAATGCACCCGCATTACCCTGTATATCGACAATGTCCCTCAACCCGGCAATACGTTCAGGCATGGGGGCAATACGGCCCCAGACGGCAACACTTCCGTCATCGCGGCGCAGGGCGTAAGCGAAGCCGCTGCTTGCCAATTGAACGACACCGCTCATCTTGCCGATGTCATCAGGCAAAGCACCGCCATAATCCGGGTGGCCCCAAGTCACCACGTGACCATTCTTGCGTATGGCTGCAAATGCAAACTCTGATCCCTGGACATGCACAATGTCGGAGAGTCGGGCAATCCTGTCTGGAAGATCCCCTCCCGTTTCCTTTAATCCCCATGTCACGAGATTTCCCGTGGACAGGAGTGCCGCAAATGCATAGGCCCCTCCGTACAGAGCGACAATGTCGGTTCGCTTTGCAATCTCCTCGGGGACGCAGGAGCTGGGATTTCCAGCGCTGCCCCAGGCCAGGACGTTCCCTTTTGCGCGCCTGACCGCAAAAGCGGCCATGGAAGATGCCACTTCGCGAATATCCCTGAGGCAGGCCAGTCGGGGAGGCAAATTACCGCCATTTTCCCCCCAGCCCCATGCGTGCAGTTTTTGATCATTACGAAGAGCGCACAGGGCAGGGAAGTTGCCAATGATGTTCGAACGGGAGAGGACCAGCCTCTGCTTCCCCGAGGTGACAAGCAGGGGTGTCGAGGGGTTGGTATCAAAGAAATCGATTCCCGTTACAGATTGATCGTGATCTTCGTATTGCCAGACAGCCTCAATTGGCTCAAGGTTCCGGGCGTTCAGAGACACAAGTCTGTAGCTGTTGGAGCGAAAGGTGCCGACCACTCGATGACAGGCGCGTGCGCCCAGAACGAGCAGCTCGTCTTCTGCGACGGGGTTTTGTGGCCCTGTACCATCAACCTTTGCTGATTTTCTGATCATCTCGGGATGCGCCTCCTCAGCCGCTTCTGAGTGACAGGAGATCAGGCATCTAAGCGCTCCAGAGTGCGGGATGTCTACTGTCAGATTTGACAGTGGAGACATAAGGTTGGGGTGTGAGGGCGCGCGATGGCTCAGCGTGCGAGGTAATCATCTCCGCGATCGGTTACATCCTTTTCCGACTCTGCTGCAGGCTGGTCCTGACCTGCTGGAAATTTTCCTTTGAGATTCCAGGCAAACGCGATGATCTCGGCGATCGTGCGGTACAGCTCTTCGGGGATGCTGTCGCCCAGTTCCATCCGCGCCAGCAACTTCACCAGCTCGGCGTTTTCGTAGATCGGCACTTCACAGTCGCGGGCGATCCGCAGGATTTCTTCGGCCAGTTCTTCGTCGCCCTTGGCGGTGAGGGTCGGGGCGTGGTTGCCGTCGTATTTGAGGGCGATGGCCTGGCGTGGAGCGGTGGTGTCATTCATGCGGTTTCATCGACCCAGCGGTGTTCGAGGCGGGTTTGGATGCCTTGCGGCGGGGTGCCGAGGTGGCAGTCGAGGTCGCCGACGTTCAGCCCGGAATCCAGCAGACGCTGGCGCAGTGCGCTCAGGTTGTTTTCGATCAGGCTCGCGGTGTACGGCCGCTCGGCCCACAACTGGCTGGACAGGCTGCCGCTGATCAATTGCGCCTGAATCTGCATCGGCCCCAGCGGTTCCATGTCGAACGCCAGATCGACGCGCCACAGTTGCTGCTTCGGTTCGCGCTCATCGCGGCGCTGTTCGTTCGCTTCCTGTTTCTCCGGCGCTTCTTCGCGCTGGAACTTGACCTGCAACGGCACGATGTCCTGCAGGTTGCGCATCGGGATTTCCAGTTGCCAGGTGCTGAGCAGACGGCAGTCGTCGGTCACGCCGGTCTGTTCCAGACTCGACAGCTGATGACTTTGCAGGCGCGACACGGCAGCCGCAGCGAGGCGCAGCAAATGCTCCAGATCGCCTTCGCCTTCCAGGCTTTGCAGCAGTCGGTCGGGCAGCGGGAAACTGCTCGGCACCGGTTTCGCGCTGACCTGACCGAGCATGCCGAGGGCGTTGCGCACGAAGCTTGGTAGCGCCTGGGCCAGCGTGTTGGCGGCGATGATCGCGTTCAGGTTTGTGTTGCCGGGCAGGCCGGGGGTGAGCTGGGCGATCAGCTTGAGCAGATCGGCTTTCAGGTCCGGGGCCAGCGTCGGGTTCTGCCCGGTCAACAGCTTGGCCTCGAGGAACACGCCGCTGTTGGCCAGCGCCTGGGCCAGACCTTTCGGTGTGCTCAGTTGCTGCACGTCCGGAAGATTGGCGAGCAGTTTGTCCACGGCGGCGCGCAAATCCTGGGAGGTCTGATCGGTGGCGGGGGGCAGGCTCTGGAGCATTTTCAGCAAGCCGTCGAGCGAGCCCTGACGGCTTTGTTGACTGACCAATTGCTGGCTGACCGCCAGTTGTTCCTGGCGATTGCTCAGCGGCAGGAACTTCAGGGTCTGCGAGTCCTGCACCAGCGCCGACAGCAGGGTGCCGATGCGCAGCGGTTGCGGGCTGTCGATGCTGAGGGTGCTGCCGCTCAACGCGGTGTTGAGCAGGCTGACCATCGAGCGGTACACCGTCGGTTGTCCCGGTACCTGCGGCAAGACCTGAGCCGTCAGTACCTTGCCTTGCAGCAGCGTGCCTACCGGCAGTTGCGCGGTGTCGATGCGGGTGAGGGTGGCGACGCTGCTGGCGATGGCCTGTTGCACGGTGATCGCCAGATTGCCCGCCGACGGCTGGGTGATCGCCAGGCTGGTGCCCTGAGGCAGCGGCAGATTGCTGGTCGCCTGCACGGTGGTTTGACGGCCGCTGTCCAGTGTCACCTTGAGCAGCAACTCAAAGGTCTGATCCGCCTGCTTGAGTGACAACACCTCGGCCTTGGCGCTCTGGCCGGCGGCAATCAGCCCGTCGACCGGCGTCAGCAACTTCAGCAGCTCACCCGCCTGCGGGCGAACGGTCGCCGGGGTGGTGGGCGGGAGCGGGAGGATGTTCATTTCGCCTGTCATACGCGGACACAACCTGAGGAAAATGCACTCGGGAGAGCGGGGGGCGCCATGTATAATGCCGCCCGCCCTTCCATTCGTTCAAAAAACATAGCAATTGTTTGACGCAGCTCTCTGGATTGAGCCGTCATTGCATTTATGCTGCAACTCTTTAACGGCCGCGCCAGAGCCGACTTGAACCGTATAAGGCCCGTGAACCCTTGACCAGTCCTGTCCTGCAAACCGTTGCCCTCGCGTGTGAGCGTGATCTCAGACTGCTCTTCGATAATCTCGAATTGAGACTGGCCAGTGGCGATATGGTGCAGATCAGCGGCCCCAACGGCAGCGGCAAGACCAGTTTGCTGCGTTTGCTGGCCGGTCTGATGCAGCCGACCGACGGTCAGGTGCTGCTCAACGGCAAGCCGCTAGGCGAGCAACGCAGCGAGCTGGCGCGCAATCTGTTGTGGATCGGCCATGCTGCCGGGATCAAGGACTTGCTCACCCCGGAAGAAAACCTCACCTGGCTCTGCGCCCTGCATCAACCCGCCGAACGCGACGCGATCTGGCAGGCCCTGGCGGCGGTTGGATTGCGCGGTTTCGAGGATGTTCCCTGCCACAGTCTGTCCGCCGGCCAGCAGCGCCGCGTGGCGCTGGCGCGGTTGTATCTGGACAGCCCGCCGTTGTGGATTCTCGACGAACCGTTCACTGCGCTGGACAAGCAGGGCGTGGCACAGCTTGAAGAACACCTGGCCGGGCACTGCGAACGGGGCGGCCTGGTGGTGCTCACCACACACCACACGCTGAGCCGGATGCCAGCCGGTTATCGCGACATCGATCTGGGGAATTGGGCGGTATGAGTGTGTTCGGCCTGCTGGTTGCCCGTGAATCCCGACTGCTGTTCCGCCGCCCGGCGGAGCTGGCCAATCCGCTGATTTTCTTCGCCATCGTCATCGCGCTGTTCCCGCTGGCCGTCGGACCGGAAACTCAAGTATTGCAAAACTTGTCTCCGGGGTTAGTCTGGGTGGCGGCACTTTTGTCGGTCCTGCTCTCGCTGGACGGGCTTTTCCGCAGTGATTTCGAAGATGGCTCCCTTGAACAGTGGGTCCTTTCGCCGCACCCCCTGCCACTTCTGGTATTGGCCAAGGTGCTGGCACACTGGCTTTTTTCCGGGCTGGCACTGGTTTTGCTCTCGCCGTTACTGGCGTTGATGCTCGGGTTGCCGGCTGCGTGTCTGCCGGTATTGCTGCTTTCGTTGTTGCTGGGAACACCGGTGCTGAGCTTGCTCGGTGCGGTGGGCGCGGCGCTGACGGTCGGTCTGAAGCGCGGTGGCCTGTTGCTGGCGCTGCTGATTCTGCCGTTGTACATCCCGGTGTTGATCCTGGGCAGTGGCGCCTTGCAGGCGGCGTTGCAGGGCATGCCGGCGCTTGGTTATCTGTTGTGGCTTGGCAGCCTGACCGCCCTGGCGATAACCCTGACACCTTTTGCAATAGCGGCTGGCCTGAAGATCAGCGTCGGCGAATAATGAGGTCTGGTTAAAATTTAACCAGCAAAGACCCTGAGACTGCTCACACCGATGAGCGGCACCCGTGATGGAAACAGTATGAACTGGACCTGGTTTCACAAGCTCGGCTCGCCCAAGTGGTTCTACGGCATCAGCAGCAAGTTCCTGCCGTGGTTGAGCATCGCAGCGTTGTTGCTGATCTGCGTTGGCGTCATCTGGGGCCTGGCTTTCGCGCCGCCGGACTATCAGCAAGGCAACAGCTTTCGCATCATCTATATCCACGTACCCGCCGCGATGCTCGCTCAGTCGATCTACGTGATGCTGGCGGTGTGCGGGGTGGTCGGGCTGGTGTGGAAGATGAAACTGGCCGACGTCGCCCTGCAATGCGCCGCACCGATCGGCGCGTGGATGACCGCCGTGGCGCTGGTCACCGGGGCGATCTGGGGCAAGCCGACCTGGGGGTCGTGGTGGGTCTGGGACGCGCGCCTGACCTCGATGCTGATTCTGCTGTTTCTGTATTTCGGCGTGATCGCCCTGGGCAACGCCATCAGCAATCGCGACAGCGCCGCCAAGGCCTGCGCGGTGCTGGCCATCGTCGGTGTGATCAACATTCCGATCATCAAATACTCGGTGGAGTGGTGGAACACCCTGCATCAGGGCGCGACCTTCACCCTCACCGAAAAACCGGCGATGCCCGTCGAGATGTGGCTGCCGCTGCTGCTGACGGTGCTGGGTTTCTACTGTTTCTTCGGCGCCGTGCTGTTGCTGCGCATGCGCCTTGAAGTGCTCAAGCGCGAAGCCCGCGCCAGTTGGGTGAAAGAAGAAGTGCAGAACAGCCTGGAGGCCGCTCGATGAGTTTCGCGTCATTCGGCGACTTCCTCGCCATGGGCCATCACGGCCTGTATGTCTGGTCGGCCTACGGCATCTGTCTGGCGGTACTGATCCTCAACGTGGCGGCGCCGATCGCGGCCCGCAAGCGTTATCTGCAACAAGAGGCGCGTCGTCTGCGCCGGGAGAACGGCAAGTGAATCCGCTGCGTAAAAAGCGTCTGATCATCATCCTGGCAATTCTGGTCGGGGTCGGCGCTGCCGTCGGCCTGGCCCTGAGCGCCCTGCAGCAGAACATCAACCTGTTTTACACGCCGACCCAGATCGCCAACGGCGAAGCGCCGCAAGACACCCGCATCCGTGCCGGCGGCATGGTCGAGAAGGGCTCACTGCAACGCTCCACAGATTCGCTGGACGTCAAATTCGTGGTCACCGATTTCAACAAGTCCGTGACCATCACCTATCGCGGGATCCTGCCGGACCTGTTCCGCGAAGGGCAGGGCATCGTCGCGCTCGGCAAGCTCAACGCCGATGGCGTGGTGGTCGCCGATGAAGTGCTGGCCAAGCACGACGAGAAATACATGCCGCCGGAAGTGACCAAAGCCCTGAAGGACAGCGGTCAATCCGCGCCAACCCCTGCGAAGGAGGGTTGATCGATGACATCCAGCATTTTCATTCCTGAGTTGGGCCATCTGGCCATGATCCTGGCGCTGTGTTTCGCGCTGGTGCAGGCGGTGGTGCCGTTGCTCGGTGCCTGGCGCGGTGATCGTCTGTGGATGGGCCTCGCTCAACCGGCGGCGTGGGGGCAGTTCGCGTTCCTGCTGTTCGCCTTCGGTTGCCTGACCTACGCCTTCATGACCGACGATTTCTCCGTGGCCTACGTCGCGATGAACTCCAACAGCGCGCTGCCGTGGTACTACAAGTTCAGCGCGGTGTGGGGCGCCCACGAAGGGTCGCTGCTGCTGTGGGCGCTGATCCTCGGCGGCTGGACCTTCGCGGTGTCGGTGTTCTCGCGGCAGTTGCCGCAAGTCATGCTCGCTCGCGTGCTGGCGGTGATGGGCATGATCAGCACCGGTTTTCTGCTGTTCCTGATCCTCACCTCGAACCCGTTTTCGCGGATCCTGCCGCAGATCCCGGCCGACGGTCGTGACCTCAATCCGCTGCTGCAGGACATCGGCCTGATCGTTCATCCGCCGATGCTGTACATGGGCTATGTCGGTTTCTCGGTGGCCTTCGCGTTTGCCATTGCCGCATTGCTGGGCGGTCGTCTCGATGCGGCGTGGGCACGCTGGTCGCGTCCGTGGACCATCGTCGCCTGGGCCTTCCTCGGCATCGGCATCACCCTCGGTTCATGGTGGGCTTACTACGAACTCGGCTGGGGCGGCTGGTGGTTCTGGGACCCGGTGGAAAACGCATCGTTCATGCCATGGCTGGTGGGCACGGCGCTGATTCACTCGCTGGCGGTCACCGAGAAACGTGGCGTGTTCAAGAGCTGGACGGTGTTGCTGGCGATTGCCGCATTCTCCCTGAGCCTGCTCGGTACGTTCCTCGTACGTTCCGGCGTGCTGACCTCGGTGCACGCGTTTGCCTCCGATCCCGAGCGCGGCGTGTTCATCCTGATCTTCCTGCTGTTTGTGGTCGGTGGTTCGCTGACCCTGTTCGCGCTGCGGGCGCCAGTGGTCAAGAGTCAGGTCGGCTTCAACCTGTGGTCGCGGGAAACCCTGCTGCTGGGCAACAACCTGGTGCTGGTGGTGGCGGCGTCGATGATCCTGCTCGGCACGCTGTACCCGCTGATTCTCGATGCGATCAGCGGCGCCAAGCTGTCGGTCGGCCCGCCGTACTTCAACGCGCTGTTCATTCCGTTGATGGCGCTGTTGATGCTGGTGATGGCGGTCGGCGTGATCGTGCGCTGGAAGGACACCCCGGTGAAATGGCTGGTCAGTATGCTGACTCCGGTGCTGCTGGGCAGCGTCGCGCTGGCGGTGGTGGCCGGTGTCGCTTATGGTGATTTCAACTGGGCGGTGATCGCGACGTTCCTGCTTGCGGCCTGGGTGTTGCTGGCCGGTGTGCGCGACATCTTCGACAAGACTCGTCACAAAGGCCTGATCAAAGGCCTGCCGACCCTGACCCGCAGCTACTGGGGCATGCAGATCGCCCACCTCGGGATCGCCGTCTGCGCGCTGGGCGTGGTGTTGTCGAGCCAGAACAGTGCCGAACGTGACCTGCGTCTGGCACCGGGCGAATCAATGGACCTGGCCGGTTATCAGTTCGTGTTTGAAGGCGCCAAGCACTTCGAAGGCCCGAACTTCACTTCCGACAAGGGCACCGTCCGGGTGATCCGCAACGGTCAGGAAGTCAGCGTGCTGCACCCGGAAAAACGCCTGTACACCGTGCAGAACTCGGTGATGACCGAAGCCGGGATCGACGCCGGTTTCACCCGTGACCTCTACGTCGCTTTGGGTGAACCGCTGGGCGATGGCGCCTGGGCAGTGCGGGTCCACGTCAAACCGTTCGTGCGCTGGATCTGGTTCGGCGGCCTGCTGACCGGTTTCGGTGGTTTGCTGGCGGCGCTGGATCGGCGTTATCGAGTGAAGGTCAAAGCCAAAGTGCGTGAAGCGCTGGGCATGGAAGGAGCCGCTGCATGAGACGTTGGTTGATGCTGGTGCCATTGGCGATTTTCCTGCTGGTGGCCGTATTCCTTTATCGCGGTCTGTACCTGGATCCGGCGGAGCTGCCGTCGGCGATGATCGGCAAACCATTCCCGGAGTTTTCCCTGCCGGCGGTGCAGGGCGACAAGACTCTGACCAAGGCTGACATCCTCGGCAAACCGGCACTGGTCAACGTCTGGGGCACCTGGTGCATTTCCTGCCGGGTCGAGCACCCGGTGCTGAACAAACTCGCCGAGCGCGGCGTAGTGATCTACGGGATCAACTACAAGGACACCAACGCCGATGCGCTGAAGTGGCTGGCCGAATTCCACAACCCTTATCAACTGGACATCCGTGACGATGAGGGCTCGCTGGGCTTGAATCTGGGTGTCTACGGCGCACCGGAAACCTTCTTCATCGACGCCAAGGGCATCATCCGCGACAAGTACGTCGGCGTGATCGACGAGCAGGTCTGGCGGGAAAAACTGGCGGCCAAGTATCAGGCACTGGTTGACGAGGCCAAGCCATGAAGCGCTTTTTAGCGGCCATGGTGCTGGGCTTGAGCCTGGCCGGTGTGGCCCACGCCGCCATCGACACCTACGAGTTCGCCAAAGAAGGCGATCGCGAGCGTTTCCGCGAGCTGACCAAGGAACTGCGCTGCCCCAAGTGCCAGAACCAGGACATCGCCGATTCCAACGCACCGATTGCCGCCGACCTGCGCAAAGAGATTTTCCGCATGCTCGGCGAGGGCAAGGACAATCAGCAGATCATCGACTTCATGGTCGATCGCTACGGTGATTTCGTCCGCTACAAACCGGCGCTCAATGCCAAGACCGCTTTGCTCTGGTTCGGCCCGGCCGGTCTGCTGCTGGGTGGGTTCGTGGTGATTGCCGTGATCGTCCGCCGCCGTCGCGGGCAACGCGCCGAGACGCCGCAATCGCTGTCCCCTGAAGAGCGTCAGCGCCTCGACCAACTGTTGGATAAAAACCAAGAATGATTGATTTCTGGCTTGCCGCAGGGCTGTTGCTTCTGGTCGCCCTGAGTTTTCTGCTGATCCCTGTCCTGCGCGAACGTCGCGCCCAGCGTGAAGAGGATCGAACCGCTCTCAACGTCGCCCTGTATCAGGAACGCGTCGCCGAACTGCAATCGCAGCAGGCCGAAGGCGTTCTCGACGCCGCACAAATGGACAGCGGCCGCGCCGAAGCCGCCCGTGAATTGCTGGCCGACACCGAAGGCGTGGCGCCGGCGCGGGTTTCGCGTTTGGGCAAGCCTTTGCCATTGCTGGCAGCGGTGCTGGTGCCGGTGTTGGGCCTCGGTCTGTACTTGCACTTTGGCGCGAGCGACAAGGTCGAACTGACCCGCGAGTTCGCCCAGGCGCCACAGTCGATGGAAGAGATGACCCAACGTCTGGAGCGCGCAGTCGCAGCACAACCGGATTCGGCTGAAGGCGTGTATTTCCTCGGTCGTACCTACATGGCCCAGGATCGCCCGGCGGACGCGGCGAAGATGTTCGAACGCGCGGTCAATCTCGCCGGTCGTCAGCCGGAACTGCTCGGCCAGTGGGCGCAGGCCCAGTACTTTGCCGACAACAAAAAATGGTCGGACAAGGTTCAGGCTCTGACCGATGAAGCGCTGAAAGCCGATCCGAAAGAAGTCACCAGTCTCGGCCTGCTGGGCATCGCCGCGTTCGAAGGCGAGCGTTATCAGGAAGCCATCGACTACTGGAACCGTCTGCTGGCGCAACTGCCGCCGCAGGACAAATCCCGCGAGGCCCTGCAGGGCGGCATCACCCGCGCCACCGAAAAGCTGCAGGCCAGCGGCGGCAAGGTCGCCCAGGCACCGGCGGCGAAAGCGGCGGCGTTGTTGAAAGTGCGTGTGGATCTGGCCAGCGAGCTCAAAGCCAAGGTGCAACCGGGCGATAGCGTGTTCATTTTTGCCCGGGCCACCTCGGGCCCGCCGGCACCGCTGGCGGCCAAGCGCCTGACCGTCGCCGACCTGCCGGTGACCGTCGAACTGGGCGATGCCGACGCAATGATGCCGCAATTGAAACTGTCGAACTTCCCCGAAGTCCAACTGGTTGCGCGTATCTCCCGTGCCGGTCAGCCGACCGCCGGAGAGTGGGTCGGTCGCAGCGGGCCTCTGCCCAGCAGCACCACCGCGCCGCAGACACTGACCATCGACAGCCCGGACAAATAGCCGGAACCAACAGGAAAGCACCGCCATGAATGCCATCGCCCGAATCACAGTCCTCACACTGGCCCTGGGCTTGAGCGCATGTGCGGTGCAACGACCGGAGCCGACCACACGGCTGCCGCCGATCCCGCCGTCACAACCCGGCCCGACCCCGTCAACCACCCCGACGCCGAGCAAACCGGGCATTCCGGCCAAACCCGCCAAACCCGTCCCGCGCACCTCCGCCAGCTTCGCCCCGCCCCCGGGCGGCAACAGCCACTGGGACCAGAAACTGGGCGTGTACGTACTCGACGACCAGACCAACACCTTCTACCGCCAGCGCACCTACTACCGCTGGAACAACGGCTGGAGCCGCTCGATCAGCCCCAACGGCCCGTGGGAAGAAACCAACATCCACGGCGTACCGGCGGGACTGGGCAAGCAGTTCGGGGAGTAAAAAAACGGCGATCCTTGGATCGCCGTTTTGCTGTCTGGGGTAATGAGCAATACCTCACTCGTATCCTGTCCTCAACGCCTGAGCTTGCTCTGCAAGAAGCGTCATTGCCTGCTCGCTGGGGCAGTGCATCAATCACATGCTGCAAAACAACCGAACGTCGTGCTGCGAATTTCTGTGCTTGAGTAAAGATAACTCTAGGGTTACTTTTGTTAAGCCGAAGCAAGGAGGCGGTTGGTGCAGAGCAGGTTATTGATCAAGGAGCTGGAGGAGGCAGGCTGGACGCTGGACCGGATAACCGGCAGCCACCACATCTTCACGCACCGTTACAACCCATACACGATTCCCGTCCCGCATCCGAAAAAGGATTTGCCGGTCGGGACGGTCAAGAGCATCAGGAGGCGTGCCGGGTTGTACGACCCGCCAGCCAGTTACAGAGGAGATCCGTAATGCAATACCCAATCTGCATCGAATGGGGTGACGAGAACACCGCCATCGGGATTCAGATCCCCGATATTCCCGGCGCGATTACTGCCGGGGATACGTTTGAGGATGCCTACAACGCGGCCGTCGAGATTGCCCACATCATGCTGCAGGAGATCGCGGCGGATGGTGATTCGATCCCGATGCCGACTTCGGCGGCGACCCATCGCAACAATCCGGAATTTGCCGACATGGGCTGGGGCATGCTCGAACTGGACATCTCGCCGTACATGGGCAAGACCGAAAAGGTCAATGTGACGTTGCCGGGCTATGTCATCCAGCGCATTGACCGCTATGTGCGTGAACACAATGTCAAAAGCCGCTCCTCTTTTCTGGCGGATGCCGCCATGGAAAAACTGGTCCGGCATTGAACCTCGAGCCCTGTCGGATCAGCGATCCAACAGGGCTTTTCAGGTTCTAGGCCGTTGCCAGAACGGTCTTCTGCGAAGCACTCAAAAACCGCACCAGCGCCAGCAGCGGGAACGCGCTGCCAACAATTACGATCCACAACCAGCCACCATGCTCGTATACCGCACTGGCCACCGACGAGCCGAAGGCGCCGCCGACGAAGATGCTGGTCATGTACAGCGCGTTGAGGCGGCCGCGGCTTTTGGCGTCGAGGGAGTAGACCGCGCGCTGGCCGAGCACCATGTTCATCTGTACGCAGAAGTCGAGCACCACACCGGTCACGGCCAGGCCGATCACGCTGTAGGCCGGGTGGATGAAGGCGGGCAGGAAGCTCAGGCTGGCGAACAGCATGGCCAGCAACGAAGCGATGCGGGTGTGGCCGGCGTCGGCCAGACGTCCGCTGATCGGAGCGGCGATGGCACCGATGGCGCCGACCAGGGCGAAGATCGCGATTTCACTCTGGGACAGGCCATGGTTGCGCGCCAGTTCCAGCGGCACGGCAGTCCAGAACAGGCTGAACGTGGCGAACATGCAGGCCTGGTAGAACGCGCGCTGACGCAGCACCGGTTGTTTGCGCAGCAGCGTCCACAACGATCCGAGTAATTGGCCGTAGGAGGCGCTGTGATCCGGCTGGCGCTTGGGCACAGTCAGCGCCAAAACCACGCTGATCGCGGCCATCAAGCCTGCCGCGATCATGAACATCGCCCGCCAGCCGAGGTGGTCGGCGACCACGCTCGACACTGGCCGCGCCAGCAGAATCCCCAGCAGCAGACCGCCCATGATCCCGCCGACCACCCGGCCACGGGATTCTTCCGGCGCCAGATGCGCCGCCAATGGAATCAGCACCTGCACCGACACCGAGCTGAAGCCCACCAGCAACGAAATTAGCAGGAACACATTCGGTTGATCGGTAAACGCCGCACCCAGCAGGCTGGCAATTGCCACCACGGTGGTGATGATCATCAGACGGCGGTTTTCCAGCAGATCCGCCAGCGGCACCAGAAAGAACAGGCCCAGCGCATAGCCGATCTGGGTCAGCGACACGATGAAACTGGCCATGGTGTCGCTCAGGCCGATGTCCGGCGCGATCAGGCCGATGATCGGCTGGGCGTAGTAGATGTTGGCAACGATGGCGCCGCAGCAGAAAGCGAACAGCAGCACCATGCCTCGGGTCATTGCGTGAGTTGTGGCGGTCATAGGGTTTCTCGATCCAGCGAAAAGGAATGCGGTGAGGCTAAGGGACGGGCCGAGCCGGCAGTAGAGGCTTCTGATCGATATCAGTTATTCCGTTGCGGAATGGGTGGCGCCGAACAACCCATTGTTCATCGGCGAACCTTGCGTCCGACCGTTGAGCGTCGATGATACATTCACTTACATCTTGTTCGATAGCGTGCTTATGTTGTGACCGGGTTTCAGCATTCATCAACGGAGGATTGCGATGTTTCGTCAGTTGCTTCGCCACACCACAACGATTGCCCTGATCAGTCTGCTCGGCGCCACGGCCGTGCAGGCCGCCGAAGCGCCCGGCATGCGCATGGGCGTGCGCGGCGAAATCACCGGGGTCGGTCCAGACTCGCTCAAGATTCACGTCAACACGGGTGAAAACGTGGTGGTCCAGTTGACCCCGGACACCAAGGTTCGCGCGGTCACCCTGGCCAATATCGAAGACATCAAGCCCGGCAGCTACATCGGCTCGGCCGCCATTCCCCAGGAAGATGGCACGCTCAAGGCGCTGGAGGTTCATGTGTTTCCGCCGGAGCTGGCCGGCAGCGGCGACGGTCATCGGCCGTTCGACCTGGCCAAGGGCAGCAGCATGACCAACGGCAGCGTCGGCGATCTGGTGGTCAGCAACGGCCGGGTGCTGACCGTCAACTACAAGGGCGGCCAGCAGAAGATTCTGGTGCCGGAGGACGTGCCGATCGTCAACCTGACCCCGGGCGATCGCAGCCTGCTCAAGGTCGGGGTGAAGATCGTCACCTTTGTGACCCAGAGCGCGGACGGCACGCTGACCGCGCAATCGATTTCGGCGGGCAAGGATGGCGTGAAGCCTCCGATGTAAACGCATATAAAAAAGGCAACCTCTTCAGGTCGCCTTCTTCATATCAGCTCACGCCTTACTGGCCGTTGTAGATCTGGTCGAAGATCCCGCCATCGTTGAAGTGGGTCTTCTGCACGGTGCGCCAGTCGCCGAAGGTCTTCTCGACCGACAGGAAGTCGACTTTCGGGAAACGGTCGGTGTACTTGGCCAGCACCGCCGGGTCACGTGGACGCAGGTAGTTGGCGGCCGCGATTTCCTGACCTTCCGGCGACCACAGGAACTTCAGGTATTCCTCGGCAGCGGCGCGGGAGCCTTTCTTCTCGACCACTTTGTCGACCACCGACACCGGCGGCTCGGCTTCGGCGGAGACGCTCGGGTAGATGACTTCGAACTGGTCGCGGCCAAATTCACGGGCGATCATTTCGGCTTCGTTTTCGAAGGTCACCAGCACGTCGCCGATCTGGTTGGTCATGAACGTGGTGGTCGCGGCGCGGCCACCGGTATCCAGCACCGGTGCCTGTTTGAACAGCTTGCCGACGAAGTCCTTGGCCTTGTTCTCGTCACCGCCGTTTTTCAGCACATAGCCCCACGCCGACAGGTAGGTGTAGCGGCCGTTGCCCGAGGTTTTCGGGTTCGGCACGATAACCTGCACGCCGTCCTTGAGCAGGTCCGGCCAGTCTTTCAGGGCTTTCGGGTTGCCTTTGCGCACGATGAATACGGTGGCCGAGGTGAACGGCGCGCTGTTGTTCGGCAGACGGGTGACCCAGTCCTTCGGCACCAGTTGGCCGTTGTCGGCCAGGGCGTTGATGTCGGTGGCCATGTTCATGGTGATGACGTCAGCCGGCAGGCCGTCGATCACCGAACGGGCTTGCTTGCTCGAACCGCCGAAAGACATCTGCACCGTGATGTTTTCGTTGTGTTCGGCTTGCCAGTGTTTCTGGAACGCAGCGTTGTAGTCCTTGTAGAAATCGCGCATCACGTCGTAGGAAACGTTGAGCAGGGTCGGTGCGGCCTGAGCCGCGCTGCCGAAGGCAAGACCTGCGGCGAGAAGTGAGGCGCCAAAGAGTTTTTTCACTGCGCATTCCTTGTTCTGTAGGGGTGTTTTTTTACAAAGATGAGGCCATTTGCCAGCGACTATAGCGGGGCACGCATAGTCGTTTAAAGATTAAAAAGAACTTTGCTTATTCCATTTTTTTGAATAACGGATTGCCGCATCGCGAACAGAATGCGGCGCCGCTTTCATGGCTTTTTTTCTGACAAACCGGGCAGTCGTGTTGCAACTGTTCACCACGCATCGCATTGGCCAGTTCGGCGGTGAAGATTCCGGTGGGTACCGCGATGATCGAGTAACCAGTGATCATCACCAGCGACGAAATCACCTGGCCCAACGGAGTCTTCGGCACGATGTCGCCGAAGCCGACGGTGGTCAGGGTCACGATAGCCCAATAGATGCCCTTGGGAATGCTGGTGAAGCCGTGTTCCGGGCCTTCGATCACGTACATCAACGTGCCGAAGACCGTCACGAGTGTGCAGACGCTCACCAGAAACACCACGATCTTCTGCTTGCTGCCGCGCAGCGCCGACATCAGGTAGTTGGCTTGCTTGAGGTACGGACTGAGTTTGAGGACGCGGAAAATTCGCAGCATCCGAATGATCCGGATAATCAGCAAATACTGCGCATCGCTGTAGTACAGCGCGAGGATGCCCGGCACGATCGCCAGCAGATCCACCAATCCGTAAAAACTGAAGGCGTAGCGCAGCGGTTTGGGCGAGCAGTACAGGCGCAGGATGTACTCGCCGGCAAAGATGATGGTGAACCCCCACTCGATATACGCCAGCACATCGGCGTAATTGCGGTGAACGCTGTCGATGCTGTCGAGCATCACGATCACCAGGCTGGCGAGAATGATCAACAGCAGGATGCCGTCGAAACGTCGCCCGGCGGGGGTGTCGCTCTGGAAAATCATGACGTAAAGCTGTTCACGCCAGTGCTGGTTACTGTCCATGGATCACGCCTGAATCAAAGATCAGCGCAGCCTAGGTTGATTCTCCCCGCGAGCGCAAGGCGTGACATTGATCTCCGGTTGGCGCATCAGGCGAATGCCGGTGCGCAGCAGCCAGCAGGCGAGAATGAACGGTGCAGTGAGGGGCGCCAGACCCAGGGCGCTGAACAGCGGCGCCAACAGCAGCGCCAGGCCGATGCCGAACAGCGGCAGCCACGGTTGCTGGCGCTGGGTGCTGAAGGCGAGGGCGGCAAGTACCGCGTTGTAGCCACCCAGACCGAGCAACGCGACCTGACTGTCGTGGTGCAACAGGCTGGAACCCAGGCCAATCGCCGAAGCCAGCAGCGCCCAGGCAAAGGCCCGGCGATCGGCGATCAGCAAACCGGCAGCGATCAAACCACCGGCCAGCGGATGATCGAGGAACATCACCTGACCGAAACCTTTCAGGGCGGCACCGAGCAGGTTCACGGTGTTCAGTTCAAGCACCGGTGCGGCGGACAAAGGCTCGGCGAAACACAGGAACACCCAGCTCAGCAACACGAACGGCGCGGTGTAGGCGGGCAGGTATTCGGTGAGGCGTGCGCGTTTGAGCCATTGCTGCGTGATCATCGCGCTCAGGCCACCGGCCGCCAGAATCAGCGGCGGCAGCATCGGCGACCAAGGGAAATACAGGCTCAGCAACAGGCCGACCAGCACGCCGTTGTAGCTGAACAGTCCGGCCTGGCGATCCGCCTTGGCGTAGTTGCGCCGTTGCGCGGTGAGCAAACCGGCGACCGCACCGAGCAGCGCGCCGGCGAACAGCACCGGCGCGGTGAATAAAATGGCCAGAAGGCACAGCAGGCCACACAGCGGATGGCGCTGGAGGAAGATTTGACTGAAGCCGTTGAGCAAAGCCTCGGCCCAGTCAGGGCAGTGGGTGTTGAAATGATTGGCAGGCATGTCTGGAGAATCTGGGCAGTAGGAAAATCAAAGGGTCTTGCGTGAAACGGTGGCGAGGGAGCTCGTGCCCGGTGCATGCGGCGTCTCTTGTGGAAACCGTCATGCCGGGCGACGGGAGCACGCTCCCTCGCCACACAGGTGTTGCTTAAATCAATGTTTCGATCCGCAGCGAATTAGTCGACCCCGGCTGCCCGAACGGCACACCCGCGGTGATCAGCAACGTATCGCCACGCTCGGCCATTCCTTGCGCCTGCGCGATTTCCAGCGCGGTCGAGCACACCTCGTCGACCTGACGCAGGCGATCATTGACCACCGAATGAATGCCCCATGCCACGCTCAGGCGGCGGGCGGTCTGCAGGTTCGGCGTCAGGTTCAGGATCGGCGCTTTCGGCCGCTCCCGCGCCGCACGCAGACTCGATGCGCCGGACTCGCTGTAGTTGACCAGCACCGCCACCGGCAGCACGTTGCTGATCCGGCGGATTGCGCAGCTGATCGCATCGGACACGGTCGCTTCGGCTTTCGGGCGGCTGACGTCGAGTTGGGTCTGGTAGTCCGGACCGTTCTCCACCTGGCGGATGATCTTGCTCATCATCTGCACGGCTTCCAGCGGATACTCGCCGGACGCGGTTTCTGCCGACAGCATCACCGCATCGGCACCTTCGGCCACGGCGTTGGCGACGTCGGTGACTTCGGCGCGGGTCGGGGCCGGCGAGAAGCGCATCGACTCGAGCATCTGCGTCGCCACCACCACCGGTTTGCCGAGATGACGGCAGGTGGTGATGATGTTTTTCTGGATCTGCGGCACGCTCTCGGCGGGCACTTCCACGCCCAGGTCGCCACGAGCCACCATGATCGCGTCGCTCAGCTCGGCGATCTCGCGCAGCTGCTCGACGGCCGATGGCTTCTCGATTTTCGCCATCAGGAACGCCTTGTCGCCGATCAGTTCGCGGGCCTCGAGGATGTCTTGCGGACGCTGCACGAACGACAGCGCGACCCAGTCCACACCCAGCTCCAGACCGAAGCTCAGGTCACGACGATCCTTGGTGGTCAGCGGGCTCAGGTCGAGCACCGCTTGCGGCACGTTCACGCCTTTGCGGTCCGACAGTTCGCCGCCGTTGAGCACGGTGGTGTCGATCGCGTCGGAGTATTTGGTGACGACCCGCAGGCGCAGTTTGCCGTCATCCAGCAGCAGATCCATCCCGGCTTCCAGCGCCGCGATGATTTCCGGATGCGGCAGGTTTACCCGGCGTTCGTCGCCCGGTGTCGCATCCAGATCGAGGCGGAAGGCCTGACCACGATGCAACTGAACCTTGCCGTCCGCGAACTTGCCGACCCGCAGCTTCGGCCCTTGCAGGTCCATCAGGATCCCGAGCGGGTAGTTGAGCTGGCGCTCGACTTCGCGGATCCACTGATAGCGCTTGGCGTGGTCGGCGTGGTCGCCGTGGCTGAAGTTGAGGCGGAAGATATTGACCCCGGCCTCGACCAGCTCGCGGATGTCTTCGATGCCGTCGACGGCAGGCCCGAGGGTGGCGAGGATTTTGACCTTTTTATCAGGCGTCATGATTTAGAGCTCTCGAGGATCAGGATGGCGCGGAAGTCGTTGACGTTGGTGCGAGTCGGCTCGGTGACGATCAGCGCATCGAGCGCCGCGAAGTAGCCGTAGCCGTTGTTGTTATCCAGCTCGTCGCTGGCGCTCAGGCCCAGGGTGGCGGCGCGGGCGTAGCTGTCCGGGGTCATGATTGCGCCGGCGTTGTCTTCCGAGCCGTCGATGCCGTCGGTGTCACCGGCCAGCGCATAGACGCCGGGTTGGCCCTTGAGGCTGTCGGTGAGGCTGAGGAGGAATTCGGCGTTGCGTCCGCCACGGCCATTGCCGCGCACGGTCACCGTGGTTTCGCCACCGGAGAGAATCACGCACGGCGCCGCCAGCGGCTGACCGTGATGGATGATCTGGCGCGCGATGCCGGCGTGGACTTTCGCCACTTCGCGGGATTCGCCTTCCAGGTCGCCGAGGATCAGCGTGCTGAAACCGGCCTGACGGCATTTCACCGCCGCCGCATCCAGCGATTGCTGGGGGCGGGCGATCAACTGGAAGTGACTGCGGGCCAGGCTCGGATCACCGGGTTTGACGGTTTCCGATTCCGGGCTTTGCAGCCAGCTGCGCACGGAGGCCGGGATCTCGATGCCGTAGCGCTTGATGATCGCCAGCGCTTCGGCGCTGGTGCTCGGGTCGGCCACGGTCGGGCCGGAGGCGATGACCGTGGCAAGGTCGCCCGGCACATCGGAAATCGCATAGGTATAAACAGTCGCTGGCCAGCAGGCTTTGCCCAGACGTCCGCCCTTGATCGCCGAGAGGTGCTTGCGCACGCAGTTCATCTCGCCGATGGTTGCGCCGGATTTGAGCAGGGCTTTGTTGATCGATTGTTTGTCGGCCAGGGTGATGCCTTCGGCCGGCAGCGCCAGCAGGGCAGAGCCGCCGCCGGACAACAGGAAAATCACGCGGTCGTCTTCGGTCAGGTTGCTGACCAGTTCCAGCACGCGCTTGGCCACGGCCAGCCCGGCAGCGTCCGGCACCGGGTGCGCGGCTTCGACCACTTCGATTTTTTCGCACGGGGCGCCGTGACCGTAGCGGGTCACCACCAGGCCCGAGACTTCACCTTCCCAGCAGCGCTCGACCACTTGCGCCATGGCAGCGGCAGCCTTGCCGGCGCCGATGACGATCACGCGACCTGTGCGATCGGCCGGCAGATGAGCTTCGAGGACCTGGTTCGGATGGGCCGCGTCGATGGCTGTGGCAAACAGCTCGCGCAGCAGTTGTTGCGGATCGACCGACATGGCGGGCTCCCGGAATTCTTGTTATTGGGATAGAGCGACAGCGATGCAGCGACGCGATCCTTATGGGAGCTGGCTTGCCAGCGATTCAGGCGCTGCGGTCTTTCAGGCCGAGCGAGTCGATGCCATCGCGGGCAAGCCCGCTCCCACAGGGAGCGGGTCAGGGACGCAACTTACTTCTTGTCGCGAATCGAGAAGTTGGCCATGTGTTCCAGGCCCTTGATCAGCGCCGAGTGGTCCCAGTTGCTGCCACCGATGGCCGCGCAGGTGCTGAACACTTGCTGGGCGTTGGCGGTGTTCGGCAGGTTGATGTTCAGCTCCTTGGCGCCTTGCAGGGCCAGGTTCAGGTCCTTCTGGTGCAGGCTGATACGGAAGCCCGGATCGAAGGTGCCCTTGATCATGCGCTCGCCGTGCACTTCGAGGATCTTTGAGGAGGCGAAACCGCCCATCAATGCCTCACGCACCTTGGCTGGATCGGCACCGTTTTTCGAGGCGAACAGCAGGGCTTCGGCGACGGCCTGAATGTTCAGGGCAACGATGATCTGGTTCGCCACCTTGGCGGTCTGACCGTCGCCATTGCCACCGACCAGGGTGATGTTCTTGCCCATGGCCTGGAACAGCGGCAGTGCGCGTTCGAAGGCATCGGCGTCGCCACCGACCATGATGCTCAGGGTCGCGGCCTTGGCGCCGACTTCACCGCCGGACACCGGGGCGTCGAGGTATTGCGCGCCTTTCTCGTTGATCTTCGCGGCGAAAGCCTTGGTGGCGGTCGGCGAGATCGAGCTCATGTCGATCACCACCTTGCCTTTGCCGATGCCGGCCGCGACGCCGTCGGCGCGGAACAGCACGTCTTCGACCTGCGGGGTATCCGGCACCATGACGATGATGAATTCAGCTTCCTGAGCCACTTCGCGCGGGTTGGCCAGAGCGACGGCGCCAGCGGCGACCAGGTCGGCAGGGGCAGCATCGTGGTGCGCCGACAGGAACAGGCTGTGACCGGCTTTCTGCAGGTTCGCCGCCATTGGGTGGCCCATGATGCCGGTGCCGATAAATCCGATTTTAGCCATGAGAAATTCCTCTTGTTTTTGTCTTGCTCAAGCAAATAGGGGTCAGATCGCGTTGTGGGTCTTCAGCCAGCCGAGGCCCGCTTCAGTGGTGGTCAGCGGTTTGTACTCGCAGCCGACCCAGCCCTGATAACCGATGCGATCGAGGTGTTCGAACAGGAAGCGGTAGTTGATTTCGCCAGTGCCCGGCTCGTTGCGGCCCGGGTTGTCGGCCAGCTGCACATGGTTGATCTCGGCCAGGTGCGATTGCAGGGTGCGGGCCAGATCGCCTTCCATGATTTGCATGTGATAGATGTCGTATTGCAGGAACAGATTGGCGCTGCCGACTTGCTCGCGAATCGACAGGGCCTGTGCCGTGTTGTTCAGGTAGAAGCCCGGGATGTCGCGTGTGTTGATCGCTTCCATCACCAGTTTGATGCCGACGGCTTGCAGCTTGTCGGCGGCGTACTTGAGGTTGGCGACGAAGGTCTTTTCAACGGTGGCATCGTCCACGCCCTGCGGACGGATACCGGCCAGGCAGTTGACCTGGGTGTTGCCCAGCACCTGTGCGTAAGCGATGGCCAGATCGACCCCGGCGCGGAACTCTTCGACCCGGTCCGGCAGGCACGCGATACCGCGCTCGCCCTTGGCCCAGTCGCCGGCCGGCAGGTTGAACAGCACTTGGGTCAGATCGTTGGCGTCGAGTCTGGCCTTGATTTCGGCGGAGCTGAAATCGTACGGGAACAGGTACTCGACACCGCTGAAGCCAGCCTTGGCGGCGGCGTCGAAACGGGCAAGGAAATCCTGTTCGGTGAACAGCATGGACAGGTTGGCTGCGAAACGCGGCATGGTGGTCTCCTAAAACAGTTTTGACACGGTTGGTCAGACTGAACGCGATCAAGTCCCCTCTCCCGGAGGGAGAGGGAGCCGGTTACGTTCAGTCGAGCAACGAAATCGCGGTAGGCGCATCGTTGCCGACCAGCGCCAGGTCTTCGAATTCGTTGACGGCGTTGATCTCGGTCCCCATGGAGATGTTGGTCACACGCTCCAGAATGATCTCGACGATCACCGGCACCTTGAACTCTTCGATCAGCTCTTCGGCCTTGCGCAGGGCAGGAGCGATGTCAGCCGGTTCGAACACACGCAGTGCCTTGCAGCCAAGGCCTTCGGCGACTGCCACGTGGTCGACACCATAACCGTTGAGTTCCGGCGCGTTCAGGTTATCGAAGGACAGCTGCACGCAGTAGTCCATATCGAACCCGCGCTGGGCCTGACGGATCAGCCCCAGGTACGAGTTGTTCACCACGACGTGGATGTACGGCAGTTTGAACTGAGCGCCGACCGCCAGTTCTTCGATCATGAACTGGAAGTCATAGTCCCCCGACAGGGCCACGACTTTACGGTTCGGATCGGCCTTCACCACGCCCAGCGCTGCCGGAATGGTCCAGCCCAACGGGCCGGCCTGGCCACAGTTGATCCAGTGACGCGGCTTGTAGACGTGCAGGAACTGCGCGCCGGCAATCTGCGACAGACCGATGGTGCTGACGTAGCAAGTGTCCTTGCCGAACACCTGGTTCATTTCTTCGTAAACGCGCTGCGGCTTGACCGGCACATTGTCGAAGTGGGTCTTGCGTTGCAGGCTGGCTTTGCGCTGCTGGCAATCCTGCAGCCAGGCACTGCGGTTTTTCAGTTTGCCGGCGGCTTGCCATTCACGGGCGACTTCGATGAACACGGTCAGCGCGGCAGCGGCGTCGGAAACGATGCCCAGGTCCGGGGTGAACACGCGGCCGATCTGGGTCGGTTCGATGTCGACGTGAATGAACTTGCGGCCTTCGGTGTAAACGTCGACCGAGCCGGTGTGACGGTTTGCCCAGCGGTTGCCGACGCCCAGTACCACGTCGGATTTCAGCATCGTGGCGTTGCCGTAGCGGTGCGAAGTCTGCAGACCGACCATGCCGACCATCAGCGGGTGATCGTCCGGGATGGTGCCCCAGCCCATCAGGGTCGGTATTACTGGAATGCCGGTCAGCTCGGCGAACTCGACCAGCAGCTCGCTGGCGTCGGCGTTGATGATGCCGCCGCCGGCCACCAGCAATGGACGCTCGGCCTGGTCCAGCATCGCCAGGGCTTTTTCGACTTGCACGCGGGTCGCGCTCGGCTTGGCCAGCGGCAGTGGCTGGTAAGCGTCAATGTCGAATTCGATTTCAGCCATCTGCACGTCGAACGGCAGGTCGATCAGCACCGGGCCTGGACGGCCGGAGCGCATTTCGTAGAAGGCTTTCTGGAAGGCGTAAGGCACCTGGCCCGGCTCCAGAACGGTGGTCGCCCACTTGGTCACCGGCTTGACGATGCTGGTGATGTCGACGGCCTGGAAGTCTTCCTTGTGCATACGGGCGCGGGGGGCTTGCCCGGTGATGCAGAGGATCGGGATCGAGTCCGCGGAGGCGCTGTACAGACCGGTGACCATGTCGGTACCGGCCGGGCCGGAAGTACCGATGCACACGCCGATGTTGCCGGCCTTGGTGCGGGTGTAGCCCTCGGCCATGTGCGAGGCGCCTTCAACGTGGCGAGCGAGGACGTGATCGATGCCACCGACTTTCTGCAGGGCGGAGTACAGCGGGTTGATTGCAGCGCCTGGAATGCCAAAAGCGGTATCAACCCCTTCACGGCGCATCACCAGAACGGCGGCTTCGATTGCTCTCATTTTGCTCATGGTTTTGTGCCTCTTTACGTTTTGTAATTGTATACAAGTGGCTTTGCGCAGAGTGTATTCACGGCGGACGGCGCAGGTCAATCCATTTTCTCAAGCGCCTGTTTCATTCGTCGGAAGCCTGTTCTGCTGTGGCTTTTCGTCGCATGAGGCGCTTTTCGAGAATTATTGTATACAAAAAAATAATTCATTGTGTTCTATTTGTTGCATCTGGCTGCGGCAGAAAAGCGCAGCCCAACGACTTTCCCAATAACAAAATGAGGACGGCACCATGAGCGCTTTAACCTTGAAAGTCGCAGTCAAGCTGGTCAACGAAGCCATCAATGCAGGGCGGGCCATCTCCGCCGCGCCGCTGACCATCGCGGTACTGGATACCGGCGGCCATCTGGTCACCTTGCAACGCGAAGACGGCGCCAGCCTGCTGCGCCCGAACATCGCCATCGGCAAAGCCTGGGGCGCCATCGCCCTGGGCAAGGGCTCACGCCTGCTGGCGCTGGACGCGCAACAACGCCCGGCGTTCATCGCCGCGCTCAACAGCATGGGGCAGGGCAGCGTCGTGCCGGCACCGGGTGGTGTGCTGATTCGGGATCAGGCGGGGAACGTGCTGGGTGCGATCGGCATCAGCGGCGATCTGTCGGACATCGATGAGCAGGTGGCAATCAAGGCCGTGGAGGCTCTGGACCTGCGGGCGGATGCGGGGGTGGCGGCCTGAGTGGCTAAAACCGGATAGTCGCTGAAACGCACAAGCCCGCCCTCACAGGATGATGTGAGGGCGGGCTTGTTTGTGTCTGGAGGGCGGTCTTCAGTCCGGCTCGCAGCCCTTGAGCACCAACCGGATGATGGTTTGTGCTGCCGCTTCATAGTCGGCTTCGTCGAGCTTGTCCTTGCCGGTGACGGCGGAGATCTGCCAGTCGAAGTCGGCGTAGGTCTGGGTTGCGGCCCAGATGCTGAACATCAGGTGGTTGGGGTCGATCGGGGCGATCTGGCCGCGGTCGATCCAGGTCTGGATGCAGTCGATGTTGTGCTTGGCCTGGCCGTTGAGCTGCTCGACCAGGTCGGCGCTCAGGTGCGGGGCGCCGTGCATGATTTCGCTGGCGAACACCTTGGAGGCGAAGGGCAGGTCGCGAGAGATGCGGATCTTCGAGCGGATGTAACCGCTCAGCACTTCGCTCGGTACGCCGTCCGGGTTGAACGGGGTCGAGGCCTGCAGGATCGGCACGATGATACTTTCCAGCACCTCGCGGTAGAGGTTTTCCTTGGACTTGAAGTAGTAATAGACGTTGGGCTTGGGCAGTCCTGCCTTGGCGGCGATGTCGCTGGTTTTGGTCGCAGCGAAGCCCTTGTCGGCAAACTCTTCACTGGCTGCACGCAGGATCAGTTCTTTGTTGCGCTCGCGGATTGTGCTCATAAACCCGGTGGTTCCTTGCCTGTTCTGGCGGTTGCGCATGGTAGCACCGGCCTCGCGCGGCGCTCAACAATGCCCCGTGTGGCCTGCAGTCGCGGTATGCTGCGCGGCATTATTCACATAAGGAAACAAGATTCATGGCAGGAAGCAGTTTGCTGGTGCTGATCGACGACATCGCCACCGTTCTGGACGACGTTGCGTTGATGACCAAAATGGCTGCCAAGAAGACCGCCGGCGTGCTCGGCGACGACTTGGCGCTCAATGCCCAGCAGGTCTCGGGCGTACGCGCGGAGCGGGAAATCCCCGTCGTTTGGGCGGTGGCCAAGGGCTCGTTCGTCAACAAACTGATTCTGGTGCCGTCGGCGCTGGCGATCAGTGCGTTCGTGCCGTGGCTGGTGACGCCACTGTTGATGGTCGGTGGCGCCTACCTGTGTTTCGAAGGTTTCGAAAAACTCGCGCACAAATTCCTGCACAGCAAGGCTGAAGACGAGGCCGAGCATGCGCAGTTGGTTGAAGCCGTGGCTGATCCGGCAACCGATCTGGTGGCGTACGAGAAGGACAAGATCAAGGGCGCGATCCGCACCGACTTTATCCTCTCGGCGGAAATTATCGCCATCACCCTCGGCACCGTGGCCGATGCTTCGCTGACCCAGCAAGTGATCGTGATGTCGGGCATCGCCATCGTCATGACCGTAGGCGTTTACGGTCTGGTGGCCGGCATCGTCAAACTCGATGACCTCGGTCTGTGGCTGACCCAGAAGCCCGGGCAGATGGCCAAAAGCATCGGCAACAGCATTCTGCGTGCGGCGCCGTACATGATGAAAAGCCTGTCGGTAATCGGCACTGCTGCGATGTTCCTGGTCGGTGGCGGCATCCTGACCCACGGCGTGCCGGTGGTGCATCACTGGATCGAAAGCGTCGGCGCAGCGGCCGGTGGCGCCGGGTTTGTGGTGCCGATGCTGTTGAACGGCGTGGCGGGGATCATCGCGGGTGCGGTGGTGCTGGCGGGCGTGTCCGTGATCGGCAAAGTCTGGAAAGCCCTGAAAGGCTAAATCCTGAAGCAAACAAAAAGGCCATTCGATTCGCATCGAATGGCCTTTTTTGTGGCTGGCATTTTTACTCGGCGATCTGCAACTTGCGCGACTCGGTGTAGACGTAGCGCACCTTCTCGTACTCGAACGGTGAGTTCAGCTGGCCGTAGCGGAAGCTGGTCTGGTAACGCTTGTCGACGCCGCGCAGTACCCAGACTTCCGGATGGTTGGAGCTGACTTCCGAGACGTTGAGGAAGTTGATCGCGGACTCGGCGGTGTAGTCCACGGCCAGACCTGCGGTATCGCGCAGGTTCGACGGGCCGAGGATTGGCAGCACGAAGTAAGCACCGCCCGGCACGCCATAGAAGCCCAGGGTCTGGCCGAAGTCTTCGTTCTGGCGCGGCAGGCCCATGGCGGTGGCCGGGTCCCAGAGCCCGGCGATGCCGATGGTGGTGTTGAGCAGCAGGCGCGCGGTGGTTTCCATCGAGCGCTTGCCCTTGAACTGCAACAGGCTGTTGACCAGGTTCGGCACGTCGCCAATGTTGTTGAAGAAGTTGCTCACGCCGGTGCGCACGAAGCTCGGGGTGATGTAGCGATAGCCATCGACCACCGGCAGGAACACCCATTGGTCGAAGCGGTAGTTGAAGTGGTAGACGCGGCGGTTCCACTCTTCCAGCGGGTCGTAGACGTTCAGCGCGCTGAGGGTCGAGCGCTCGAACTCGCGCTGATCCAGCCCCGGGTTGAATTTGAGTTTGGACAGCGGCTCCTTGAAGCCGTCGCTGTCGATGACCACCGGTGCATTGGCTTTGCTGTTGTCGGCCTGGGCCATACCTGCACTGAGGAGCGCTGCAATCAGCAGGAGATATTTAGCCACGGAAGAACTCCAGCATGGCGTCGCTGTTGACGCGGTAGTTAAGGTTGCCGCAATGGCCGCCCAGCGGGTAAACGGTCAGGCGATCGCCGAAGGTCCGGCGCAGGAAACCGAGGTCGCCCGGGCCGAGGATCACGTCATCGGCGTTGTGCATGACGGCGATTTTCGGGCTGTCGTGCAGGTAATCCTTCAAGGCGTACAGGCTCACCTGATCGATCAGTTGCAGCAGGCTGCCGCCGTCTGTGCGGGCGCGCCACATCGGGATCACCTGTTCGGTGAGGTAGCAGTCGAAGTCGCACTGCAGCGCACGCTTTAGGAACGGCGTGAGGCTAGTGCCTTCGGTGATCGGGAATTTCGGCGGAGTGATCAGGCCGCGACGGTTGATCAGGTCGGAAGTGAACGCGATATCCGCCGCCGAGAAACGGAACGAGGTGCCGATCAGCATCGCCATCTGTTCGTTGCTCAGGTGCTGCTTGGACTGCTGGAAGTCGTAGAGCAGTGCATCGTTGAGGTCGATGTAGCCTTTTTGCTGGAAGTAGCGGGTCAGTTTGCTCAGCACCAGTTCATAGAAGGTGGTGCTGTTGTTGATGCCCTTGACCTCGGTCTGCACCAGCTTGTCGAGGTTGGTGATAGAGGTGTAGAGGTTGACCGGCGGATTCAGCAGCAGGACTTTCTTGAAGTTGAAGCTGCGCCGGGTTTCATCCAGATGGGCGACGAACGCCGCGTCCAGCGCGCCGAGGCTGTAGCCGCTGAGGTAATAGTCGGTGACCGGCAGTTTCGGGTTCTGCGCCCGCACGGCCTGCATCACCCGGTACATGTCTTCGGCGTCTTCCTTGGTCACGCCGGGAGTGGCGAAACGCGAGGCGGCGCTCATGAAGTCGAAGCTGGTCGGCGATGACAACTGCACCACGTGGTAACCGGCCTTGTAATAAAGCTTCTTCAGGTATTCGTTGAGCGTGCTGTCGTAGCGCGCGCCGGTGCCGGCGATCAGAAAGATCAGCGGTGCGGCCTTGTCCTGGGTGGCGATGCGGTAGGTCAGTTTTTTCACCGGCCAGAAATTGTCCGGCAGGATGAATTCGCGCTCGGGGCGCAGGGTGACGCTGCGATCAGTCTGATCGATGTCGTCGTCCAGTGGCAGATCAGGGCGCAAGTCCGGCGGCGTGGTGGCGATGGTCGCCTCGAACGGGTTGGTCAGGGGATAGCCATAGCTGGCGGCGTCGATATCCACCGCCAGCGCGGACGCACTCAGAATAAGGCCGCCAAACAGGGCGGCGAAGCGCAAGGAACGGAGCATGACTAGATCCCTTAGAGGAAGGTGCCGAATGAGGTTCGCAGGCTATGACCACCGGGTTTGCGCCAAAGTGCCATGCCACGGCACCAAACTGACGGAATTCGGAGTAATAGTAGCCGGACGATACACTTTGCAAGGAAGGAATGACCAGTTAAGAGTTGTTAGTCCTTGCGTATGCGCGGCGGCAGATTAAGCTGGCCGCCGATTTCATCGATTGGAGTGTTCCATGTCCCGCCGCTTGCCCGTGATTCTGCTGCTCGTTCTGTTGCCGCTGTGGCTGGCTGCCAGTTATGGCGCGCGTTATGGCTTCATGGAGGACGCGCAGTGGGTGGGCATCTGCGTGGATGAGGCGAGCCGCTGGGAATGCTCGGTGCGCTCGAACCTGGGCCTGATGATTCATTTCCAGATGCTGGGCTGGGCGGCGGTCGCGGCTGCGGTGATCGGTTTTGTCGTGCCGGGATGGGCAGGGTGGTGGCTGGCGGTGCTGGCGCTGGTGTTCGGGTTGCCGGCGCTGGCGCTGTACAACACGACGCTGGCGGTGTTTGCGGTGGTGATTGCCGGGTTGCGACTGGTCCGGGAATCCCGCGACGCCTGATCGTCAGTCATCGCGGGTAATCTCTATGAGTCAACCCTCGCGAACCCGCAGGCAGCGCCAAAGTGCAGCCACCATCAACACGCTGACCAGCGCCCAACCCCACGCCTGCTGATTCTGCAATCCTTCACGGAACAGCTGCGGCGCAATGCCTGCGCCGATGATGAAGGTCAGCAGGGCAATCTCTCGACGGGCCACTCGCACTGGACGGCACAGGTAAACCAGCGCCGGCAGGATGAACGCCACGCTCGGGAAGCTGCGATAGCGCGGATCGAACACCAACTCCAGCATCATCACCGCAGCGGCAAAACCGGCTGCCGCCACCAGCCAGCCGGCCCGTCGCTCGAAAGCGTTGAACGCCCGTTCACGCCAGCCATTACGGGCGCTCAAGGTCAGCGCGGCATGGGCCAGCACCAACAGATTCAAAGCCGTCAGCAACCCGACCCACAACCATTCGCTGGCAAACCGCGTGGTGACACGGGCCAGATCACTCCAGGCACCGATCGAACAGGCGGCGAGGGCGCCGAGCAGCGGCAGGATCAGTGCCGAACGCGTCGTACTAACCCGACCGCCCAGCAGCAATGTTCCGAGGAAAATCAGCCCGCCGACCGCCAGCCACTGCGACCAGTACGGCACGTTCGACACCGGGCCGGCCAGCACGCCCTTGTCTTGGCGATCAGCATCGAACAGCCCCCAGTAACCGCCGACCGCGCCTTCGCTGCCGCGCTTCCATGGCTGGTCGAACGCTTCGATCAGGTTGTAACGCCAGCCCTCCTTTTCGGCGAGGGTGACAAAACCACGAATGAACTTGGCCTCGTTGACCCGGCTCGGCAGGGCGGTCTCGCGCTGGCGACCTTCGCTCGGCCAGCCGGTTTCGCCAATCATCACGTCCTTGGGGGCGAACTTGTTGCCGAACACCTGGCGCACTTCCGCTACATGATGCAGCGCGGCGTCGATGTTCGACGGATCGTCTTCCCAGTACGGCAGCAAATGAATGGTCAGGAAATCAACCGCCGGCGCGACTTCCGGGTGCTTGAGCCAGAACTCCCAGACATCGGCATAGGTCACCGGCTGCTTGATGTGGCTCTTGACCTTGTTGATCAGCTTCACCAGCTGGGTCGCGGTAACCTCTTTGCGCAGCAAGGCTTCGTTGCCGACGATCACGGCGCTGACCACATCCGGGTTGGCGTTGGCCGAGGCGATCAGCAAGTCGACTTCCTTCTCGGTGTCCACCGGATTGCTGTTGACCCACGCACCGATCATCAACTTCAAACCATGTTTGCGCGCCAGATCCGGCAGCGCTTCGAGGCCGCTCATTGAGTAGGTGCGGATGCATTCAAAGCGGGTGGCGAGCAGGGCGAGGTCGGCGTCCATGCGCTCCGGGCGCAGTTTGAACGGCACGTCGAACGGCGACTGGTCTTTGTCGAACGGGGTATAGGAGGCGCATTGCAGCTTGTGGGTAGGGGTGGCGACGTCCGGCAGGATCACCGGTTTACCGAGGCCGTACCAGAAACCGCACAGGGCAAACAGCCCGAGCAGGCAGGCGAACAGATAGGGAAGAAAGGGGAAACGGGAAGTCGCGGACATGGTCAGGCCGAGTGGCTGCAAAGCGACGCATGTTACCTGCATTTATAAGCAGGTTGGTGGCCCGCACGATTTTGACATGCAAAGTTCGGGCGGATTGTCTGGCGCCAAATATCCGGACGCAGTTAATGGCTTTCTGATGTCGTTTCTCATTGCTTCGAGGTCGCTGGCAGAGCAGGTCTTATCGGGCGTCAGGTTGATGATCAAAAGCGTCAGTACTCCGCTGATGTTCTAACGAGTTTGCGGTCAGGCGTGATGGGGGCGCTGTGCACCATAACAATACGTTGACGATGCCCGGCATCCGCCGGGCGCAGCATTTCGGGGAAGTAACGATGAAGATGCGACGACTTTTAGGCGCAGGTGCCGCTCTGGTACTTGCGATGAGCTCCACTTTCGCCAGCGCTGAAAAACAGACCCTGAACATCGGTTACGTTGACGGCTGGTCCGACAGCGTCGCGACCACTCACGTGGCAGCCGAAGTGATCAAGCAGAAACTCGGCTACGACGTGAAACTGCAGGCCGTCGCCACCGGCATCATGTGGCAGGGCGTTGCCACCGGCAAACTCGACGCCATGCTCTCGGCCTGGCTGCCAGTGACCCACGGCGAATACTGGACCAAGAACAAGGATCAGGTCGTCGATTACGGCCCGAACTTCAAGGACGCGAAAATCGGTCTGATCGTGCCGGAGTACGTCAAGGCCAAGTCGATCGAGGACCTGAAAACCGACGACTCCTTCAAGAATCGCATCGTCGGCATCGATGCCGGTTCAGGCGTGATGCTCAAGACCGATCAGGCGATCAAGGATTACGGCCTCGACAAATACACCCTCAAGGCCAGTTCCGGCGCCGGCATGATTGCCGAGCTGACTCGCGCCGAGAAGAAAAACGAATCCATCGCCGTCACCGGCTGGGTGCCGCACTGGATGTTCGCCAAGTGGAAACTGCGCTTCCTCGACGACCCGAAAGGCGTGTATGGCGCGGCTGAAACCGTGAACAGCATCGGCAGCAAGGAACTGGCGACCAAGGCGCCGGAAGTGGCCAAGTTCCTGAAGAACTTCCAGTGGGCTTCGAAAGACGAAATCGGCGAAGTCATGCTGGCAATTCAGGACGGTGCAAAACCTGACGCAGCGGCCAAGGATTGGGTTGCCAAGCACCCTGAGCGTGTTGCCGACTGGACCAAGTGATTTAAGCCGAAGCGTCTAATCTGCGCTTCCCAGGGCCGCCCGACATGACCGTCGGGCGACCTTTTTTGTTTGCCCACTATTAATAAGCAGGTATGGGCGTTTTCGGCTTGTCTGGAAATTGGCAAAAACGTCATGGCGTTCTACTACTAAGGTCGTCTGGAACCCGGCTCGCAGCCGCATACAGTGGATATGTTCCAAAAATAAAAATCTGTGCTGCGAGGATAAAAACAATGAACGACAGCATTTACCTCTCGATTCAGAACAGCCCGCGATTCAAGGAGCTGGTCAAGAAAAGAGAAAGGTTCGCCTGGATACTCTCGGCGATCATGCTCGGGCTCTACTCCGGCTTCATCCTTCTGATCGCGTACGGGCCGCAAGTGCTCGGGACGAAAATCAGCCCCGAATCATCCATCACCTGGGGCATCCCGATCGGTGTCGGACTGATTGTCTCGGCCTTCATCCTGACCGGCATTTACGTGCGCCGCGCCAATGGCGAGTTCGACGACCTGAACAACGCGATTCTCAAGGAGGCTCAGCAATGATCCGGCGTCTACTGGCTCTTTTGAGCATCGCAGCGTTCGCTCCGGCCGTCTGGGCCGCTGACGCCCTGACCGGCGAAGTCCACAAACAACCACTCAACGTTTCCGCGATCGTCATGTTCGTGGTGTTCGTTGGCGCGACCCTGTGCATCACCTACTGGGCGTCCAAGCGCAACAAGTCGGCGGCCGACTACTATGCGGCGGGCGGCAAGATCACCGGTTTCCAGAACGGTCTGGCAATTGCCGGTGACTACATGTCGGCGGCGTCCTTCCTGGGTATTTCCGCGCTGGTGTTCACCTCCGGCTACGACGGCCTGATCTACTCGATCGGCTTCCTGGTGGGCTGGCCGATCATTCTGTTCCTGATCGCCGAGCGTCTGCGTAACCTGGGTAAATACACCTTTGCCGACGTGGCGTCCTACCGCCTCGGGCAAACCCAGATCCGCACCCTGTCGGCCTGCGGTTCGCTGGTGGTGGTAGCGTTCTACCTGATCGCGCAAATGGTCGGTGCCGGCAAGCTGATCCAGCTGCTGTTCGGTCTCGACTACCACGTCGCGGTGATTCTGGTCGGTATCCTGATGTGCCTGTACGTGCTGTTCGGCGGCATGCTGGCGACTACCTGGGTGCAGATCATCAAGGCGGTGCTGTTGCTGTCCGGTGCCTCGTTCATGGCGCTGATGGTGATGAAGCACGTCAACTTCGACTTCAACACCCTTTTCTCCGAAGCCATCAAGGTTCACGCCAAGGGTGAAGCGATCATGAGCCCGGGCGGTCTGGTCAAAGACCCGATCTCGGCGTTCTCCCTGGGTCTGGCGCTGATGTTCGGTACCGCCGGCCTGCCGCACATCCTGATGCGCTTCTTCACCGTTAGCGACGCGAAAGAAGCCCGTAAGAGCGTGCTGTACGCGACCGGTTTCATTGGCTACTTCTACATCCTGACCTTCATCATCGGCTTCGGCGCGATCCTGCTGGTCAGCACCAACCCGGCCTTCAAAGATGCGGCGGGCGCTCTACTCGGCGGCAACAACATGGCGGCGGTGCACCTGGCCAATGCCGTGGGCGGCAGCGTGTTCCTCGGCTTCATCTCGGCGGTAGCGTTCGCGACCATTCTGGCGGTCGTGGCCGGTCTGACCCTGGCCGGGGCTTCGGCGGTGTCTCACGACCTGTACGCCAGCGTGATCAAGAAGGGCAAGGCCAACGAGAAGGATGAGATCCGCGTTTCGAAGATCACCACCATCGCGCTGGGCGTTCTGGCCATTGGCCTGGGCATCCTGTTCGAAAGCCAGAACATTGCGTTCATGGTTGGCCTGGCGTTCTCCATCGCGGCAAGCTGCAACTTCCCGGTGCTGCTGCTTTCGATGTACTGGAAGAAGCTGACCACCCGTGGCGCCATGATTGGCGGCTGGCTGGGCCTGGTGAGTGCGGTGGGTCTGATGATTCTTGGCCCGACCATCTGGGTGCAGATTCTGCATCATGAGAAGGCGATCTTCCCTTACGAGTATCCGGCGTTGTTCTCGATGATCATTGCGTTCATCGGGATCTGGTTCTTCTCGGTCACCGATAAGTCGGCCGAAGCCGAGAATGAGCGTGCGCTGTTCTTCCCGCAGTTTGTGCGTTCGCAGACTGGGTTGGGGGCTAGTGGGGCGGTTTCGCACTGAGGCTTTTTGTGTAGGTTGAGTTGAATGAAAATGCCCTGGTCGAGAGATTGGGGCATTTTTTTGTGGGCGGTTATCGGATGTTCTTGGGGGGTGGGTGTATATCCGTTGCTGCGGTAACGGCTTCTTAGGGTTTCGCCCTTACGGCGAGTCACCTTTTCCAAACGCCGAAAAGGTAACCCAAAA
>NZ_JBMDJR010000016.1:0-99405 GCF_057809295.1 Pseudomonas sp. FG35 | reverse complement strand
CCCCGGATGAATCCCGGAACGAAGGAACACCGAGCCAAAGCGAGGTGCCGAACGCAGGGGCCTAGACCTTTTGGTTACTTTTGGGGCGTTTGCCAAAAGTGACCCGCCGTAAGGGCGGAACCGCCAGCCGCAACACCCAAAGAAACGGATATTCACCCAAAACAAACCCAAGGCCTGGCCGGCCCAAAGGCCGCCAAGGTCAATGCGCCGTAACCCCCCGCCGAACAGCAGAAGAACTCCCCGGCGCCAGAGCCAACGCCAGCTGCGTCCGATTATGCATATGCGTCAACCGCAAAACCTGCGACACATACAACTTCACCGTGTTCTCGGTAATCCCCAACTCACAGGCAATCTGATAATTGGTCTGCCCCTTGCCCACCAGCCGGGCCACATCGAGCTGGCGCGGCGACAACTGCTCGAAAATCGCCGGTATCTCTGCACTGTCACCCTCTGCCACGGTCTGGGCAGCCGGCGCAGGCCCGCGCCGAACCTTGTCCAGATCCTGATACAAATCATCGATCGACGAAGAAAGATCCTGCAGCTTCTGATTCAGGTGCCCCAGTTGCAGGGTCTTCTGCCGCTCCTGCAGCACCGTTTCCTGACGCCGCAACCCCTCCAGCAACTCATCCAGATCCACCGGTTTCTGGTAGTAATCGGCAATCCCCGCGCGCAACGCCTTGATCACATCCTGCTTGTCGGCGCGGCCGGTAAGCATGATTGCTTCGAACGCCCGGCTCTTGCCGGACACCCCCTGCAGCGCCTGCACCAGCTCGATGCCGTCCATGTCCGGCATGTGCAGGTCGCACAACACCAGGCCGATGGCCGGGTCTTCACTGAAACGCGTGACCGCCTCGCTGCTGGACTCACAGGGCACGCAGCGATAACCGCTGCTCTCAAGAAACTCACAGAGTTCTTCAACGATCAGCGCCTGATCATCGACCACAAGGACTTTTACCGCCGACGTAAGCTTGTTCACGTGCCACTCCATGCCCGGGCCAAAGCTGACCATTCCTGTACCGCCAGCCTATGGCTGTATAACCGCTCATTTGAAAGTAGACGCACTTTCCGACTATGTACATAGCAGTAGTGGCGAGTGGCGACTAATGGATCCAATAAAAAGTCAGGATTGTTCCAACCAGCACAAACGGCGCAAATGGCAGCTTTTTTGACATTTCAGGACTGAAATATCGAAGACGTTCTCTAACCCCTTGACTGGCATGCAGCCAGACTTTTGGCACCAGCAGCACCCACATCGCACTGCAGAGAGCAGCGCCGATAAACGCGCCGAGCAGGTGCTGACCGTCTGTCGCGAGGGCCAGGGCTGTCATTAGTTTCACATCGCCGCCGCCCATTCGCCCCAGCAGGTAACCCGGCAGCGTGAGCGCCAGCGCCAGCAACACCGCCCAGCCGCCCTGCGCCGCATCCGCCCCGAGCCAGGTGCTGCCGGTGACCAGCAACCAGACCAGCGCCAGCGCGCCGACGCCGAGGGTCAGGCCGTTGCCGATGTGGCGTTCGCGGGCATCCTGCGCGGCGCAGAGTGTCAGCCAGATCAGTAGGACAAAGCTGTGCATCCGGTAAAAATCGTCCGTTTTGGCTGAATGATTCTATGCTGATACTACGTAGTGACTGTCAGGGTAGACGCACTCATGAAAACCGGCCTCCCCCGCAAGCAAAAAGGCGCCGCCGCCATCGAATTCGCCTTGGTCTTCGTCATCTTCTTTGCCGTGTTTTACGGGATTGTGAGCTACAGCCTGCCGATGTTGCTGATGCAGGCCTTTACCCAGTCGACGTCCGAAGCAGTGCGGCGTGGCGTGGCACTGGATCCGGCGACCGCCAACTACGCGACCGCGATCCAGAACGTGGCACGCGCCGAACTGACCCGACGCCTGGCGTGGCTACCGTCAGCACTGAACTTCAACGCGGCCACCGACGCCACGATCACCTACGTGGGCGGCCTGCTGACCGTGACCATCAACTACCCGACCAACAAGCTCAATCAGGCGTTACCGTTTCTGGTCTTGCCCGGTATCGGGGCGGTACCCAATCTACCGGCCAACCTGACCGCCAGCTCGAGCCTGCAATTTTGAGTTCCGGTGACAAGCTGTTCGACCGCCTGCTCAATCGTCAAACGTCCACACCGCCAGCGGTCATGGACGACCCCGTGGTGCCCGGCGTCGGTTTGCAGCTGCATCTGGATGGCGAAGGCCAGGTCATCCACCTGACCGGGCCACTGCGCCATGTGCTGGCGCAACAACTGTCCGCCGCTCGCACGCCGCATCTGCTCGATTACCTGCTGCCGCACAGCGCGCTTGCGGTCGAAGGCGTGCCCGCCGACTGGCAGGGACAGTTGCTCGATCTGGATTTTTTCAGCCTCGCCGGTCCGCCGCTGCACTTGCGCGGCTGGGTACAGCCGCAGGGGGATGGCTGGGTTCTTCAACTGCTGGATATCGGCGACCTGCTGAGCGAAAGACGTCAGGCGCACAGCCGCGAGCAATGCCAGTGGCTCGCCGCACACATCCGCGACCACTTGCGGCTCTGCGGCCTGGCGCGTCTGCCACAGGTGCTGGGCGAACAGTTGCAGTGCCTGAGCCAGCGTTTTCAGGTGCCTTGCCTGGCCGTAGCGCTGCTGGATGAAGAGACCGAGGGCTGGCAGATTCATCAGCATTACAGCGCACCCGACGCCCCGCGACTGTGGGATATGGCGCAGCGCCTGGGTACCGGACTCGACAGCCTTAACGGCGCCGCACCGCAACGCGTGCTGCCCGCCGAGCATCCCCGCCTGAGCAGCGTGTTCGGCCCCGCCGAAGGGTTTGCCGTGCCTTACCGCGACGCCCATGGCGTGGCGGCATGGTTGCTCTTCGGCTGTTTCAGCGCGCAGCCACACACCGCCGAGTTGAGCGATCACGACTGGCTGCAACTGGCCGCCGCCGTCGCCGCGCCGCTGCTGGAACGCCTGCGTGAACATCGTCACCACTTGCAGCTGGAACGTCTGGAAATCCTGCAAAGCCTGCTCGGCACCGGTTGGTGGGAGGTGTTCAGCGACAGCGCCGAAGTGCTGCTCGCCGATGCGCTGGCCGTCAGCCTCGGCTTGAGCGCCGGGCGCCTGCCGATTCAGGCCTGGTTCGCCCGGGTGCACCCGGCCGACCGCGAAGAACTGCGCAGCCGCCTGCAAGCCTTGCAGGACGAAGGTCAGGCGCTGGAGCTGTGCGTGCGCCTGCAACCCGTTGATCAGGCGCAACCGCAGTGGTTCCGCTTGCAGGGCCAGTCACTGGGCATCGGCGCCGAGCGGCGTCTCGTAGGCTTCATGCTCGACATCAGCGACATCAAGAACCAGCAACAGCAGGCCGCCGCTGCCCATGCGCGACTGGACAACCTGATCGCCAGCGCGCCAGCGGTGATCTACGTGCAGCGCTATGTCGAGGGCGCGCTGCAGCCGACGTTTTTCAGCGCCAGCCTGCAACCATTGCTGGGCTGGAGCCTTGCCGACTGCGCCGACGGTGCGCTGGTGAATCATGTCCATCCCGACGATCGCGCGGCGTATTTCGAACGCACCCGGCAGTTGTTGCGCGAAGGTTCGGTGAGCACGCGCTACCGGATGCTCGACACCCAGGGCAACACCCACTGGCTGCTCGACGAAGCCAAACTGTTGCGCGACGATCTCGGTCTGCCAGTGGAGGCTGTCGGGCTGTGGCTGGACGTTACCGACGCGACCCTCGCCGCCGAGCGGATCAAGACCAGCGAAGAACGCTATCGCATCCTCGTGGAAGATTCGCCGGCCATGATCTGCCGCTATCGCCCCGACCTGACCCTGACCTTCGGCAACCGGCCACTGGCGATGTATCTGGAGTGCGCCCCGGAGCAACTGCCGGGGGTGAATCTGGGCAGCTGGATGTCGGACGAACAACGCGAGGCCTTCGTCCAGCGCCTGGCGCAACTGACTCCGGACGCGCCGGTGAGCAGTGCCGAAATCAACCTGCGCCTGCCGGGGCGCGAACATGCGTGGTGGATCTGGTCGGATCGCGGAGTGTTCGACGAGCAGGGCCGTCTGCTTGAAGTGCAAGCGGTGGGCCGTGACAACACCGAGGTCCGGCGTTCGCAGCAACAACTGACCCAAAGCGCGAAAATGGCCACCCTCGGCGAGATGGCCACGGGGCTGGCCCACGAGATCAATCAGCCGCTGAACGTGATGCGCATGGCCATCGTCAACGTGCTCAAACGTCTGGGCAACGGCGATGTGCAGATCGATTACCTGACCGACAAACTCAACCGCATCGACGCTCAGGTCCAGCGTGCGGCGCGGGTGGTCGATCATATGCGGGTGTTCGGCCGACGCTCGGAAATCGAACAGCACCCGTTCAATCCGCTCGACGCCATCGAAGGCACCTTGTCGTTGCTGTCCGAAGGTCTGCGCGGCAAAGGCGTCGAGCTACGAATCGGCGAGGCGAACTTCCAGCTGCAGGTGCGCGGGTACGTCGATCAGTTGGAACAGGTGTTGATCAACCTGATGGTCAACGCCCGGGACGCGCTGTTGAGCAAGCGTGAATCCAATCGCGACTTCCAGCCGTGGATTGCCGTGCGTGCCGAACACGACGAACACGTGGTGCGGCTGTGGGTCGAGGACAACGGCGGTGGCATCGACCCGCGCTTGCTGGAGCGGATTTTCGAGCCGTTCTTCACCACCAAACCGGTGGGCGTCGGCACTGGCCTGGGCTTATCGGTGAGCTATGGCATCGTCGAGAACATGGGCGGACGCCTGAGCGTGCGCAACGGCGACGACGGCGCCCGGTTCTGCATCGAATTGCCAATCGCCCTCGACGATCAGATCACCAGCGTCGCCCGCCCCGACTGACAACTGAGATTGGCGCCGACATCGACCTGATTGAGGTTGATCCCCAGGGCCATCAACAGCGTGTTGATGAGGGTGTCGAGCAACGGACTGAGCACGGTGTTGATGGTGGTGACCAGCAAGGTCTTCACGGAGCTCAGAATCGCCCCCAATCCACTGACCAGACTGCCCGTCGGGCCATGCATGTTGAGGTTGAGGTTGTTCAGGGTGTCGCTCAGGCTGCTGACCACGTTGCTGGTGGTATAGCTGTAATAGAACGGCGGCTGGTTGATCTCCGGCAGACTGGTGGCCGGTGGTGCGGAGTAGACATGAGGGATGTTGGCGTTCTGGCCGACGGTGGTGTCAGCCGAGATGTCGAGCCCGCCACCGACGGAAGGGATGCGCGGATCGCAACTGACCGGCAGCACCAGGAAGCGTCGGCAGGTCTTCACGCCGATATCGATCACCTTCAACGGTTGCACCACCACGGCCGGCGGCGTGACGTTATTGCCGAACACCGCTGCCGGATCCATCCGGCCGATTTTCAGGTTGGCGACTGAAGTCGTGGTGTTGGTGGTCAGGGTCTTGTTGGTCGGCGTCAGGCAACTGAATGCGGTGACGTAGCTGTTGGCCGCCGCCACATCCAGCGCCACGTCGAGACGAATCGGCCCGGGCAGCACCTCGATCGACGGTGTCTGGCAAGGCGCGCCCAGGGCGCACGTCAGCGAATCGATCACGCCCACCAGATTCAGGCTGAGCAGGGCATTGAGCGTATTGGTCAGCGGCCCGGCGAGATCGGCCACGGCGTTGACCAGCGACAGAATCGTATCCAGCAAAGGTAGATTGACCGACAACAGGGTTCGCACCTGCGCGGTCTTCACATAGATCCGGTTCGGCCCCAAGGGGTTGGCGGCTGCCAGCCGAGGGTTACCGATAGCCGACAATTGCGGCGGCTCCAGCACCTGCACCCGGGCGGTAATTTGCGCCACGCCGAGGTTGATCGTCTGGTTGGCCACCAGGCCGTTCTGCTTGTTCGCCAGTTGCACGAAGCCCTGAATCAGATCGAATGCCCGCAAATCCACCGCCAGCGCCGTGGCCTGAGTGCCGGCCTGAACGTTCAACAGGCTGCCCAGCACCACTTGGGTCGCACCGGCCGCCGCCTTGATCGCCTGCAAACCGAGGATGGTCGCCGTGGCACTCAGGGTGCCGTTGGGGTCGAGGACGTTGATCGCGGTCTGGACCAGTTGACTGACGGCGATGGTGTTGCCGAGCACTTCACTGTAGCCGCCCGCACTGAGACCGATATCGACCTTCAACCGGTCCAGATAACCGAGCAGATTGATATTGGTGTTGACCAGGCCATTCCAGCTCGCGGCACTGAGCGAGAGGTTGCCGCCCAGCAAGCCACCGAACAACGCATTGAGCACGGCTGACCGCCCCGTATCGACGCTCAATGCGGTGCTGCGGATGGTCAGGGATGCCAATGGTGGCGGCACCGCCGCGACTGCCGTGGCGCTGAGATTGATGGTTGCATTGCGGCCCGCGCCGCCGAAGAGTCCGCCGATGGCACCGGCAAAGCTCTGAGGCACGGTATGACTGACGACGACACGGATCGCTTCGGTGCTGGCGGCATTGACGGCAAACACCCGCAGATTGCTGGCGTCCAGGTTCAGCGTGCCACAGGCGACGGCCAAGGTGCGACCGGCACTGGGAATCGGGAAATTGTTCCGCACGACGCTGGCCTGCGCATAAGCGTTGGCCGTGGCCCCGGCGCCGCAGTTGCCGCCACGGGTCGCGGCTTCAAGGGCGGCGACATCGGCGATCTGTTGCAGGTGACGACGCTCGAGATACAGGCGGCCGCTGTCGACCACCACCAGGATGAACACCAGGGCCATGCCCAGGGTCAGCGCCGCCATCAGGCCGATGGCTCCCCGCTGCCGGGCTGGCCCGCCGCACTGCGAATGACGCGACATGGCGCACTCCTTTGCCGGCGCACGGCCGGGCGACCTCCATGGATGGGTATGAGTGTAGACACGCGCAGGCAACACTGCTGGCAAGACGCCAGTTTTACCCGCCCATAAAAAACGGGAGCCATTTGGCTCCCGTACTTTTTCAACAGATTAACGCGGTGGATAGTTGGACAGGATCCGCGCCACCGTTTCGCGGATGGCATTGCTGCGATCCGCCGGGTTCGGCGTGCGGCTGAGCATCTGCTCGTCGCTGCCACGCCACACCAGTTTGCCGTCCTTGCCGTCGAGCAGATCGACCTGAATGGTCGCTACTTTATAGGTGATGTTGCGGGTTTCGTTGTACATCGGGGCGCCCCAGTAACCGTTCCACGGGCCGCCCCAACCGCCGCCGTAGTTGGTGGTCACCTGTTGCTGACGGTCCTCGACGATCAGGTAGGTCTGCACAAACAGATCGCCTCGGGCGCCCGAAGCGGCCGGGCGCAGGCCACGCTGATCCAGTTGGTCGGCGACGGCCTGACGGATGCGCTGTTCGGTCAGGTCGCTCTTGATCCTTGGATCGTCGGGGCGGTATTGCAGGGCGGGGTCTTTCCAGCTCCAGCTGCGGTAAGCGGCAAAGTCGCGGCTGGCGTCGAAGTCATGGTTGACCTGGTTGGCGGCGCAGGCACTGAGCAGCGCGGCCACAGCCAATAAAGCGAGACGGCGGAACATGGTTTTTCTCCGGTGGAAGACATGAACCTGAGGGAGCTTCTCATTTGCCAGAAGCTAACTGGGAGGATACGCCGACATGGCCTTCTCGACAGCCTCCCGAATCGCGTCGGTGCGATCACTTTGCTTGCCTTGCGTGCCGGTTTCGGCGCTGGCGCTCCAGACCGGCTGACCACTGCCGGCGTCGAACAGATCGACTCGCACCACCACGACCTGTTCCTGGTAGGTACGCACGATCGGCACCGTGTTGTACATCCCGTAACCGCGGCCGTAACGGTCATATCCGCCGTAGCCGCCGTAGTAACCGTAATCGTCCTGCACCTGACGCAGGCGGGTTTCCAGGCTCAGGTTGGCGCTGACCAGCAGGTCGGCCGGGCGATTGTCATGCAGCGGGCGCAAGCCGCGCTGATCCAGCGCACTGCTGACGGCTTCGGCCACTTGCGCCGAATCCGCCCAGGCCGTACCCGGCGGCAACTGACCGTTGAGCCACGCCCAACTGCGATAGCGCCCGTAATCCCGTGGCGGCGCAGGATAAGCGCTGCGGTCGAAAGTGGTCGCTGCCTGCGGAGGGGCCGGCGGCAACGGTCGCGACTGCGCTACGTAGGGGTTGCTGCCCTGGCAAGCGGCCAACCCCAGACAGATCAGCAGTAACCCTGAATGACCTTTCATATCTCGCTCCGATCAGATCGGCCGGCAGATCCAGTGCAAGTAGCGCCCAAGCCCGGCGAAGCCTGGGTGACGACGGTGGGCGAGTTCCATCTCGAGCAAATCAATCAACTCGGCGCGGGCCTGGAATTCCACCGGCATGTAATCGTGGAAAACCCGCACCCCGCTCTGAGTTTCGACCTGCCACAACCCGGCGAGTTGCGTCGCCAGTTCCCGTGGATCGAGTGGCTGCTGCGGGGTCAGGCTCTGCTTTTCACCGGCCATGTCGTTCTTGCGCATTTTCTTGAAATGGCCTTTGAGCAGGTTCCGGTAAATCAGTGCATCGCGGTTGTAGAACGCCAGCGACAGCCAGCCGCCGGGCTTGGTCAACTGATGCAGCACCGGCAGAATCGCGTGGGGTTCGGCCAGCCACTCCAGCACCGCATGGCACAGCACCAGATCGAAGGGTTCGGTGAGCTGGCCGAGCAGTTCCTGCCAGGGCGCCTGAATGAACGTCGCGGTTTGCCCGGCTTCGGCAAAGCGCTGGCGTGCGCCTTCGAGCATCGGTTCGGCCGGCTCGGTGAACGTCACCTGGTGCCCGCGTTCAGCCAGCCACAACGACATGTGGCCCAGGCCGCCACCGATGTCGAGCACCCGCAACGGACGATCCGGCAAGGCTTCGGCGAGGTCGGCCTGCAGCACAGCGAGGCGGATCGCGCCCTTGGCGCCACCGTAGATTTTTTCGGCGAAGCGGGTCGCCAACTGATCGAAATGACGGTCGCTCATCAGCTGAACCGCCGTTCGCTGTCGGCGAGTTTGCTGCGCACCACTTCATTCATGTCCAGGCCCAGCTCGCTGCACAGCAGCAACAGATACAGAACGATGTCGCCGACTTCCTGCCCGGCGTGGGCGAGTTTGTCCGCCGGCAACTCGCGGGACTGGTCTTCGGTCAGCCACTGAAAGATTTCCACCAGTTCGGACATCTCCACGCTGGCGGCCATGGCCAGGTTTTTCGGGCTGTGAAATTGCCGCCAGTCATTGCGGTCGCGAATGGCGTGCAGGCGTTCGGTCAGTTCAACAAGGTTCATCGGGCTCTCCTGAAGGCGTATAGCTTCGGGGGGATGTCGAGCGAAGGCAAGCGCCAGCCGCCCGTTAAAACCCTCTATGCTTGCAGGGAACTCGACCGCACCCGCTGCGGCCCAAGGCTCAGCTCTTTCATCAGGAAACAGACATGCAGGTAGAAAGCTTTTTCGAATGGCTGGGCCAGGCGCTCGGCTCGATCATCCGCTTCATCGTCGACGGCCTCAGCGGCCTGTTCAATCTGCTCGGCAACGCGGGCGGCAACTTTGTCGACGGGCTGTCGAAGGCGCTGGGCATGGACACGTCGATCATCAGCATCATCGCGCTGATCGTCGGCCTGATGCTGCTGTGGTCGGCGATCCGCGCGTTCATGAATGCCTCGATCATTGCCGGGATCATCTGGTTGCTGCTGGGATTGTGGCTGCTGAGCTGGATCATTCACTGACGCCGCCCGCTACAATGCCGCTCCTCAAGGAGCCCGCATGTCCAACCTGATCACCGACTGGCGCGACCGCCCGACCCATCGCCGGGTCTGGGCCCTCGCCGCCCCCATGATCCTCTCCAACATTTCCGTGCCACTGGTGGCGCTGGTCGACAGCACCGTCATCGGCCACCTGCCCCATGCCCATCAACTGGGCGCGGTGGCCGTGGGTGCCAGCCTGTACACCTTTCTGGCCTGGGCCATGGGATTCCTGCGCATGGGCACCACCGGCTTCGCCGCCCAGGCTGCGGGTCGCAGCGATGGTGCAGCCTTGCGGCAGATTCTGCTTCAGGGCCTGCTGCTGGCGATGGGGCTGGCGCTGCTGCTTGGAACGCTGGGCGTACCGCTGAGCGGGGTCGCGCTGCACTTCATGCAACCGTCGGCGGAGCTGGATCAGCTGACCCGCGACTTCTTCCACACCCGCCTGTTCGGATTGCCGGCAGCGCTGGCCAGTTATGCGCTGGTCGGCTGGTTCCTCGGCACCCAGAATGCCCGGGCGCCGCTGGCTATTCTGCTGAGCACCAACCTGATCAACATCGTGCTCAACCTGTGGTTCGTGATTGGCCTGGACTGGGGCGTGGTCGGTTCGGCGCGCGCCTCGGTGATCGCCGAATGGAGCGGCGCCCTGCTCGGTCTGTGGATGACTCGCAAGGCTTTGCGCGCCTATCCCGGCCACATCGCCTGGGCCGCCCTGAAACTCTGGCAGAGCTGGCGCCCGCTGCTGGCGGTCAACCGCGACATTTTCATCCGCAGCCTGGCCCTGCAATCGGTGTTTTTCCTGATCACCGTGCAGGGCGCGCGACTGGGCGATGCCACCGTCGCGGCGAACGCGCTGTTGCTCAACGGCCTGCTGTTGACCGCCCACGCGCTGGACGGACTGGCCCACGCCGTCGAAGCCTTGTGCGGCCACGCCATCGGCGCCCGGGATCGTCTGGCCCTGCGCCGCTCGCTGGTGGTTGCCGGTGGCTGGTCGTTGCTGGCGAGCCTGGGCTTTGCCGCGCTGTTTCTGTTGGCCGGCCACTTGTTCATCGAAATGCAGACCGACATCCAGAGCGTGCGCGAGACCGCGTTCATCTACCTGCCCTATCTGGCCGTGCTGCCGTTGATCGCAGTCTGGAGCTACTTGCTCGACGGCTTGTTCATCGGTGCCACCCGCGCCCGGGAAATGCGCAACGGCATGCTGGCGACCGTGATCCTGCTGCTGCCGGTCGCCTGGGCGCTGCAAGGTCTGGGCAATCACGGCCTGTGGATTTCATTCCTGCTGTTCATGGTGCTGCGCAGCCTGACGCTCGGGGGACTGGCGTGGTGGCTGCGGCGCACCGATGGCTGGTTCAGCGGTGCCGCTCACTGAAGCGGCGCCTCACGACGGGTCGTTCAGCCAGCGCCGACGCAACAGTTCGAGCCGCTGCCGTGGGGTCAAACCTTGCGGCAGCGGTGTCAGCTCGGCACGCGGATGCTGCAAACGCAGCCACAACCAGTCGTCCAGCAGCGTCTGCTCGCTGAACCCCAGCGCCAGGCCTTGCTCCTGAAAGGCTGACATCAGCCGATAGTCGCTTCCTGTCGCCTGACTCCAGCGCCAGACATGCTGATCCAGCAGGCAACGGTGCAGACGTTCGCGCTGTCGGCGGGTCAGGCTTTGTTCGATCCGCAGCGGCTCCACGGCCAGCCCCGGATTGCGAAGTTGCTGCCAGCCCTGACTGCCGCCAGCCAGATCGGCCCAGTTCCCGCCGAACCAGCGCAGCCATCCGATCGGCCCGAGCCAGCAGCTCAATTGCCGGGCATCGCAGGCGTCGAAAAAGTAGCTGGCGGTCTGGCGATTGTAGAAATTGAGCAGTGCCCGGTGATTCAGGCCGACGGACACGGTCAGCATCCGCTGCAAGTGTTCGCGCAATACCTGCGCCGAGGCTTCGCTGCCCAGCAGCAGCCCTTGCCAGGTCATGGGATCGGTGTGGCAAAGCGCCGACAGCGCCGGGCTGTCACGCAGGTCGATCAGCCAAGGGCCCTGTTCACTGACCGGCTGAAACTCCGTACCGTCAAACAGCTTCAGGCTGTGCACACCGGCGAATCCCTGACGTAACGTCTGCACTGCCTGCGGCGCTTGTGCGATGTCCAGCAACAACCATTGAGCGCGCTGTCCGGGGGCCGCGACGCTCATCTTCCGTCGCTCGTTTTGAGCCCGGCGACCAATCGACAGCTGCACAGTGACGCCGAGCAATGGCGATAACTGCCGCCCCCCGGTATCAGGCACAGCAACAACAAAGGCTCGGCCGCCTTCAACCACTGAGGCAAGCCCGCACTCGCCAGACGCTCGGGCAGTGGTGACGGTGCGTCATCCGCGATCGCTTCGGTGAGTGCCGGGACCTGCAAGACGCCGCTGATCACGGGCTGCTCAGGGTCACCTTCCAGAAAGCTCACCACCACCTCCACCCCGTCCTTCAATGAGGCCATCGGCGTATCGGCCAACGCCGGAGCCAGCGGCAGCCAGCAGTGGCTGGGGCGGGCCCCTTCACCCTGATAAAGCCAGTCGAACTGGACAGCCACCGGCCGCACGGCATCAGGTTGTGCCTCCTCGACCGCCACCACCCACGCACGTTGCGGACTGCACATGCGCGCCCCCCGGTATCCGACGGATGATCGGGGTAGCGCCAACTGGTCAACGGCATAAATCCGGTTGCTGTAGGGCGGCTCGAGCGACTGATCGGCCCGATGCTCGATTCGGCTCACCAGCCAGTGCGGATTGGCGTCTGCCAGGAGCTGGCCGGAAATCGTCAACCAGTGACCACTGCGCAGGGTTGGCGAATCGGACTCCCCCTGCGCCGTACGTGTCCGCCGCGAGCCTTCTGCGTGCAGGCGCGAATGTTCGCCCGATTGCCAGCGGCGCACTGTCGGCGACGGTTCCCCATCCTCGACATCGGACCGCAGGCTCCCGGCGCGTGGCAGCCGGGTCGGATCGTCCCCGAACACCAGGCAATGTCTCCGAATCCCATGTTCGAAGTGATAGTGAATGCGTGCCTGTCTGCACAACCGCTGCACCAGTTGTAGATCCGACTCGCCGTATTGGGTGCAGAATGTCCGGGGCGGATACGCGCCTTGCAGGTCGAATCGGCGCCAGTTGCCACTGATACCGTGCTCCCTGAGCACCTGATCAAGAATCTGCGGTATCGAAAGATCACTGAAGATGCGCTGGCTGTAACGCAGGCCCAGGCAGCTCAACCGCGGCTCGAGCCGCGCCCGAAACAACCGCGCACCGCGCCCCTGTTCATGCTGGACAAGACTGTGCAACTGCCCGTGAACACTATTGCCGCAAGACCCGAAACACAGGCGCGCCGAACGATACATGAGGCCGGCAAGATCCAGATGCGGATCATCTGCCAGCACGTCGATCTCGAATGAAAAAGGCTCGCTGATGGCTTCGCAACCCGTGAATGCCAGGACTTCAAGCGAGTCGGACAGGCCCGCTACATCGAGACGAAACGACGGCTCGTCAGCTGGATCGAACATGGGGGGATTCTCTACAGGGGGGCGGGCGGGGATTCTCGCCGAGACCCATGGCCGAGTAGAGGGCCGAACTACAAATTCGGAAATGACCTACGCGAAAAGCAGACGACGTCACTTTGCTCGCCTTGGAACAAGCCGTTTCGCGAAGAGAAAAAGAAGCGTCTCACCCGGTTATCTGAAACGTCCGCGGTTAGCGGAACAATTTCAGACAACCAGATGAAAGCGGAACCTGGCCTCAGGAAGACAGGTAGGAGGAGCGGGTCAGACCCAGGCGCAATGCATCGAGGAACTGGGTGCGCTCGCTGGCGCTGATGCGGGCACTGGCGCACTTGTCGCGGTAGTGAGTCATCAGTTCTTCCGGCGACAGGTGCACATAACGCAGCATGTCTTCGATGGTGTCGTGGGTTTCAATACCGGCGTGGTACACGCTGCCATCGGCGTTCTGGTAGATGTTCACCGAGTCGGTGTCACCGAACAGGTTGTGCATGTCGCCCAGGATTTCCTGGTAGGCACCGACCAGGAACACGCCCAGCAGGTAGTCTTCACCTTCGTTCAGCGCGTGCACCGGCAGGCTGGTCTCGATGCTCTGCTCGTCGACGTACTGGTTGATCTTGCCGTCGGAGTCGCAGGTCAGGTCTTGCAGGACGGCGCGACGCAGCGGTTCTTCGTCGAGACGGTGCAGCGGGATGATCGGCAGTACCTGATCGATCGCCCAGGTGTCCGGCAGGCTCTGGAACACCGAGAAGTTGCAGATGTACTTGTCGGCCAGCTTGTCGTTGAGTTCGTCCAGCACCTGACGGTGCGAACGCTGACGTGCTTTCAACGAGTTGTGCAGGCGACGGCATACGGCGAAGTAGCACTGCTCGGCCAGGGCTTTCTCGGCCAGGGTCAGTTTGCCGTCGGCGTACTGGGCAGCTACGTCGCTCATGTAGTGAGTGGCACGCCAGTAGGTTTCGGTGACCATTTCGATGTCGGTCGGGCCGAGCAGGTCAACCAGCCACTGCACGGTTTCCGGCAGCGCTTCCTTGTTCTCGATCTGCGGCACGTCGTCGTTGTGTTTCTCGACGTCGGTCACCTGCACCACCAGCATCGCGTGGTGCGCGGTCAGCGAACGGCCGCTTTCGGAGAAGATGTGCGGATGCGGCAGGGCCTGCGCGTCGCAGAATTCCTTGAGCATGCCGACCACGACACCGGCGTAGTCGTCCATGTCGTAGTTGATCGAACTGGCGTTGCGCGAGTGGGTACCGTCGTAGTCCACACCCAGACCACCGCCGACGTCGATGTGATCGACTGGCAGGCCCAGATTGCGCAGCTCGCCGTAGTAACGGATCGCCTCCTTGAAGCCATGCTGGTAGTCAGCGAGGTTGGCGATCTGCGAACCCATGTGGAAGTGCAGCAGGCGGATGCCCTGATCCAGGCCCGCCGCGCGGAAGCGCTCGACTACCGACAACAGTTGCGCCGCCGACAGACCGAACTTGGATTTCTCGCCACCGGTGTCTGCCCACTTCGACGACGCCAGGGACGACAGACGCACGCGCAGGCCGACCTGTGGCTTGACCTTCAGCGAGGCGGCCTCTTCGATCACCAGACCGACTTCGGATTCTTTCTCGATCACGATGAACACGTTGTGGCCGAGCTTCTGGCCCATCAGCGCCAGACGGATGAACTCGCGGTCCTTGTACCCGTTACAGACGATGGTGCCGCCCTTCGGCGCCAGCGCCAGCACCGCCAGCAGCTCAGGCTTGGAGCCGGCTTCCAGACCGATGGAAACGTTCTGGGTGGCGATGATGTTCTCGATCACCGCTTCCTGCTGGTTGACCTTGATCGGGTACAGCGCGGTGTATTTGCTCTGGTATTCCAGACGCTCGATGTTCGCATCGAAAGCGCCGGTCAGCTGACGGACGCGGTCTTGCAGGATGTCGGGGAAACGCACCAGCAGCGGCAGGGACAAGCCACTCTTGCGCAACTGGTCGACTTGTTCGAACAGATCGATAGGCGAGCTGCTCGGGCCGTTCGGACGAACTTCGACGCGACCGGCGTCATTGATCGCGAAATACCCGGCCCCCCAATGGCGAATCCCGTAAACACTGCGGCTGTCCGCAACTGTCCATTGGCTGCCATCGTCTTTGCGTGTGCGTCGTACGGACATCGAAGTCCCCTATAAAGAAGTCATAGTGCGTCGCCTGATCTCAGGCCGGCGCAGTCTAAAGAATGAAAATGACGGTTCGTCAGCGCGGCGGTAGACCGCGCTGACAGCGTTGAGTTTAGAAACCGGTCATGAACAGGCTCTGTGAAAACCATGGAAACGACGTCAGACCCAGGAACCCTGGAGCTGAATCAAGCCGCCGGTGGGTTTCACAGAGGCTGCTAGCCGCCGGACTTCTTCGCTTTGAAACCGTGCTTGACCAACTCGGCCAGGAGCAGCTCGACATGATCGCCCTGGATCTCGATGATCCCGTCTTTCAACGCACCGCCGGTGCCGCAACGTTTCTTCAACGTTGTCGCCAGCTCCTTGAGTGCGTCCTCGGCCAGGGGCACGCCGGTGATGGTGGTCACCGTCTTGCCGCCACGGCCCTTGCTCTCGCGGCGTACGCGGGCAATGCCGTCGCCGGCCGGGATCACGGTTTGCTTGCAGATACAGGCGTCCACCGGCTTGCTGCATTCCGGGCAATGACGACCTGCGTCGGTGGAAAATACCAGGCCGCCCAGGGCGGCGAAGGATGCGGCTTTTTTGGCCACCGGCAATCCTCTCGGGAGGACAAAGACTGATCGCAGCCTTGGGCAAGGCTATCGACCGCGAAGCCCCACTCAGGCAGGGGCAGCGCTACTGCACCGGTTCTTCAATAAAAGCGGGCCGGTGCAGCTTGAAAAGGTCGCGCAGTGTAACGGCAAAAACACCGATTGCTAAGTGCCAATCGGCGCCAATTTATGTGTTCTTTGCGACGTTGCTTTGCTGAGCCTTCAGATAACGTTTCAAGGCTGCCAGAGAGTCCGGGCAGTAAGGCTTTTGCCGGATTTCCTGCATGACCTGCTCGACCGGAATGAAGCGCGCTTCGAGCACTTCTTCAGGCTGCAGGATCAGCGGCCCGTCCCACACCGCCGAAAACGCCGAACACCACAGACGATTGCCGGTGTCTTCGAAGTAGAAATGGTCGTGGGCCGTCAGCTCTACGCCACTCACGCCCAGCTCTTCTTCCAGTTCACGGGCCGCCGACTCGGCGTAGGTCTCGTGCGCCTGCACCATGCCGCCTGCTGCCACGTCCCAGTAACCGGGATAGATGGCTTTGCTCAACGTGCGCCGATGCACGCAGAGTTCACCGGCGGAGTTGAACAGCATGATGTAGGTGCCACGGCCGATCAGCCCGCGCTCGCGCAGGTCGGAACGTACCAGGGCGCCGAGCAGGTTGTCCTGCTCGTCGACCCAGGCGATCTGTTCAGCATCCGAGGCAGCGCGGTGGGCCGCCTCTCTGGCGCTCTCGTCCATGACTCAGCCCTGATTGAGCAGTTGACGCAAATCGATCACGGCGGCGTTGGCCCGGGAAATGTAGTTGGCCATGACCAGCGAGTGGTTGGCCAACACACCGAAGCCACTGCCATTGAGGATCATCGGGCTCCAGATCGGCTCCTGCGACGCCTCCAGCTCACGAATGATCTGACGCACGCTGACGGTCGCGTTCTTCTTCGCCAGCACGTCGGCGAAATCGACTTCGATCGCGCGCAGCAGGTGCGACAGCGCCCAGGCCTGGCCACGGGCTTCGTAGAACACGTTGTCGATCTGCATCCACGGAGTCTCGACGACCTCCTCGTCGACCTGCGGCACTTCACCCACCGCCGGCACTTCGGTTTTCAGCGCGGTGTTGAGCTTGACCCGGCCAACGCTGGCCGACAGGCGTTGCGACAGCGAACCGAGACGGGTGCCGACATCGCCCAGCCAGTTGTTCAGGTTGTCGGCGCGGGCGTAGAACAGCGCGTTTTTCTGGGTCGGATCGGACAGACGCGCCTGATAACGGCTCAGGGAATTGATGCCTTCCTGATATTCCGACTCGCTGGACGGCAGGACCCAGCTCTTGTTGTCGAAGTTGAAGCGCGGCTCGGCCTTGGCCAGGTCGGCGTCTTCAGCCGATTGCGACTGCGAACGGGCGAAGTCCTTGCGCAGGGCGCGGGTCAGGTCGCGTACCTGCACCAGCACGCCGTATTCCCAGCTCGGCATGTTGTCCATCCACAGGCCCGGCGGGAAACGGTCGTTGGAAATGTAGCCGCCCGGCTTGTCGAGCAAAGTACCGGCAACGGTTTTCAGGGTTTCGACGGTGGTGTAGCCGACCACCATCTGCTTGCCTTCCTTCTCGGCGGCAACCTGAGCGTTCTGCGCGACGGGAAACAGCGCCGGTTCCTGACTCCAATACCAGCCAAGGGCAATAGTCACCAACAGATAAATGGCAACCAGCGTGGCCAGCGCCCGGCTGAACAACAGCCCGCCGACATAGCTGCGGGCGGCCGACTTGGGCTCGGCGGCACGTTCAGGCGCGCTGCCCGCGCGGTTCTTCCAGTCCAGCATGGCGATATCCTTTCAATCTTGGGTTCAACGGTTCGACCACAACCATACAACAACGTGCCTCGACCCGGCACCCGTCAATATTGACAGGCGCTGTCTCGCCGACCGCCACAAGGTCCGGACAGACCAACCTAAGGGATTCCCCGATACCGGAACCATCGCCAATCCGCCCCCGATACCCGCAACGGGACAACACAAATACCCCGCCCCACCTTTCTCGGCCTGCGACAAATTCACCGGTGTGCAGATCGGCAAATGCCCGGTAGATGGGGACTTCCCCGACGATCAGGTTCAAATTGAAACCCACCAGTCAGAAACTGAATGATGTCGTACCGCAGATTATTGACGTACGACACTCATGTAAGGGAAAAGAGGTGCTAGCATAGAGCCACCAGTCGATCTCAGCATGCACCCTAACTAGTAGTCAGGATATGACCGAGCCAGAAGACCCCAGCCGTGAGCGCCTCAAGCACCACTTTGCCCAGCGGGTAATTCATCAGGCACGTCAGATTCTTGAGATATGGCAGCGCCTGCAACGCAGTGAGTGGTCCACTGCCGATCTCGCCGAACTGAGCGAGGCCAATTTGCGCCTGCTGCGTTTTGCCGAGCGTTTCGAACAGCCCGAACATACGCAGCTGGCCCGCCACATCAGCCAGTCGCTGGAAGCGGTGGACGCCAATCGCGGACGCCTGAGCAGCGGCCTGATCACCGATCTCAACCGCCTGATGCAGCGCTTGTCGCGCACCGGCCTGCGCCATGGCGATCAGCTTGATCAGACCTTCCTGCCGCCCCTGCGCAAACCGATCTACGTGATGCTGCAGGATCACGACCGCGCCGAGCGGCTGGCCAAGCAGCTGGAGTTTTTCGGTCTGAGCGCCCAGGCGCTGGACAGCGTGTCGGCGTTTCGCTCGTCGATGGTCGAGCGCCTGCCGGCCGCGATCGTCATGGACGTGGATTTCAGCGGCGCCGGCGTCGGCCTGAAACTCGCTGCCGAAGCCCAGCAAGGTCTGGAAGAACCACTGCCGCTGCTGTTCTTCAGCCTGCACGAAACCGACACCCCGACCCGCCTAGCGGCAGTGCGCGCCGGTGGCCAGGAATTCCTCACCGGCACCCTCGAAGCGTCGAGCCTGCTGGAGAAGATCGAAGTCCTGACCTGCGTCGCCCAGTACGAACCCTATAAAGTGCTGATCATCGACGACTCCCGCGCCCAGGCCCTGCACACCGAACGCCTGCTCAACAGCGCCGGGATCGTCACCCGCACCCTGATCGAACCGATTCAAGCGATGGCCGAGCTGGCGGACTTCCAGCCAGACCTGATCATCCTCGACATGTACATGCCAGCCTGCACCGGCACCGAGCTGGCCAAGGTCATCCGCCACAACGACCGCTACGTCAGCGTGCCGATCATTTACCTGTCGGCCGAAGACGACCTGGACAAGCAGCTCGACGCCATGAGCGAAGGTGGCGACGACTTCCTGACCAAACCGATCAAGCCGCGCCACCTGATCACCACCGTGCGCAACCGCGCCGCCCGCGCGCGCAACCTGAAAGCACGGATGGTCCGCGACAGCCTCACCGGCCTGTACAACCACACGCACATTCTGCAATTGCTCGAAGACTGCTCGTTCCGCGCCCGCCGTGAAAACAAGCCGTTGAGCTTTGCCATGCTCGACATCGACCACTTCAAACGGGTCAATGATAGCCACGGCCACCCCATGGGCGACCGGGTCATCAAGAGCCTGGCGCTGTTCCTCAAGCAGCGTCTGCGCAAGACCGACTTCATCGGCCGTTACGGCGGTGAAGAATTCGCCATCGTCATGCCGGACACCGATATAGAAGCGGCGCACAAAGTGCTCGACGAAATCCGCCAGCGCTTTGCCGAGATCCACTACCCGGCCCAGCCGCAGGATCTGTGGTGCACCTTCAGCGCCGGCGTGGTGGAGATGCACGACGACTCCGACAGCCTGATGATGGCCAGCCAGGCCGACGAGGCGCTGTATCGCGCCAAGGGCGAAGGACGCAATCGGGTGCAGACCGCTCGCGACTCAAAGCAAAGTGCCACTTTTTCATCGGATTCGACCCAATCGGTCATAACCGTGTAACAGAACCGCAATAAATTCAGGCGCTTACCATTCTGCCGTTGGTAGCCGTCATGCGCCTGAAGTTGCTCACCAATCTCAATACTCTGTTGCTGGTCGCCGTCTGCGTGGCCCTCGGCGCCACGCTGTGGTGGTCGCAAAAAGCCCTGGAGCGCCCGTATCTGTTGATGGAGCGTTACCTGGGGCTGTCGCAGCAATTTCAGAATGTCGTGGCACGCAACGTCGAGGATTACCTCGCCAGCGGCGACGCCCTGCGCCTGAGCAGCGCCAGTCAGGCCATCGATGATTTGCAGAAAGAACTCGGTGAGCTGCCGCCCGCGCTGGCCGACACCTTGCGCCCGAGCCTCGCCGACCTCGATGGGTTCAGCAAGACCGACCTGCTGGCCGCCGGCAAACTGGCCGGCGATCCGCAGGCCCTGCTGCTGCAGGCCGAGCGCGAATTGAGCGCCAGTCTCGATCAACTCAGCACCTACGCCGGCGGCAATGCGACTTACCTAACGCCCCTGCTGATTGCCTCTCAACATCTGGGCAAACTGTCGCTGGCCCGAGACAAACTGGTCAGCAGCGGACGCAGTGAACTGGCCGCCGATGTCGAGCGCGAAGTCAGCAACATCCGCGCCCAGGCCCAGACAATCGATGCCCTGCCCTTGCTCGGCGTGGTCGCCAGCAGTGAGTCCGGCAGCGACGACTTCGCCGCGATGATGGGCATCGAAAGCACAGCAAAAGCCGCCGCCGAAGATGCCGGGGTCGGCCTCAAACGCGAACTCAACAGTTTGCTCGGTCGATACCCGGCGGAACTGGCGCGCACCCGCGAGCAGATCCAGAAACGCACCGATCTGAGCACCGCGACTCACCAGAAAATCGCCGCCGTGCAACAAGCCATCGCCGGTCTCGAACCCGTGGTGCGCGCCCAGCACGGGCAGATCCAGGGCGAAGTGCGGCTGATGCAAGGCGTGATGATCGGCCTGATTCTGCTGATCGCGCTGCTGATCGACACCCTGCAGCGACGCCTGGCCCGCACCCTGACCAACCTCGCGCCGGCGCTGTCGACCTGGGCCGAAGGCGATTTCAGCCGCGACATTCATCTGGGCAAGACCAACCGCGAACTGCACGACATCGAAGCCTCGCTCAATCGCCTGCGCGCCTATCTGGTGGATCTCGTCGGGACGATTCGCGGCAATGCCGAGCAAGTGGCCGGCAGCAGCCGCACCCTCGCCGAGCTGAGCAATGACTTGCACAGCGGCGCCGAACATCAGGCCGGCGATACCGCGCTGATCCGTGATTCCCTCGGCGAACTGGAAGCGACCATCCAGCAAGTGGCCGGCGATGCACGGCAGGCCGCCGACGCCAGCCGCCATGCCGGGCTGGCCGTCGAACACGGGCAACAAGTGATCGGCCAGAGCCTCACCGGTCTGCACGCACTGGTCGGCGAAGTGCAAGGCAATGCGCAGATGATCGAACACCTGGCCGAAGAGTCGGCAACCATCGGCGGCGTGCTGACGGTGATCCGCTCGATTGCCGACCAGACCAACCTGCTGGCGCTCAACGCGGCGATCGAAGCCGCCCGCGCCGGGGAAATGGGCCGCGGGTTTGCCGTGGTGGCCGAGGAAGTGCGCTCGCTGGCACAACGCACAGCCGGCGCCACCGCCGAAATCCAGACCCTGATCGCCGGCCTGCAAACCGCCGCCCGGCAATCGGTCGAGGGCATGCGCGCGCAGGTCGAACATGCCGAGGCCACGGCCAATCAGGCGCAATCGGCGGACGGGGCACTGGACAAGATTGTCGGCGCGATCCAGACCATCTCCGACACCGCGATCCGCATCGCCGACATCACCGCGCAACAGAGCGGTGCGGTCAGCGAGATCCGCGATCACAGCGAACGGATTCACCAATTGGGCGGGGACAATCTGCTGCGCATCGGCCAGGGCCGCGAGCAAGGCGAGAACCTGCTGTTGCTGGGCGGTCAGCTGCACACTGCCGTGCAGGCGTTCCGCGTGTGACACACAGCGCAGGGCCAAGTCCGCTATCATTCCCGCACCTTTGATTCGCGAGATTGTCATGCGCCGTCTGCTCTGCCTGCTGTTTTTCATCTTCGCCCTGCCGGCCGGCGCCGCCGGTCTGTTCGACAGCAAACCCAGCGCCACACTGGGCTCGGTCAACAACAGTGCCGATTTCCTGCCGGTGCGCGAAGCCTTTCAACTGAGCCTGGTCGAGAGCACGCCGCAATCGGTCAAACTGCGCTTCGTCGCCACCGAAGGCTATTACCTCTACCGCCACCGTTTCCAGTTTCGCGCCGAGCCGGCCGAGGTAAAACTTGGCGCCGCACAACTGCCCCAAGGCGAACAGAAGCACGACGAGTATTTCGGCGACGTCGAGGTCTACCACGGCATTCTCGATGTAGAACTGCCGCGCAATGATTCCCGGTCGTTCACGCTGGCCGTCACCTATCAGGGTTGTGCCGACAAGGGTTTGTGCTATCCACCGGAAACCGAACGCCTGAGCATCGAGGGCAACGCGGCGGCAAATGACGCGTCCGCTCCGGTGGCGGGTTGGGACTGGCGTGATCTGGCGCTGTTTTTCCTGGCGGGCCTGGGCCTGACCTTCACGCCTTGTGTATTGCCGATGCTGCCGATCCTGTCCGGCGTGGTGTTGCGCGGACAGGTCGGCGGTTTGCGCGGCTTCAATCTGTCGCTGGCTTATGTGCTGCCGATGGCCGCGTGTTTCGCGCTGCTCGGCGCATTGATGGGGCTGTTCGGCGCGCAACTGAATCTGCAGGCACGGCTGCAATCGGCTTGGGTACTGGTGCCGTTCGCGATGTTCTTTGCGGTGTTCGCACTGGCGATGTTCGGCGTGTTCGAGCTGAAACTGCCGCACTTCATCAGCAGCCGACTCGACCGGATTGCCGGGCGCACCGAAGGCGGCTCGCTGTGGGGCGCGGCAGTGTTGGGCGTGGTGTCGAGTCTGCTGGTCTCGCCGTGCGTTTCCGCACCGCTGGCCGGCGCACTGCTTTATATAAGCGCCAGCGGCGATGCGCTGGGCGGTGGCCTGAAGCTGTTCATGCTCGGCCTGGGCATGGGCGCGCCGCTGTTGCTGGTGGCCACCGGCGGCGCGGCGTGGCTGCCGAAAAGCGGGCCGTGGATGATGTACGTGAAGAACGGCATCGGCGTATTGCTGCTCGGTCTGGCGATCGGCCTGCTCAGCCGGGTACTGCCGGGGCAGATCACGTTGCTGCTGATCGGCTTGTTGGCCGGCGGTGTCGGCCTGTTCCTCGGCGCTCTGGAATTCGTCTACAAACCGCCGCGCAAACGCCTCGGCCAGTTGCTCGGCATGTTCCTGCTGTTTTACGCGCTGGCCTGCTGGTACGGCGCGTTCAGCGGGCAGACCGACCCGTTGAACCCGATAGCCCCGACACGCCTTGCCGACAGTGGCTCGACCGCGCAGAACAGCGGTTCGTGGCAGACCGTCAGCACCCCGGCGGAACTGGATCGGGTGCTGCTCGAGGCGAAAACCGCCGGCACCCCACTGCTGCTCGACTGGTATGCCGACTGGTGCATCAGCTGCAAAGTCATCGAACACGAAGTGCTCAATGACGCCACGGTCGTCGATCGGCTCAAGGGTTACCGGCTGATCCGCTTCGACATCACCGCCAGCAATGCCGAACAGCGCACCCTGCTCGACCGCTACAGCCTGTTCGGCCCACCGGCGCTGATGTTCTTCGGCAAGGACGGGGTGGAACGTCGCGATGTTCGGGTGATCGGCGAGATCAACGCCGGCGACTTCGCCGAACGCGTTGCCAAAGCGAATGACCGGATTTAATCAGTCAGTCACATATTTTGCGCAAACATCGGACATCGTGCTGGCTATTGCAGAGAACTGGACAGTCACAAAGTCTTTGCGGCATAGTCGCCGGGTTCTGACGAAGGCTCACCCATAACAAGGAACACGCAGATGGCAACGCTACTGGTGCTGCACGGCCCCAACCTGAACCTGCTCGGCACCCGGGAACCCGGGACCTACGGGTCGACCACCCTGGCGCAGATCAATCAGGATCTGGAACGCCGCGCCCGTGAAGCCGGCCATCATCTGCTGTATCTGCAAAGCAATGCCGAGTACGAATTGATCGATCGCATCCACGCCGCACGCGGCGAGGGCGTGGACTTCATTCTGATCAACCCGGCAGCATTTACACACACAAGTGTCGCATTACGTGACGCGCTGCTGGGAGTGAGCATCCCATTCATCGAAGTGCATTTGTCCAACGTGCACAAACGCGAACCTTTCCGCCATCACTCTTACTTCTCCGATGTAGCGGTAGGAGTGATCTGCGGCCTTGGCGCCAGCGGTTACCGACTGGCCCTGGAGGCTGCACTAGAGCAGCTTGAACACCAAGCTAAACGCCCCTGACCGACCCTTGGGAGTTGATGATTCATGGATATCCGTAAAGTTAAGAAACTGATCGAATTGCTGGAAGAGTCCGGCATCGACGAGCTCGAGATCAAGGAAGGCGAAGAGTCCGTACGCATCAGCCGTCACAGCAAGACCCCGGCGCAGCAGTACTACGCTCCGGCTCCGATGCAGGCTCCGGCCGCTGCACCTGCCGCCGCTGCCGCTCCGGTTGCTGCTGCAGCTGCTCCGGCTGCCGCTGCTGCTCCAGCGCTGAACGGCACCGTTGCCCGTTCGCCGATGGTCGGCACCTTCTATCGCAAATCTTCGCCCACCTCGCCGTCCTTCGTTGAAGTCGGCCAGACCGTGAAGAAAGGCGACACCCTGTGCATCGTCGAAGCCATGAAGATGATGAACCACATCGAAGCTGAAACCAGCGGTGTGATCGAGTCCATCCTCGTCGAAGACGGCCAGCCGGTTGAGTACGACCAACCGCTGTTCACCATCGTTTGAACTGCGGAGAGCCTTTGATGACTGCGAAGTTGGAAAAAGTTCTGATCGCTAACCGCGGTGAGATCGCCCTGCGGATTCTGCGTGCCTGCAAAGAGATGGGCATCAAGACCGTCGCCGTTTACTCCAAGGCCGACAAAGAGCTGATGCACCTGGGTCTGGCAGACGAATCCGTCTGCATCGGCCCGGCGTCCGCCGCTCAGTCCTACCTGCACATCCCGGCTATCATCGCTGCCGCCGAAGTGACTGGCGCTACCGCCATTCACCCAGGCTACGGCTTCCTCGCGGAAAACGCTGATTTCGCCGAGCAGGTCGAGAACTCCGGCTTCGCTTTCATCGGCCCGAAAGCCGAAACCATTCGCCTGATGGGCGACAAGGTATCGGCCAAGCACGCGATGATCGAAGCGGGCGTGCCAACCGTTCCAGGTTCCGACGGCCCGCTGCCGGAAGACGAGGAAACGGCACTGCGCATCGGTCGTGAAGTCGGCTATCCGGTGATCATCAAGGCCGCCGGTGGCGGTGGTGGTCGCGGCATGCGCGTGGTGCACAAGGAAGAAGACCTGATCGCCTCGGCGAAACTGACCCGCTCCGAAGCTGGCGCGGCGTTCGGCAACCCGATGGTCTATCTGGAAAAATTCCTGACCAACCCGCGTCACGTCGAAGTGCAGGTTCTGTCCGACGGCCAGGGCAACGCCATCCATCTGGGCGACCGCGATTGCTCGCTGCAACGCCGTCACCAGAAGGTTCTCGAAGAAGCGCCGGCACCGGGCATCGACGAGAACGCGCGCAAGGAAGTCCTGGCTCGCTGCGTCAAGGCGTGCATCGACATCGGCTACCGTGGCGCCGGCACCTTCGAGTTCCTGTACGAGAACGGCCGTTTCTACTTCATCGAAATGAACACCCGCGTTCAGGTGGAGCACCCGGTTTCGGAAATGGTCACCGGTATCGACATCGTCAAGGAGATGCTCAGCATCGCCGCTGGCAACAAGCTGTCGTATACCCAGGATGATGTGGTCATCCGCGGTCACTCGCTGGAATGCCGGATCAACGCCGAAGACCCGAAAACCTTCATGCCGAGCCCGGGTACGGTCAAGCATTTCCACGCTCCAGGCGGCAACGGCGTTCGCGTCGATTCGCACCTGTACAGCGGTTATGCCGTTCCGCCGAACTACGACTCGCTGATCGGCAAGCTGATCACTTACGGCGCGACCCGCGACGAAGCCATGGCCCGCATGCGCAATGCCCTGGACGAAATCGTGGTCGACGGGATCAAGACCAACATCCCGCTGCACCGTGATCTGACCCGCGACGAAGGCTTCTGCAAAGGGGGCGTGAACATTCACTACCTCGAGCACAAGCTGGCTGGCGAGAAGCACTAAGCTTCAGCCCGCACCTGACAAGGCCGCCTTCGGGCGGCTTTGTTGTTTCCGAAGGTTTCATCTGCTCACACATTCCCCGCTCCCACAAAACCGTCGCGCTCGCGTAAACTTGCGCGCTTCTCGCAGGCCGCTAGGCTGCAATCAATCTTTTTCACAGGTGCCCGCCATGCCTTGGCTGCAAGTCCGTCTCGCCATCAGCCCAGAACAAGCCGAAACCTACGAAGACGCTTTTCTTGAAGTGGGCGCCGTTTCGGTGACCTTCATGGACGCCGAAGATCAGCCGATCTTCGAACCGGAACTCAATACCACCCCGCTGTGGGCGCACACCCACCTGCTGGCCCTGTTCGAGGGCGGCACCGAAGCCGCCCCGGTACTGGCCCATCTGGAACTGCTGACCGGCAGCCCGCTGCCCGAGCACCACAGCGAAGTAATCGAAGACCAGGACTGGGAACGCAGCTGGATGGATGGTTTCCAGCCGATGCGTTTCGGCCAGCGTCTGTGGATCGTGCCGAGCTGGCACGCCGCCCCGGAGCCGGACGCGGTCAACCTGCTGCTGGACCCGGGCCTGGCGTTCGGCACCGGCACCCACCCGACCACCGCCCTGTGCCTGGAATGGCTGGACGGCCAGGACCTGAAAGACTGCAACGTGCTGGACTTTGGCTGCGGCTCGGGGATTCTGGCGATTGCCGCCCTGCTGCTCGGCGCGAAAGAAGCCGTGGGCACCGACATCGATGTGCAGGCGCTGGAAGCGTCCCGCGACAACGCCGGGCGCAACAATATTGCTGACGAACTGTTCCCGCTGTACCTTCCGGAAGAACTGCCGCAGGTCAAAGCCGACGTACTGGTCGCCAACATTCTGGCCGGCCCGCTGGTTTCCCTGGCGCCGCAACTGTCCGGCCTGGTCAAGTCCGGCGGGCGTCTGGCACTGTCCGGGATCCTCGCCGAACAAGGTGACGAAGTCGCCGCTGCCTACGCGCAGGACTTCGATCTCGACCCGATCGCCAATCGTGATGGCTGGGTGCGCATCACCGGCCGTCGGCGCTAGAATGACCGCCTGCTCAATCCGGATCGCCGCATGACCGACAGCTTCGTCACCCAGTGCCCGCATTGCCAAACCAGTTTCCGCGTCAGCCACGCTCAGTTGAGCGTGGCCCGCGGAGTGGTTCGTTGCGGCTCCTGTCTGCAAGTGTTCAATGCCGCCAAGCAATTGCTGGAGCAACACGCTGGCAAGGAAGCTGTCACGCCGGTGGCGCCGTTAATCAGCGAGCCACCGCCGATCAGCGAGCCTGCGCCTGCCGAGCCACCGGCCATCGTCGAAACGCCCGAGCCGCGCGCCGTCAGCCAGAAGCAATGGAGCGCCACCGAGCTGGATCTGGACAGTCTGGATCTGGACGAAGAACTGGCCCGCCTCGAACAACGGGAAATCCAGCCGACCACCGAGTTCGGCCGCCCGCGCGAAGACGCCCTGAGCGCTCGCCGTGACAGCCACGAACCGGAAGACACGAAATGGCCGGACAGCCTGTTCAGCGAGCCGGCGGATGAGCGCGCACCCGAAGTCGAAGAAGAACCCGAAGCCATCGAGCCCGAGCCGATTCGATCAGAGCGCACCGAACCCTCGCTGTCGCTGGAACCGGTGGATCTAGACGACGAACCGCCGATCCCGCAACTGCGCCTGCACGATCCGATCGACCCGAATGCGCGCCGCGAACGCCTGTCGGCCAGCGACGACGTCGACGACGAACTGCCACTGATCGAACCTGCACGCAAAAAACGCGAACGCGTCGAATCCAGCGTTCGCGCAGAAGCCTTGCAGGATCTGACCGACGACCCGCTGCAACTGGACTGGCAGAAACGCCGCTCGCCCTGGGGCCGTCGCCTGCTCTGGCTGTTGCTGATCGTACTCGCCGCTGCCGGTCTGGGTGGACAATACATCGCCTATCACTTCGATGAACTGGCCCGCCAGGATCAATACCGGCCATGGTTCCAGCAACTGTGCCCGCAAGTCGGCTGCACGGTGCCGTCCAAGGTGGATATCGCCAAGATCAAGAGCAGCAATCTGGTGGTGCGCAGCCACCCGGAATTCAGCGGTGCGCTGGTGGTGGACGCGATCATTTATAACCGCGCGCCGTTCTCGCAGCCGTTTCCGCTGCTGGAGTTGCGCTTCGCCGACCTCAACGGCCACCTGATCGCCAGTCGTCGCTTCAAACCCGGCGAATACCTCAACGGCGACCTCGAAGGCATGGCGGAAATGCCGCCGCAGACGCCGATCCACATCGCCCTGGACATCCTCGATCCAGGCCCGAAAGCCGTGAACTACAGCCTGAGTTTCCACTCGCCCGAGTGAAACGCTTCATCGCTCCCGGATTGACGGCAGTTTTCTGACTGCGCAGCGCACGACCAAACCGGCGGTAATAACAGAATAACTGTTCAGATTTTGTTCAATTCAGCCTTTATCCAGTCATCGAGAGCGGGTATCATGCCAACCCTTTTTCGAACTCTCATGATCCGGCCCCACTTCAGGGAAGTCCTATGTCGGCGGTACGCATCGGCCCATATACATTGCAGAACGGCTTGATCCTCGCCCCGATGGCGGGTGTCACCGACCAGCCCTTTCGTCAGTTGTGCAAGCGTCTGGGCGCAGGGCTTGTAGTCTCGGAAATGGTCACCAGTGACATGAGCCTGTGGAACACCCGCAAGTCGCGCATGCGCATGATCCACGAAGGCGATCCCGAGCCGCGCTCGGTGCAGATCGCCGGTGGCGATGCGCAGATGCTGGCGGATGCGGCCCGGGCGAACGTCGAACTGGGCGCACAGATTATTGATATCAACATGGGTTGCCCGGCGAAGAAGGTCTGCAACAAGGCCGCCGGCTCCGCGTTGTTGAAGGATGAGGCACTGGTTACCGAGATCCTGAACGCCGTTGTGGCGGCGGTTGATGTGCCGGTGACCCTGAAGATCCGCACCGGATGGGATCGCGACAACAAGAACGGCCTGACCGTGGCGAAGATCGCCGAGCAGGCCGGGATCACGGCGCTGGCGGTGCATGGCCGCACCCGCGCCGACCTGTACACCGGTGAAGCCGAGTACGACACCATCGCCGCGATCAAGCAGGCGGTGTCGATTCCGGTCTTTGCCAACGGCGACATCGTATCGCCGGAAAAGGCCCGCTACGTGCTCGACGCGACCGGTGCCGATGGCCTGTTGATCGGCCGGGCTGCCCAGGGGCGGCCATGGATTTTTCGCGAGATCGAACACTTCCTGCGTACCGGCGAAAAACTGCCGGCGCCGGAGCTGATCGAGGTGGAACGCATTCTGCTTGAGCATCTGGCCGCCCTTCACGCCTTCTATGGGGACGTGATGGGTGTGCGAATTGCCCGCAAGCATGTGGGCTGGTATCTCGCAACCTTGCCGGGCGCCAGGGAATTTCGCGCCCACTTCAATCGTTTGGATGGTACGGAAACACAATGCGCCAACGTTCGGGAGTTCTTCGCCGAACGTTACAAGAGCCTGACAGGGGACGGAGAAGGGGTGGCCGCATGACGATGATGACCGAGACTTTAGTGAGTGGAACAACACCCGTGAGCGACAACGTGAATTTGAAACAGCACCTCAATACCCCGAGCGAAGAAGGCCAGACCCTTCGCGGGAGTGTCGAGAAGGCGCTGCACAATTATTTCGCCCACCTTGAGGGCGCGTCCGTCACGGACGTGTACAACCTGGTGCTCTCCGAAGTCGAGGCTCCCCTGCTCGAAAGCGTGATGAACTACGTCAAGGGCAACCAGACCAAGGCCAGCGAGCTGCTCGGACTGAACCGCGGCACGCTGCGCAAGAAACTCAAGCAGTACGATCTGCTGTAAGCATTCAATCAAACCAGAAAGGCGCCCGCGTAAAACCGGTCGCCTTTTTTGCTGACTTCCCTTGCTTTTGATGGAAATTGAGATGACCGACCAGACTACCCGCCTGCCGATCCGCCGCGCCTTGATCAGTGTTTCCGACAAGACCGGGATCCTCGAATTCGCCAGGGAGCTGGAAGCCCTGGGCGTGGAAATCCTTTCCACCGGCGGGACCTTCAAACTGCTGCAGGACAACGGCGTGGCCGCAGTGGAAGTCGCGGATTACACCGGTTTCGCAGAGATGATGGACGGTCGGGTGAAAACCCTGCACCCGAAAATCCACGGCGGGATCCTCGGTCGTCGCGGTATCGACGACGCCATCATGAACGAGCACGGCATCAAGCCGATCGATCTGGTAGCCGTCAACCTGTACCCGTTCGAAGCCACCATCAGCAAGCCAGGCTGCGACCTGCCGACCGCCATCGAGAACATCGACATCGGCGGTCCGACCATGGTCCGTTCGGCGGCGAAAAACCACAAAGACGTGGCCATCGTGGTGAATGCCAGCGATTACGCCGACGTCCTGGAAAACCTCAAGGCCGGTGGCCTGACCTACGCTCAGCGTTTCGACCTGATGCTCAAGGCGTTCGAACACACCGCCGCCTACGACGGCATGATCGCCAACTACATGGGCACCGTGAACCAGGCCGCCGAAACCCTGAGCACCGAAGGTCGCAGCGAATTCCCGCGCACCTTCAACAGCCAGTTCATCAAGGCCCAGGAAATGCGCTACGGCGAGAACCCGCACCAGAGCGCGGCGTTCTACGTTGAGGCCAAGCCTGCCGAAGTCGGCATCGCCACCGCCACCCAGTTGCAAGGCAAGGAACTGTCGTACAACAACGTGGCCGACACCGACGCCGCGCTGGAATGCGTGAAGAGCTTCGTCAAACCGGCCTGCGTGATCGTCAAGCACGCCAACCCGTGCGGCGTGGCCGTGAGCCCGGACGCCGAAGGTGGCATCCGTCAGGCCTACGAACTGGCCTACGCCACCGACACCGAATCCGCGTTCGGCGGCATCATCGCCTTCAACCGTGAACTGGATGCCGAGACCGCCAAGGCGATCGTCGAGCGTCAGTTCGTTGAAGTGATCATCGCCCCAAGTGTCAGCGAAGAAGCCCGCGCCATTGTCGCCGCCAAGGCCAACGTGCGCCTGCTGGCCTGCGGCGAGTGGTCGGCGGATCGCGTTCCGGCCTGGGACTACAAGCGCGTCAACGGCGGTCTGCTGGTACAGAGCCGCGACATCGGCATGATCGGTGCCGACGACCTGAAAGTGGTGACCAAGCGCGCACCGACCGAGCAGGAAGTCCACGACCTGATCTTCGCCTGGAAAGTGGCCAAGTTCGTCAAATCCAACGCCATCGTCTACGCCAAGAACCGCCAGACCATCGGTGTCGGCGCCGGCCAGATGAGCCGCGTGAACTCGGCGCGTATCGCCGCGATCAAGGCTGAGCACGCCGGTCTGCAAGTGGCCGGTTCGGTGATGGCATCCGATGCGTTCTTCCCGTTCCGCGACGGCCTGGACAATGCGGCCAAGGTCGGTATCACGGCGGTGATCCAGCCAGGCGGCTCGATGCGTGATGCTGAAGTGATTGCTGCTGCTGATGAAGCCGGCATCGCGATGGTCTTCACCGGCATGCGCCATTTCCGTCACTGATAAACCGATTCCCTGTGGGAGCGGGCTTGCCCGCGATGCAGACACCTTGGTTCTTCAGATAGACCGCAGTGATGCCATCGCTGGCAAGCCAGCTCCCACAGAAAAGCGCCCCAACGGCGCTCAACAGAATTAGCGTCATCCGAGGTTTTTGAAATGAATGTTTTGATCATTGGCAGCGGTGGCCGCGAACACGCCCTGGCCTGGAAAGTGGCTCAGGATCCGCGTGTGCAGAAAGTTTTCGTCGCACCGGGCAACGCCGGCACCGCGATTGAAGCCAAGTGCGAAAACGTCGCCATCGACGTGCTGGCCCTCGAGCAACTCGCTGACTTCGCCGAGAAAAACGTTTCCCTGACCATCGTCGGTCCGGAAGTGCCATTGGTGGCCGGCGTCGTCGACCTGTTCCGCTCCCGTGGCCTGGACTGCTTCGGTCCGACCGCTGGCGCCGCGCAGCTGGAAGGCTCGAAAGCCTTCACCAAGGATTTCCTGGCACGCCACAAGATCCCGACCGCCGACTACCAGAACTTCACCGAGATCGAGCCGGCCCTGGCTTATCTGCGTGAAAAAGGCGCACCGATCGTGATCAAGGCCGACGGCCTGGCCGCCGGTAAAGGCGTGATTGTTGCCATGACCCTGGCCGAAGCCGAAGACGCCGTGCGCGACATGCTCGCCGGCAATGCCTTTGGCGACGCCGGTTCACGCGTTGTCATCGAAGAATTCCTCGACGGCGAAGAAGCCAGCTTCATCGTCATGGTCGACGGCAAGAACGTCCTGCCGATGGCCACCAGCCAGGACCACAAACGCGTCGGCGACGGCGACAGCGGCCCGAACACCGGCGGCATGGGTGCTTACTCCCCTGCACCGGTGGTCACCGCCGAGGTGCACCAGCGCGTGATGGACCAGGTGATCTGGCCGACCGTGCGCGGCATGGCCGACGAAGGCAATGTCTACACCGGTTTCCTGTACGCCGGTCTGATGATCGACAAGGCCGGCAATCCGAAGGTCATCGAGTTCAACTGCCGCTTCGGCGACCCGGAAACCCAACCAGTGATGCTGCGTCTGCAATCAAGCCTGGTACTGCTGGTCGAAGCCGCGCTGGCTCAGGCGCTGGACAAGGTTGAAGCGCAGTGGGATCCACGCCCGAGCGTCGGCATCGTGCTGGCCGCCGGCGGTTACCCGGGCGACTATGCCAAGGGCGCGCCGATCAACGGTCTGGACGCAGCCGCCGCACTGGAAGGCAAGGTCTTCCACGCCGGTACTGCGCTCAAGGACGGCAACGTCGTGACGGCCGGTGGTCGGGTGCTTTGCGCCACCGCCATGGGCGCCAGCGTCGGCGCCGCCCAGGAGCAGGCCTACAAACTGGCCAAGGCCATCGACTGGGAAGGCTGCTTCTACCGCACCGACATTGGCTACCGCGCCATTGCCCGTGAACGCGGTGAGTCTCAGTAATAAGCTACGCTGTGTTTCCGGCAGGGGCCCATCGCCCCTGCCGGACTGTTCCGACGCTGCGCATCGTTATATTCTGGCATCAACCTACGAAGGGATTTCGCCGTGCGCTGGCTCAGGATTGCCATAGGCTTCACCGTTACGCTGTTGACCTTGCTCTGCATGCTCCCGGCCCAGGCCGCGCAAGGCAGTGGCTGGTCGGTATTGCTTGACGATCAGGGCAACCTCCAGCTGAGCGACATCCGCTCCGCCCGCTACACCAATCAATTCAGCCCCATCGAGCTTGACCGCCTGACCGCGGCCGAACCCGATGGCGCCTTGTGGCTGCGTTTCAGACTGGCGCCCGGCAAGCACGAACAAGTGCTGCGGATCTTCGCCCCCGACCTGTCGCACCTCAATCTGTATGTACTCGACGGTGATCGACTGATCGAACAACGCGACACCGGCACCGCTCAGCCCCAGGCGGAGCGACCGCTGCCCAGCAGCGATTTCATGCTGCCGTTGCCCCAGAGTGACAAGCCCCTCGATGTCTACCTGCGACTGGTCTCAGACCACCAGCTGCGCCCGTACATCACCCTGCAAGCGGCGGTGATGGCCGCGGCCAATCACAACCAGACGCTGATCTACGGCCTGCTGTTCGGCTGTCTGGCGATGTTGATCCTGCACAACCTGATCCGCTATGCCTACACCCGCTCGCGCAGCAGCCTGTGGCTCGCGGTGTGTGAAGGTCTGTTGAGCCTGAGCCTGTTGCTGTTGCTCAACCTCGCCGGCCCGTGGTTGCCGAACTGGCACGCGATCCAGACTCCCGGCGCCTATCTGGCCCTGCTGCTGACCGCGCCCGCCGGCCTGATGTTCGCCTACCGTTTCTTCGCCCCGCTCGGCCCGCATCCGCTGAACAAGCTGCTGATCGGCGACATCCTGTTCATCGTGATCTGCAGCCTGTTGCTGTTGTTCGTCAACACCCTGCCGCTGAACATCATCACCTACGCGCTGGTGGCCCTGGCCGGCCTGAGCATGCTGCTGGTGGGTTTCTACCACTGGCAGAAAGGCTACCGCCCTGCCCGGCTGTTCGTTGCCGCAATGGTGGTGTTCAACATCGGCACGCTGATCATCCTCCCGGCCTTGCTGGGGCTGACCCTGGTGGCGCCGCAGGGCCTGATCATGACCCTGATGGGTTTCATCTGCATCAGCGGCCTGTTGATGAGCATCGCCCTCGGCGAGCGTCAACGCAGCATCACCGAAAGCCGTTTCAGCATCAGCCGCGACCTCGCAGCGAGCAACGCCGAAATCAACGCCAAGGCCGAGTTCCTGGCCAAGATCAGCCACGAAATCCGCACGCCGATGAACGGCGTACTGGGCATGACCGAACTGCTGCTCGGCACGCCACTGTCGGTCAAACAACGCGACTACGTGCAGACCATCCACAGCGCCGGCAACGAACTGCTGACCCTGATCAACGAGATACTCGACATCTCGCGGCTCGAGTCCGGGCAGATCGAACTCGACGATGTACAGTTCGATCTCAACGCGCTGATCGACGATTGCCTGAGCATCTACCGCGCCAAGGCCGAACAGCAGAACGTCGAGCTCATCAGTTTCATCCAGCCGCAAGTGCCACGGGTCATCAGTGGCGACCCGACGCGCCTGCGTCAGACGCTGCTGAGCCTGCTGGAAAACGCCCTGAAGAAAACCGAAGAAGGCGAAGTGCTGGTGGTGGTCGCCCTCGACGAACGCAGCGCCGGCCCACGCCTGCGCATTGCCGTGCAGGACAGCGGCCAGCCGATGGATCAGGAAGAGCGCGACGCGCTGATGCACGCCGAGTTGCACAGCAAGCACTTCCTGTCGGCCAACCGCCTGGGCGGCAACCTCGGTCTGGTGATCGCCCGCCAATTGATCCGCCTGATGCAGGGCGAGTTCGGCATCAAGAGCGGCGCCAGCCAGGGCAGCACGCTGTGGCTGACTCTGCCGCTGGACCCAGATCGCCTGGAGCATCCGACCTCGGATCTCGACAGCCCGCTGCAAGGCGCGCGCGTGCTGGTGGTGGACGACAACGACACCTGCCGCAAGGTGCTGGTGCAGCAATGCAGCGCCTGGGGCCTGAACGTCAGCGCCGTGCCGTCGGGCAAGGAAGCGCTGGCCCTGCTGCGCACCAAAGCGCATTTGCGTGATTACTTCGACGTGGTCCTGCTGGACCAGAACATGCCCGGCATGACCGGCATGCAACTGGCGGCCAAGATCAAGGAAGACCCGAGCCTGAACCACGACATCCTGCTGATCATGCTCACCGGCATCAGCAATGCGCCGAGCAAGATCATCGCGCGCAACTCAGGGATCAAGCGCATCCTGGCCAAACCGGTGGCCGGCTACACCCTCAAGACCACGCTCGCCGATGAACTGAACCAGCGCAATCGTGGCCAGGTGGTGTTCCAGCCACAGGTTGCGAGCCCCGCCGCGCCGGTCAAGGTGCCGAGTGATTTCCGTATTCTGGTGGCCGAAGACAACACCATTTCGACCAAGGTGATCCGGGGCATGCTCGGCAAACTCAACCTGCAGCCCGACACCGCCAGCAATGGCGAAGAAGCCTTGCAGGCGATGAAAGCCCAGCGCTACGACCTGGTGTTGATGGACTGCGAAATGCCGATCCTCGACGGCTTCTCCGCCACCCAGCAACTGCGGGCCTGGGAAGTCGGCAACCAGCGCATCCGCACGCCGATCGTGGCGCTGACCGCGCACATCCTCGCCGAGCACAAGGAACGCGCGCGCCAGGCCGGGATGGACGGGCACATGGCCAAACCGGTGGAGCTGTCGCAACTGCGCGAGCTGATCGAGCACTGGGTGGCCCAGCGTGATCAGCAGAACCGAGCGACGACGCAACCGTCGTGAGCCGACAGACACGATAGCGCCTGTTAGACTCCCCCGACTTTCCCCGCCAGCGAGCCCGCGCCATGCTCCACGTGTTATTCAGTGTTTACCTGAAGATGCTGGTGCTCTACAGCCCGTTCTTCGTGTTGTCCTGCTTCATCAGCCTGACCCGTGGTTACTCGCGCAAGGAACAACGCCGCCTGGCCTGGAAAGTGGCTGTCGCCACCCTGGTCTCGAGCGTATTGCTGTACCTGTTCGGGCGGGTAATCTTCGATGTGTTCGGCATCACCGTGGATGCCTTCCGCATCGGTGCCGGCAGCGTACTGTTCATTTCGGCGCTGGGCATGGCGCAGGGCAAGTCCGCCGTGCAGACCGACAACGTGCAGCAGGACGTGACGATTGTCCCGCTGACCATTCCGCTGACCGTCGGCCCCGGCACCATCGGTGCGCTATTGGTGATGGGCGTCAGCCAGCCACACTGGGACGACAAGCTCTTTGCGATCATGAGCATCGCCCTCGCCAGCTTCACGGTGGGCGTGGTGCTGTATCTGTCCAACCGCATCGAACGGATTCTTGGCGATCAGGGTCTGCAGATCGTCAGCCGCCTGATGGGACTGTTTGTCTGCGCCCTCGCTGCGCAAATCATCTTTACCGGTGTGAAAGGTTATCTGGTGCCGTGAAGCAGAAATACACAAGGCCGCCGATGCAGACATCAGCGGCCTTTTTTGGTGGCCATCGAATCAGCGGGTGAACGATTCACTCGTTGCGATCAACGCCTTCATTTCCACGTATCCTTTGTCGACCTGATCAGCCATGACCGTGAGCAGCAACCGTTCAAGACTGAACCGGTGGTCACTTGTTCCGGTCCTGACATGGATCTCCATCGCAATGACCGGCCCGCCTTCCGAGGCGTACATATCGCGCACTATCAGACTGTGAGCGTTGTCCGGATCGATCAACACCAGTTGTCCGTCCTGCACCGTCAGCAACAGATGTTCGTTCGCAGACATCTCAAGGATCAGGACGGGCAGTTTTGAAGGCTGAATGTCCGGGGAAGGCTGGCATTCGAGCACGATGCAGTCCATACGCTGCCAGTCCTCGTCGTTCAGGCGACAGACCTGTTGCGGCGAGCCGAATGTCAGCAACAGCCTTTCAACGCCCTGCGGCACTACTGCCTGCGAACCCGGAAAGTCACCGCGAGATGCAATGAACATGACCTCTTCATCCCGTTTCGCCAGGCAATCCTGCATCCAGACCGAGATTGAAGGGGCCGGATCAAAGCGCTGAGTGAAGACAACGTTATCCGCGGAGTCAAACGTCAGCGGCACAGATCCACTTTTAATGCCCAGAAACGCCGGCCATTGCCCGTCTGACGGTTTGCGAACGTCAAACAGCTGATCGGACTCGGGGACATAGTACCGATAGCGACCATCCTTCTCTCCGACCGGCATGAAGGCGGCATGAGGAAATGCCGAGACCAGCTTTTGTAAACGGCCGCGCAGCTGGACGTCGGTTGAATGATCAAGGGCGGACCAGCGATTTTCGACACCGAGGATTCTGGCCGGCCGGCCCTCGATCAACGCCAGGTTCACACCGTCCAGAGTCTGCGCCAGCAATCCTTGACCATGAACCTCGACCTCCGCAACCTGCCACTGATCCCAGACGGGCTCCACCTTCGGCAAATGCTCCCGGTTCAACAGCTTCGAGCCTTCGGCAAAGGCGACCCGAACGGCTGCGAAATCGACAAATGCCTGGCGATAGAGCTTGCCCGCCTCCTTGTCGAACACCCAGGCTGCCTTTCCTTCCGGCGTCATGGCGAGCAACGTCAGTTCCCCGCCAGAGCCGCCGTCCACCAGCAACAACTGCCCGGCGATGCACCAAGCCGCCAGGAATCCGGGACTGGAAGTACGAGTCAGACCAATGACCGCAAACGGCGCGGCCTTATACGCTTGAGCCAGCTTCGCCAATGCATCGATCCATTGCGGATTCAGTTCGAACCAGCGCTGACCGACACCGATGAACCGCAGTTCGCCGTCCCTGTCGACTTCGAACAGACGCCCGTCCTTTTTGGTGGCAATGTAACGACCTGCGGTGGAAGTCATCTCGACGACATCGTTTTCGATAACGTCGTCCAGGGTCTCCCTGTCTTCGATCCGGCTCAGCGCAACTCGAATGAGCGTTTCATCTTCCTTGTCATAAATAATCGCGTCCTGATTATCGACCCGGTCCCACATCAACATCGTCCGCTGCGTGACATCGAAATCATTGAGGATGAATTGGTTGTCATGCGGCCGAAGCCATCCAGAGTACGCAAACTCACCGTGGTCAATACAGCGCAACCCAATAAACGGCGCGGATTTCCAGGAGCTCAGCGACGCGGACATTTCGCTGGAGTCATCGGCATACGGCCTGGATCGCATGAACTGACTCAAAGGTTGTTTCCAGTACTCCAGTGTCCTTTGAAGTAAATCTTCAGAGTGACTACTGGCATGGAAGTGGGTGAATGTCAGCTTTTGTCCGCGAATCAGATATTCCAGCGAATAGTCGGTCTCACCCGACCCGGTGATTTCCTGAACGACACGCAGATCTCCGCCGACTGTGCCTTCGAAACCCTTGATTCTTGAACCCTGCGCAGGATTCATCAGGCGATAGCGATGATTGACCGTTCCGGAAAGGGCATCGACACGCCATATCGTCGGGTGGTCGGGATGGTAGAACCACGCATGCTCTGCGACGACAGCCCCAAGAACGATGCCTGTGTTCACTGCGTCCGGCAGATTGCGCGGATACAGCATGCGATCCCGCCCGGCGTCGTAGTACCCGGTGGTCGAGACAGGCCTGTTCGAGACGGTCAAAGGCACATGGAAACCGGATACTGGAATGTGTGACGACGCCAGTCGATTCGCCCGGCGCAGGCTCCTGAGCCTTGCCAGAACGGTATCGGAAATCCGATCCACGTCCGGCGGATCGATTGTGATGCCAACAGCGGATTTACTTGTTTGCCAAACCCTGTCGCTTTCCAGATCCATGCGAACCAGCAGCAACGCATTGTTTTTGCTGCGATCGACCTGAAACAGTTCGCCGCCCTTGAGCCGTATAAAACCTTCAAAGCCATCGATCCGGATGCCGTCGACGATAAGTACAGCGTCCTCGAACCGGACCTGTTCCTCACCGGCCCAAGGCGCGGAAATTACCCAGTCGGCTGTGGCACGAGGCGAAAACGCCACGACGGAAGGTCCGTCAACCAGAGGCGGCGAATTGAGGACAACCGATACCACACCCGGACTGAGCGTCAGCTGCACTTGTCCAGAATGGGCGGTGATCTCATAGGAAATCAGGTTGTTCCATTCGGCCGGCAATTGAGGTACGACCAACTGGCGGCAGTGTTCATTCAGGCTGATGCGGACAGTGGTCGGCTTGTTGAACGGATGCAGTTTGTAGAGGACATGAGGGAACGGGGCCGTGGAAAAGAACTGGAACCGTTGCTCGCCCCGCTCATCGAACTCCAGGCGTTTCTTCCACCCGTCGATGATATTGGGATAGGACGTACGCAGTCTGCTGCTGTCTTGCGCAACCGGTAATGGATAGTCCCCGTAATCCCAGAAACGCTGATAAGCCGTCAGGCGTTCTGACACATCCTCGTCGGGAGCAAAACCGGACGAGCCCAATTGGTATTCATATCCGTAGTAACAGGTTGGCGTGCAGGGCAATACAACTGCATTGACCTTATTCTGCCTGTCGATTCTCAGAGTTGATGGGAGGCGCAGCGCTTCGCGAATATTGATCGCCCGGTGCTGTTCCTGGTCTCTTGCATCGAAGGAGGGAAGCCCTACAGTCTGAAAGATCGTCGGAAAGAACTTCTGGCTATCGAACTCCACGCTGCCCCGCCGTAGATCCAGCGCTGTAATGACGGCTTCAGGTTCGAACCTCAGGACACCCTCCTCTATGTTGTGCCCCGACTCTGTGTAGGCTTCATTGATCAGAAACAAGTGCCGTCCGACCGCTCTGGCCTTGTCGCTGATTTGTCCCAGGTTGCTGGCAATGGCCGCTGCACCGATACCGATGCCCAACAAAGGAACCGACAGCACAGCGGCGGCTGCCCCCACCGTACCGCCGACAGCCAGCGCAGCTATATCCAGACCCAACGCCGCCACATTGAAGGCAAGCTGGGTGGCGAATCGCGAGCGTTGCTCATCATTGGTGGCCACGGTCAGGCCATGGATGTCGAAACCGATGTTGACCGCCGAGAACCCGAGGCCCACTCCCGACGCGGCGCGACCCAGCAGACGCGAGGACAGCGAAGCGTGACCCGCGGCAAGAGCCCGTTCACTCGCCGCCACTTGTCGCACCAGACTGACCATCTGCAGTGCATCTGTCGCGACACCGAAACTCAGTTGCGCATAGCTCACGTATGCCTGGACCTGCAAAGCGGTGGTCAATGCAGGAATCTGCCCCCCTTGACGTTGATACTCTCGACTGCGCATCTCATTGATGATGGCCTGGATAGCGAAGGCAAAACTCAAGCGGCTGCCGCCGTCAGAATCCGCCGGACCTCGCGCCGGACCCGCAAGGTTTTTTGCCAGACGCTTGATGTGCCTTGCGAGTTTGATGAAGCGTGAGTCGACGGTACTGACCTCGACCGAGACCTGGGGATTGCGAGCGTCAACCAGGGTCAGCGTGTAGTGCGTTTTCGATGTTTCCTTCACCGTCTCAAGCAATGGCAGATAGTGCTCCCCAAGTTTATTGTCACTGCGCAAACGCCGGGTTGCTTCTTCGAACTCGCCTGCCTGGTAGCGCGCATCAAGTTGCGCCAGGCCCTCTCCCATCCGCACGTTTTCAGAAAGCGAGCGCATGCGTGCCGACGCCTGTTCATCCCATACCGAAACCGTTCGGCCGACGGTAACCCGTTCGCTCTTCAGAAGGTCGTTCACGGACAGTTTCGAAGGCAATACCTTGTCGGCAATCGCCTTCGTATCCAGTTCGATCACCGTGAACACGGAGTCGGTCGAACCGGCCAGACCATAGAGCGCTGCCAAATCACCGTCACTGGCGAGGTGACCTTGAATGGCTTGCTGGAGTTGATCTGCCCGGGAGAATCCGTAAATTGCAAAATTCGGGTCGAAAAAGCGATAGGCCGGTTTACCGTCAATGTGAATCCTGGCTACCAGCAATGCATGCTTGCCGGTGTCGAGCAGGTAGACAGCAGATCCGGTTTTCATCTCAAGATTGCGGACAATCACGTCAAGCCCAAGTACCCCGTTCGAGCGCCCGATCTCGGTCGTTGCAACGCCCGACAAATCATCCAGCGCGGCAAACATGGCTCGGGACTCGGCGTCAGTGGGGTCAAGACTGGCATTGGCAATCCGGCCGACCAGCGCACGCTCGGCCTCGTCCCCGAGCCCCAGCGCAGCGGCCATCAGCAATGCCAAGGGAAAGCAGCGGCGGCCGGGATCGTCGGTGCCCAGTCTCAACAGATCCTGGGGAAACTGTCGCGCCGAAATGGCCCCCGCGTTGTAAAACCGCTCCCGGACCCGCGCGGCACTTTCAAGGATTTTCGTCTGATAGTCGCGGCGCGCGGTGCTGTTGATCTGTGCAATGCGCTGCCCCCACTGGTACAGGGTCAGCGGCTCGGCCAATGCACGCACTTTCAGTTCGCCCGCTGTCTCCACGCCAGGTGTACCCCCATGGGCAAGGCCTGCTTCAAACGCGGGAGCCTTGCTCTCGTGGAGGACCTTTTCGATAGCGTTGTAGCGTTTGAAAAAACTCTCATCGGCGGTTCCCAGGGCGACCTCCTGGACTTTTTCCCAGGCCTCGGCAAAACCTTGGGCATCCACGTTCGGTGCGCGGAACAATCCCCCGATGACAGCCCTCTGCAAAGGACTCAATTGATCCAGTGCAACCGATCCGTGGGCAAGCCGGGTCAGGAAATCATTGAGATTGCCGGCGACCTGTTCCCCGTTGGAAACAGGCAGGGCGCTGTCAGGCTGCGCAAGGATTTGCTGTCGAACATCGAAACCCAGGTCGACGCGCCTGCCGACATCGATTTCACCACTGAGTTTGTCTCGCATGGCATTGATCAAGGGCTCGCCCAGATCATTCATCAGCTTCTGCAATACATCGGTCAAGAAAACCGGTTTACCTTCAATAACCGGCCAGCCCTGCTTGAATGTCATATGGTGCTCATTGAGCAACTCCGTCAGGTTGGCGCCATAACGTGACAGGAGCTTTCCATCCTTCCACTTGTTGTGTTCTTTCGTCAGCCATTGTTCTGGATCATCATTGACGGTCCAGCCAGAGATCATTTCCTCTTCGGTATAGACGTTATAACCACTTACCAACTTGAGATGATTACGGACATCATCAACATGATCGGGCAATAATTTATCTTCTATATACTTTGCCACTCCCGCCACCGCCCCACCCGGCCCGGTCAGCGTGATAGTTCCTCGTGCGCCGATACGAATTCCGTCTTGATAATACGTAGCAATGGCTTCAATGAGACTCGCCGATGAATAGTGATTTTTTGAACCTGGAAATCTTCCTTCAGCCTGTTTTTCATTGACGACGTTCTGAATGACGCTGATAACACGGCTATCATCCGTCGCCACGATGCCCGCTGCGTCCAGACGACGTTCGACTTCATACAAACAGTCATAATTCAAACGGATCGCTTGCATGTAGGCCATGGTCATTGCGCTGCGCGGGTGGGCCAGAAAATGCGCGTTCATTTCGTTGTTGGATGCAATGCCTCGCGCGACCCCCAGGCGAACAGCGTCCTGCGGTACCGAGCGGTCCTTCGGGGCAACGAATATTCTAGAAAGACCCGGCTTCTCGCGGGCGAACGCGAGCAGTTTATCTTTATGCTCCGCAGGAATTTTGTCGGTTCTGTCTGTGTATCGGGACCGATCTCGACCGGGCATCAACGCGGCATCTTCGTTGAGTAGAAGTTGTAGAACGCCGACCTTCGCATCTGCGCTGAACTTGCTGATGTCCACCCCGCCCAGCCCGTCGGCAAACGGAGGCAAATAGTCCATGTCACTGTAGCGGCCGCCCTCCAGAAACCCGGCCTGCAACCTGACGACATCGCTGGCTGCCGCGAAATTTCCGCGCATGCCGACTTCCCGCTGATAGACATCCTGCAGAAAATGTCCGGCAAACTCATGGCCAACGTCACGCAGATGCAGATCGTCACTTGCCATCGCCAGATGCGAATCCAGACACTTCTGGCGGAACGCCTCCAGCACCGTCCGGTCCTTGCCATAAGCGCTGACCATCAACTGGATGCGGGCGTCATCCCTGCGTCCGGCCCATTGTGGCTGGTTGATGTAATCCGACATCTGGAGTTTCAGGATACGCGCGCGGTCTTCAATCATTTGCGACAGCTGCGAAGGTTTGCTGACTTGATCTCCCCCGGACTCCATCGCATGCGCCCTGGCGCTGTCGAGAATGACGCGGTTCATCTCGAAAGCCAGCAGCGCATCGCTGTCGTACCAGAGATTGAATCGGTAATCCTCCGGGCCCAGCAAGGCGCGCCAGATATTCATGTAGTCGCGCTGGATGTTGCCGACTTCACTGCCGCCTACCCAGACGAAGTGCATGATTTTCGGCACGGGACGAGCGACACCCGAAAGCATGGAAACGGTTGCGGAAAGCCGCGATGCGTAACTTTTAATACCGACACGCGCCCGTTCGATGACCGGCGAGGCGGGCCCTTCCATTCGCCCGGCCAACGATTCGAAGGTTTCCAGAAAGAGTTTGACCGGCAACTGCTTTTCGGCGATCGGCGCAGTTGCAACGACAGATTGAAAATAACGTTCCAGCGCCGAGTATTCGGCACTCGCCGAATACTCGGCGAACGCTGCCTTTATTGTCTTAAATTCGGACACTGAAGAAAACCAGGACAATTCTGCAACATCCCCTGGGACATATTCCATAAAAACCACCTTTAACCAACCATCCATTGAAGTCCGGTTCAAAACTACCCAAACAACACAAACATGGCAAAACCATGGAAATTCCAAACATTACAATCGAAACATTAAAAAACACCAACTCGAAGAACAACACACTAACTACCAAAAAACTCTCGCCTGCCGACCTGAAAACAAAAAAAAACAATAAACTTTCCGCACCACAAATTAAGTTTCGGCATTGGCAAACAGCCTGTTGCGCGCACAAACAAAAAGACCGCCGATGTTCGTATCGGCGGTCTTTTTTGTCAGTGTTCACGAATCGGCAGACGCAAGTCCTCGACGTTAAAGCGTAGAGTCGGCAGTGACTTTACCCTTCGCCTCATCCAACAGTTCTTTAAGTTTCACACTATTGCTCCCACCTCTGCGCTCCATCAACCAACGCACGAGCGACGATACCTTGCAACGTCGCAAGCCCTGAACCTCGAGCATCGCATCGCCACGCAGACTGGTATCACTCGCACACGCATTGCGCCAGATCAGATTGTGCTCGCTGTCCGGATCCACCACGATCAAATGATCCCCGACCAGACTTGCCTCAAGCTTCTGTGGCGAATCCGGCGACCAGATCAATCGGCCCGGAACCAAAGGCGTGCCGCCCAAAGGGAAACGGCAATCGACCACCAGAGAATCAAGCTTGCGCGCCAGCGCCGGCGTCAGATGACATTTCATCGAGCCACGGCCCATGCGCACCACCAACATGAGCACGTCGTCGGGGATCAACGGCATGAGGTCGTTCGCATCCATCCGTCCCTGGATCACGAGCACCTCGCCGACGCGCCGGACGTAATCCAGAGGGCCGATCCGATGCTTGCTCGGGAAGCCCTGGACTAAACGCGCCTCAGGCTCGTGCAGCAAGACGTCGGCGTATCGACGGGTTCCCAGCAACTGGAAGTCCTTGGGCAAATCCGCAGCGGCGACGCGGACCAATCGCCCGCTGTCGACGATGTACCACTGCTCGATGGGGTCTCGGGACGCAACGGAAATGAACGGACGATGCGCTTCCGTCGCCAGAAGGGCATGCAGACTCTCGGTCACGGACTCGCCCTGCGCCGCCACCCAGTCAGGCGCCACCGCGACAATCATCGGCTGTTCCTGATAATGCAATTCAAACACCACGCCATCGCGGGTCGTTCCCATGAGACCGGCGCCCTCAATCCAGACATCGGTGAAACTCTGCCGCTCCCATTCCCGTTCCGGCTTGGGCACGGCGTCAGCCTGACGCAACTGCGAGCCACTTCCGAATGCCGGGCCGAGTCGCTGCGGATCAACGAACGCCTGCCGCCAGACCGCTCCCGCCGCCGGATCGAACAACCAGGCCGACTGATTATCGGGAGTCAGTCCCAGCAGACGCACATCGGCGCTACCCACCTCACTCAACAACAGGCGGTTGCCCACGAACCAACCGTGGACACCTGCATCGGCGGCGACATTTGCAATGCCAACGATGGAGAACTGCTCAGCCTCGTGCTGAAGGGCCAGAGATTCCAGCGCCAGCCACCATTGTGCACGGCCCTTGAGCCAGCGCTCGCCGACTCCGGCAAACTGCGCGTTGCCATCGGCCCCCATCTCGAAGACCAGCCCGTCTTCGGTCTTCGCCAGATAACTGTTCTGCTCGGCGATTACCTCCTTGAGCCGATCAGGCTGGACCCAACGATGCGACCAGCGATTCTCGCCCTGCACCACGGTGCGCTCCACCCGGCACAACTTCTGGAAGAGTCGGTCGTAGATGACGAATACATCGTTGTCACCAGCAACGGTGAGCAACATCAGATCATTCAGATTCTGCACAGAGTCACGCCAGCCGCGCAGATGATGACGACGTGGCACCGGACGGATGATCAGGTTGTCCCGGGAACGAATCCACGCCATGTCGCGCAGTGTCTCATCCATTTTCCAGCAGATGGAAACGTAAGGCGCGAACTGCCAGTCGACCGTCGTGTATTCCCGCTCGCCGAGAACCGGCGGGAACAAAAACCTGTCCCCCAGCACAGGCACCCAGTCAGTCAGGGCATGACGGTCATCGAGCAACGCCTCGAATTGCAATTCAAGACCGCGGTTCACCGAACTCAGCCACATCTGTCCGTCGTGAATCAGGTAATTGAAGCGCTCAACCGTTGCGTCCGGCTGGACATATTCCTGCACGACGTGGAGAACCCCATGGCCGTCGGCTTCCACACTGCGAATCGTACCGGTCCCCTGCTTCCTGACCAGCAGGCGATAGCGATGGCTGAGCAGTCCGGTGCTCGCATCGACCTGCAAGATGTCGAAACCGTCTTTTTCATGGAAATACGCAAACTCGCCGGCTACGGCGGACAACATCAGATCCTCTTCCGAGAGATCGTAGTCGTTACGGATGTGCAGAACACGATCCTCTGCGGCGTCATACCAACCGGTGGTGTAACGCGGCGCTTCGGCTTTTTCAAAGGGGATCGGATAGTTGTTGATCCGCGTATAGGGCAGCGCCAATCGATGGTCCCTGGCCAACGCCAGCAGATGATCCTGCAACACCTGACCGTCGATGCCCTTCGGCGCCTGTTCCTGTACCACCACCAACCGGCGTTGCTGACTGCCCTCGACCTTCAGCAGGCGGCCACCGTCGATGACCAGAAACACCTCGGACGGTCCGGTTCCCGACATTTTGAACTGACAGTCCTTCACACTGAACGCGCCGGTCTTGCCGAATTGAATGTCGCTTTCACTCGCCCAGGGTGCTACCAGAATCCAGCGATTGTTCTGTGTGCCCGCTGACACCAGTTCGACATTGGCACCGGGACTGAGCACCAAGGTGCAGAGGCTTGCGCCACCTTGCAGTCGATAGGAAAGTTTGTCCTGCCACGCCGGCGGGATATTCGGCACCACCAGTTTGCGCTCCCGCGCATCGAGCTTGACGCTGATTTGGGTCGCACGGTAATCCGGCCACAGCCGATTGACGATGTAGTGGCTGGGGAACGAGTAGAACGAATGCAGGAACAGCCATTTGCCATCCGGCTTCCTCTTCTCCAGACGCCGGGCGATATCGAAGCCCGTGTCATGGCGTTGCGAGGAGAAAGGCAATGTCTGGTATTCGTAGCGATAGCAGGCCTGGGGCGTACACGGCAACACGATCGCCTGGTCGGCCGGGGGAACGAAACGCATGCGGTCGGGATAACCCAGTTCCTTGCTGAGGTTGATTGCACGCGCGTAGTCCGCCTCGAATTCCGGCACACCGAAATGATCGCGCAGCGGGTAGAGTTTGGTGCTCTCCAGCGACACCTCTCCAGTGTCCATGTCAATGTCAGTGACTATCAGAGACGCGCGCGGCAGCCAGACATCCTGCGTGGGTTTGTAGTGGTAGGCCTGGCCGCGGTGAGCCTGTTCGAGCTCGTTGAAAAACAGACCGACCGCTTTCGCCTCCTCCGCAATGATCGCGTACGCCTGTGCCAATGCAGTCACGCCCACCGCCAGCCCGCCGATAATCACGCCCGCGCCACCCAGCACTGCTGCCGCCGTTCCGGCCCCGGCAAGCCCCGCGCCCATTCCGGCACCGGTCAGGGCGAGGCTGGTGGCATCGAATGTCAGCTGGGTGGCGTAGGTCACGGTTTCGAGATCGTTCTGCGCCGTCGCCAACTGATAAATATCGAACCCGACGTTGGCCAGCCCCAGCACAGCCCCCACGCCCTCATTGGCCACATGTCCAGCCACCGCCCCGATGGTTTTACCTGTCAATGGCGCCAGCGCTTCGCCGACGACCCGCGCACTGGTCCGGGCAATGATTTTTTCATCGCGCAGTGCCTCCTTTACCAGCGCGATCAGTCCCGCCGCGTCGAACAGAGTGCCATGTGCCAGTTGTGCATAGTTGACATACGCATGCCAGCGCACGGCAGTGGTCATGGTCCGGTCGTCGCCTTCGCGTCCACGCAGGGCATTCATCAATGCCTGAACTGCGAATCCGGCATTGAGGGTGTGAACAGCCGCCGCTTCTGTGGCTTGCTGCGTTGCACCCGCCTTGACCGGCTTGCGTCCGAGGGTCGAGAACAGCTCGGACAGATAGTTCCTGATACGCAACAGGCGCCCGTCGATGCTGGTCACCGTCGCCACGAGCTCACCCGTATTCGGGTCCAGCATGCCAAGCCGGTACGGGCCCTCGTGTGTGAACTCCAGCGAGCTGAACAATGGCACCAGCGGCGACACCGAGTCATGCCCTTCCTGCAAGCGCGACGTCGCGCTGGCAATCTGCTCGGCCCACCAGTGATGGTCGGCATCAAACAACGCGCGGCCCAGGCGCGGATTTTCCATCAAGGCTCGACCGTGCGCACTGTTCAGCCGCTGGCGAACCTTGCGCAACGGTACGTTCGGCAAGGTGTCCTCCGTGAACAAGTGTGCCACTTTGACGCCTGTCGACAGCATCTGCTCCGAGACCTGCTGGCCCTTTATGTCGATCAAATCGAACCGCGGATGGTCGGCCTCACCGTAGGCAGCGTAATGTCTGGCCATCCCCAACCGGAAGAATTTTCCCAGCGCCACTTTAAACGAGACGGAACTGTCGAATTCGAACACACCAAAGTTTGGATCGTAAAAGTGATACGTAACGTTGGTGCCGCTCTCGGTTCTGGCTACCAGCATCGAGTGATTGTCGGAGTTGAGCATCAGGGTTCGGGTACCGACTGATGCCTCCAGCGTTGCGGCGACTGTCTCCAGATCCAGCCGCCCCAGAACGGTACCCACGTCGCCGGCCTTGACCCCGTGCATTTCCTCCACAGCCTGCAAAAACGCCTGGGAGTCAGCCTGATCCGGCTCAAGTACCGCGAGGAAGAACCTTTCGCGCAAGCGTCGGCTGGCCGCTTCACCTTGCGTCAGGGCCGCACTCATCGCCAGCACGAGAGGGAAGCAGCGACCGGCGACCGTGTCACCCGCCCCGTGCAGCAACAGATCCTGCGGTACCATCTTGACGGTACCGGCCTCGAATTGGTTGAGCACCTGCTCCACCCGTTCCTGAACTTGCTGACGGTGTTCCTGGGTGGCGACATACTGAATCAGCGCGACCTGACGTCCCCAGTCATGCAGGGTCACCGCGGTGGACAATGCTGTTTTCTTCAGGCTCAGCGCATTGCTCGAACTCGTCGGCAACACGTCGGCGACACTTTTCAGCCCGGCAACGAACTCGGCTGGGCGCCGCTGGTAGAGATGCTGCTCGATCGCAGCGTAACGCCCGGAAGTCCCGCGTTCGCTGAGGCTGTTGATCAGGTTGTCCAGCGCGCCGCCCAGTGCGGCAAAACTCTGCTCATCCAGTGACTCTGCACCGAGCAATGCCCCGAGCGTCAGACGCTGCAGCGGGCTGAGGTGCGCCAGTTGCCATGCGCCTGTACCCAGACCTGTGAGAATTTCATCCAGCGCAAGACTTCGTGTCACCTCATGACTCCGTGACGCGGGCGGGCGCCGCCTGGTGTCCTGATTGCGGATCAACTGACGATCATTGAAATCAAGCGGTATCCTATCGGCAAACGTGACCGGGCCATCATGGCCGCTCATCATTGCTCGGGTGAAGGGCTCGCCAAGATGGTCAGCCATGCGTTGCAACAGTTCGGTATTGATCACATGGCGCCCCTCGATCAAGGGCCAGCCAAGTTCGAATTCAACGGTGGAGTGCTTGAGCAGTTCGTCAATATTGCCGGCGTAGCGGGTCTTGAATTGACCGTCGCGCCAGCGCTGCTTTTCGGATTCCACCCACTTGTCGAAGTCGGTTTCGTTATCTTTCCACGAGTGATCCAACTCTTCCTCGGTGGCTCGATTGACGACGAGCAAGGGTTCGATCGCCATTTCCTCGCGTGACACCTGCGCCCCCCGAGGCGTTAAACGGGCCTTCTCGAAATCACTCGTGCCATCCTTTATCCCCACTGGACCGGTCAGATAAATCGTCCCTTCACTCTGCGGGCGAATGCCATCGTTGTAGTAACTGGCGGCCGCATCGGCCAGGTAGGTCGCAAAGACCGACTCCATGTCCGGCAGGTCATTGATAGACCCGTAGGTGCGCTCGAGCTCTTCGAGCGCCAGTGATTGCATTGCCTCGGAATCCTCGGGTTTGACCCCCCTCTGCACAGCCAGTCGAGCGGTGGCATCCACCAGTCCGAGGTTGAACTCAAGACGCTTGAGTACAGACTCCAGCACCGCCGAGCCCGGGTGCGCCATCATGTACCCGTTACTGATCGTCGATCTCACCGCCACCGCTCGCAAAGCGTAGGGGCGGACAAGCAAATCCTGAGGTGGTTGAAAAACCTGGGCTAGCAGCGGTTTGCCTTTGGCAAACGCTTGCAGTGCCTGCCGATGCGCTTCGGGAATCTGGTCGGTTCTGTCCACATAGCGGCTTTTCAGCGCTTGCCGCCCCGGCATCCATTCCGGGTTTTCGTTGAGCAACAATTGCAACAGACCCAATCGGGCATCGTCACTGAAGCCACTGATATCGACCCCCCCAACCGACTTCAACAGTGGCGGCAAATTATCCACATCGGTGTAACTGCCACCCTCCAGGTGCAACACCTCGGCTCTTACAACATCCGACGCTGCGGCGAAATTGCCGCGCAAACGCATTTCACGCTGGTAAAGGGCCTGCAGCTGCAAAGGCTTCTCGGCGCCAGCCAGATCGCGCACCTGCACATCACCGTCGACAAGCGCCTGGATACTGTCACGGTTAGTTGTTTTCAGACGCCGTAGTTCCTGTGCGTCCTGCCCGTATCCTCGAACCAGTAACTGCATTCGCGCTGCATCGGCCGACTCGCCCTTGGCGACCGCATCATTAATGTATTGGTACATCTGCTGTTTTAGCGCAATGACACGCGCGACATAGAGCTCCCCCAATTCCCGCTCGGTCGCACTGTCGACACCACCGTGCTGCATGGCATCGGCTTTGGCAGCTTCTACAACAAGCTGGTTGGTTCGATATGCGAGCAAAGCATCATTGTCATACCAGACATTGATTTTATAACCCTGCCCGGCAAGTACCTTTTTCCAGACATTGATGTAATCACGCTGAATATCACCCAGCCCGCCACCGAGCCATACAAAGTGCAGGATTTTCGGCACTTGGGTGGCAGGAGTCTTCATCAGTTCAACGCCGTAGCGCAGACGCGCCTCAAAACCCTCGACCCGGTCGCTTACTTGCGCAAGGCTGAGGGCCGCCTCGCTGTCCGGGCTCGGGGCCGGTGCATTTTCCGCTTCACGGCGCACTCGATGGTTTCCCAGCTCTCCCAGAGCCTGCTTGAACAATGTCAGCGGCTGCAGCAGGCGTGGCGAATCGAGCAGACCGATGCAGGCGAAGTAATAACGAATCACTGCGTCGTACTGCTCAGTTCCTTTATGCGGCAATAATGCCCGCTCCAGGTCGGCCAGCTTGAACAAGTCGACGAACTTTACAAAGCCTTTCTCAACTTTTGAATTTTCAGCACCTTGCATTTTTAAATACTCTTTAAGTAACAACTCGTTCAAAAAAAACAAACGCACACATGAATGCCTCGCCAGGAGAAAGTCTCCAGAGCGATATAAAACGCATGTTAAAAACCCAAATACACGCCAACCAAAAGCGCGAAACCAATATAGAAAAAAACAACCAACCCAGACAAACACGAAACCATTCAAACAATGTCAATGGAAACATCCAAAGACATTCAATTTAAAAATTGAACACGGTCGAAATAGAAACTTTCCTTGTCCCCAAAAAAACAGGGTCGCGAACTCCTGTTCGCGCCCTGTTTTATTTAGTACTGCTCCAGCTTCCTGATACGTCGGAGCGAGAGGCTCAGCCCGCTGGCTTGCTACCGTACCAACGTGGCGTGTAGACCCACTTCCCGCCTTCGGCGCGGGGGAACGTGCAGGTGGTGGACGAACCGATCAACACCATAGTGCGCATGTCCACTTGATCCGGGGTCAACGCGCCGAGCGTCGTCACCCGCAACGTCTGCCCCGGCCGGCCGATGTCACGCCCGAGCACCACCGGTGTCTGCGATGTACGGTGTTGCGCAACGATTTCCAGGGCTCGGCCCAACTGCCACGGTCGCGAACGAGAGATCGGGTTGTAGAAGGCCAGCGCCAGATCCGCCTCGGCGGCCAGATCCAGACGCTTTTCGATGATCGACCACGGCTTGAGGTTGTCCGACAGCGACATCACGCAGAAGTCATGGCCCAGCGGTGCACCGGCCTGAGCGGCGGTGGCGAGCGACGCCGAAACACCCGGCAGGATTTCCAGATCGACGCTGTGCCACGCCGGGTCCGTCGACTCGTGCAACGCTTCGAGCACCGCTGCCGCCATGGCGAACACGCCCGGATCGCCCGACGAAACCACAATCACCGAACGTCCCTGAGCGGCCAGTCTGAAGGCGTGACGGGCACGCTGCATTTCTTCGCGGTTGTCGGTGCAATGCTGCACCTGATCGTCGCGGAAGGGGCCGGCCATGCGCACGTAGGTTTCGTAACCGAGAACGTCGGTGGCGCGGGCCAGTTCGGCTTTCACCGCAGGCACCATCAGCTCTGCCGCGCCCGGGCCGAGGCCGATGACGGCCAGACGGCCGCGCGGACGACCGATCTGCGAAACATCCAGCGGCTGTTCGGCCACGGCGATGGCAATGTCTCGGGATGTTGTGATGATTCGAGCGCCGGGGACTGCATCGCGAACCAACTCACCGATGTCATTCGCCGGCACGACAAAGCGCAGCGGCACTGCCAGTTCAAGCGCTGCTTCACGCAATGCCGGACTGGCCATCTGAGCATCGGCCGCCACCAGACAGGCCAGCGATTGAATCGCCACACCGGCCTGCTGCAATGCATCGCGAAGGGTGCCCGGCACGTCAGTCACTGACGAACCCACCGCCACCGCCACGCTGCGCGGATAAATCAGTAACTCACTGGTATTCGCCGCGCGAGCGGCGCTACCCACATGAATCGAGCGCTGTGCCTGTGGATCTTCCGGCAGTTGCGCCTGCTCAAGCCACGGCGCAGCGCCGTCGATGCGCACGCTGTGGCCGGCGAGCAGATCGGAGACAAAACGCTTGCCCTGCTCCAGATCGCCAAGGGCATAACCGCCGGGCGGGTTGAGCAGGCAGGTGCCGAAACGCAACTCACCGCTGGTGGTGATCGCCGCTGCCACTTCAAGCGCAGCTGCGATCTCGCGGGCCATGACATTCACCCCGCCCAAGCCGCCGAGCAGCGGCACCACGGCGCTGCCGTCTTCAGCCACGGCGAGCACCGGTGGCTCGACACCTTTCTCCAGCAACAGCGGCGCCAGGGTGCGAATGACAATGCCGGCCGCGCACAGGGCAATGATCGGCGTGTCCTGTTGATACAACTCGCGCAGGGTCGCGCCGAAGTCGCTGTAAGTCAGGTCGGCGCCTTCGACGCGTCCATTGAGGCCGTGAATCTTTGCAGCCGGATAGACCTGCTGAAGGCGACGGGCCGTGGCCAGCGCGCCCTGGCCGAGAATGACGATGGCCGGTGTGGAATGGGTCATCAGCCTTGCCACCGTTCGCCGGGAACAATGATCAGCGAGAAGTACGGCGATGACATCGGCTCGACCTCATCCAGCGACACGATCTTCTGGTTGGCCATGGTCGCGCGCTCGACGTACAGCGCACGTTCGGCCAGACCCAGCTCTGCCAACACGTCGCGCACTTTCGGGAAATTGCGCCCCAGTTTCATGATCACCGCCGCATCGGCATCGGCCAGACGGCGCTTGAGTTCTTCGTGAGGCAGCACGCCGGACAGCACCGACAGGCTCTGATTGCGATACACCAGCGGCGCGCCGAGCACCGACGCGCCGCCGAGCATCGAGCAGACGCCCGGCACCACTTCGGCTTCATAGCGGCCGGCGAGGCGGTCATGCAGGTACATGTAGGAGCCGTAGAAGAACGGATCACCTTCGCAGATCACGGCCACATCGCGACCGGCATCCAGATGCGCGGCCACTTCCTCGGCGGCGTCATCGTAGAAGTCGCTGATCACCTGTTCGTAGGACAGCGGTGCCGGCAGTACTTCGGTGGTCACCGGGTACACCAGCGGCAGCAGATTCTGCGCGTCCTGCAGGTGCGCTTCGATGATGCCGAACGCGTTACCCTTCTTGCCCTTGGCCACAAAGTACGCCACCACCGGCGATTCGCGCAGCAGGCGCAGGGCCTTGACGGTAATCAGTTCCGGATCACCGGGGCCGACGCCCAGGCCAATCAAACGTCCTTGAGCCTGCATCATTCGATCTCCGTGGCGAGGGCATTGACCGCAGCGGCGGCCATGGCGCTGCCGCCGAGGCGGCCCTGCATGATCACGAACGGCACGCCACGGCTGTTGGCGGCCAGCTCGGCCTTGGATTCGGCAGCGCCGACAAAGCCCACCGGGAAGCCGAGGATCAGCGCCGGTTTCGGGGCGCCGGCGTCGAGCATTTCCAGCAGATAGAACAGCGCCGTCGGCGCGTTGCCGATCACCACCACGCTGCCTTCCAGATGCGGACGCCACAGTTCCAGCGCAGCTGCCGAGCGAGTGTTGCCCAGCTCGCGCGCCAGTTCGGGCACACTGTCGTCGCGCAAGGTGCAGATCACTTGGTTGTTGGCCGGCAGGCGCGCGCGGGTCACACCTTCGGAAACCATCCGCGCATCACAGAGGATCGGCGCGCCAGCGGCCAGCGCATCGCGCCCGGCCTTGCCGGCGCCTTCGGAGAACTGCAGCCCGTCGATGGCCTCGACCATGCCGCAGGCGTGAATCACCCGCACCGCGAGTTTTTCCAGGTCGGCCGGGATACGAGCCAGGTTGGCCTCGCTGCGAATGATCGCGAAGGAGTTGCGATAGATCTCCTGACCGTCGCGGATGTAATCAAGCATCAAGGGGGCTCCGTGAGCGGGCGGCGAGCAGGGTCGCGGCCGCTTCGATAGTAAGGTTGTGAGCGTGCAGCGCGCCGAAACCCGGCAGCGCTGCATCGCGAAAATAGAGATCGTAGTGACCGGGGCCGACCGCCAGCAGAGTCACCGCAGCCCGATGTGCGGCGGCGCAGGAACGCGGGCAGCCGGACAGGTGCACATCCACGGCATGTGGCAACAGCGTAGCCAGCAGGCGGGCATCGTGTTTGGTGTCGGCCAGGCCTTTGCCGCAGCCGTTGGCGCCGGTGCAGGCGATCAGGTGCGTTAAAGGCTCTTCGACATGGGTCAGCAGGTTCAGCTTGCCCAATTCGTCGAGCACTTGAACCGCATCGGTTTCCCGCACATTGGGCAGCAACAGACTCTGCCAAGGGGTGAAGCGCAGGCTGCCGTCGCCGAAGGTTATGGCCAGTTGCGCAGCGCCACGCAGCATGTCCGGACCGAGGCGGCCGAGCGGCGGTGCGGCACCGACATAGACCTGACCGGCCGATGGCTGAGGGTGAATGCCGAGGTGCAACCCTTCCGGTCCGGCTGCCCGCTGCCAATCACCAGCGGCTTTCAGGCTGATCCGCTGACCGAGTTTTTCCAGGAACAGCGGCGCCGGGCATTCATCCAGCAGATGGCGCATCCGCGTCTGCTCCGGTCGGGCGAGATCAAGGAACAACTCCAGCACCGCGACCACCAGCGCATGTCCGTCCACAAGCGCCACGGCGGCCAACGGTCGCTCCGTCGGGCAACCCGCCAGGCCAAACGCCAACAGCGTGTTTTCACCGCTTTCGAATGCCGACAACCACAGATCATGGGGATGTTTGAGCATCGCCAGCGCTTCACCGCCATCCAGTTGCACGGCGAACTTGGCGCTCAGCTCGTGGAAGCGCGGATGGCTTTGCAGGGTCTCGAGGATCTGCCCGGCCAATGGACGGGTATCGAAGCGCATCTGTCGGTCAATGCCGGCGGCGGGGCTGAGCATCAGGTTGCGCACGTCGTCGCCGGCGGCGGTTCGCGGCCCGAGACCGGCGGCCAGCAGGCTGTCGATCAGCGCGGCGGACTGGTCGCCGATCCCGCGAATCTGCAGATTGCCCCGGTTGGTCGCCTCGATCGCCCCGCCGGCAAACCGCTCGGCGGCATTGGCCACCGCATCGGCCTGATCGGCCGTGATCGAACCTCCATCGAGCTTGATCCGGCAGATGCCACCATCCAGCGCCTGGACGATACGCAGCAACCCCGGACAGGCCGAGGGGCGTATGGCGTTGGACATCGGACGTTCGTTCAAGGGCTGACAGCTCTGTGGGAAAGGCGCTTCGCGGGCGAAGGCGCGGTATTATGCCTGCTTTGTCCGACGGCATGAAAAGTCTGCCCGTCGGAACGGCGCGTTTGCGGACACTTTTTTGAGGGGCTACAGATGTCACCCTGGCTGACAGTAGTAGGAATCGGTGAAGACGGCTTCAAAGGCCTGGGCAAGAATGCCCGGCGCGCCTTGATGGACGCTTCGCGGATCATCGGCGGTCAGCGTCAGCTGGATCTGTTGCCGGTGTGCATCCGTGGCGAGCGCCAGTTGTGGCCGAGCCCGTTTTCCCTGGCCCCGGTGCTCGAGCGTCGCGGTGAAGCCGTGTGTGTGCTGGCCAGTGGTGATCCGATGTTCTACGGCGTTGGCGCGAGTCTGGCGCGTCAGGTTCCGGAAGCCGAGATGCTGGTCCTGCCGGCCCCGTCGTCCTGCTCGCTGGCGGCGGCCCGACTGGGCTGGCCGTTGCAGGACGTCAGCGTGCTGTCGCTGGTGGCTCGCCCGCTGGCGGCTCTCAATGCACAACTGTTTGGCGGCGTGCGCCTGTTGCTGCTGAGCAATGACGGCCAGAGCCCGGCGGCGGTTGCCACGTTGCTGCGTGAACGCGGATTCGGCGCCAGTCGCCTGAGCGTGCTGGAACATCTGGGCGGCAGCGCCGAACGCCGGATCGACGGCAGCGCCAACGACTGGAACGATCCGCTCATTGCCGACCTCAACGTGATCGCCCTCGAGTGCCTCGCCGATCCGCAGACACCGCGCCTGTCGCGCCTCGCCGGCCTGCCGGACTCGGCCTTCCGGCACGACGGCCAACTGACCAAGCGCGACGTGCGCGCGATCACCCTCGCCCGCCTCGCCCCGACACCGGGCGAATTGCTCTGGGACGTCGGCGCGGGCAGCGGCTCGATCGGCATCGAGTGGATGCGCGCGCACCCGAGCTGTCGCGCACTGGCCATCGAGGCTGACGATGGTCGCCAGCAGCTGATCGAACACAACCGCGATGCGCTGGGTGTGCCCGGCCTGCAACTGATTCGTGGCAGCGCCCCGCAAGCTCTCGCCGGGCTGGAGCGACCGGACGCGATTTTCATCGGCGGCGGCGTGACCCGCGAAGGCGTGCTGGAAACCTGCTGGGCACAACTCAAACCCGGTGGCCGACTGGTCGCCAACGCTGTGACCCTGCAAAGCGAAATGACCTTGATGAGCTGGCGCGAACGCCACGGCGGCGAACTGACCCGCATCCACATCGCCCAGGCACAGCCGCTGGGCGAATTCGACACCTGGCGCCAGGCGTTGCCGATCACCCTGCTCGATCTGGTCAAACCCCTCGATGCGTGACGAAACCGCCGAACAACCCGCGCCCCTGCGCAGCGGCCTGACTACCGGCAGCTGCGCCACGGCCACCAGCCTCGCCGCCGCGCGCCTGTTGCTCGGTGGAGTGGTGGCGGACGCCGTGCAGATCGTCTTGCCCAAGGGCAAGCAGGTGCAGATGCGCCTGGAGTTCTGTCGGCTGACCAAGGACGGCGCCGAGGCTGGAACCATCAAGGATGCCGGTGACGACCCGGACGTGACTCACGGCGCATTGCTCTATTCCCGCGTGCAGCTGATGGCCGAGCCGGGAATTCGCTTCATCGCCGGCAAAGGCGTCGGCACCGTGACCCGTCCGGGTTTGGTGCTGCCCGTCGGCGAACCGGCGATCAACCCGGTGCCGCGCAAGATGATCAGCGATCACCTGACGCTGCTCGCCGAAGAAACCGGCTATCGCGGCGGCTTCGAGGTGACGGTCAACGTCGAGGGCGGCGAAGCCCTGGCGCTGAAGACCATGAACCCACGCCTGGGCATCCTCGGCGGGCTGTCGATCCTCGGTACCAGCGGCATCGTCCGGCCGTTTTCCTGCGCGGCGTACATCGCTTCGATCCACCAAGGCATCGACGTGGCGAAAACCAACGGCTTCCTGCACATCGCCGCCTGCACCGGCAACGCCAGCGAAGACACCATGCGCCGGGTCTACAACCTGCCGGAAATTGCCCTGATCGAAATGGGCGACTTCGTCGGCGCGGTGCTCAAGCACCTGCGCAAAGTACCTGTGGATAAACTCAGCCTGTGCGGCGGCTTCGGCAAAATCAGCAAACTGGCGGCCGGGCACATGGACCTGCATTCGCGTCATTCGAGCATCGACCTGCCGCAACTGGCCGAATGGGCGGCGGCGATTGGCGCCGACGACACCTTGCAACAAGCCATTCGTGGGGCGAACACCAGTCAGCAGGCGTTGGCGATCGCCAGTGCGGCTGGCGTTGCCCTCGGTGATGAGGTCTGTCGCCATGCTCTGGAGTTCGCACGCAGCGTGGTACCGGCGCAGGTCCAGGTCGAAGTGTTTGCGATAGATCGTCAGGGCGGCATCGTCGGCCATGCGGGAGCCTTTGTATGAAGCGAATCTTGTTGCTGGGCGGTGTGACTGAAGCGCTGGCCATCGCGCGCACGTTGGGGCCGGAACACATTTACAGCCTGGCCGGCGTCGGCCGGGTGCCGACCGATCTGACCTGTCAGGTGCGCGTCGGCGGCTACGGTGGCGCCGAAGGTCTGGCGCAGTTCATTCGCGCTAAAGGCATCACGCTTTTACTCGACGCGACCCATCCCTACGCCGCACAGATCAGCCAGAACGCCGCCACCGCCGCGCAACTCACCGGCATCCCCTGCTGGGCCCTGCGCCGCCCGGCCTGGCAACCGCAACCGGGCGATGACTGGCGCGAAGTCGCCGACTGGGCCGAACTGATCACCGCCCTCGAACCCTTCCGCCGCCCCCTGTTCACCCTCGGCCGCGAACCGCTGCAACACCTCGATGAAATCCCCGCGCACCAGTTCTGGACCCTGCGCGCCCTCGACGTCTACCCCGGCAACGAACGCTGCGAAGTCATCGGCGCCCGTGGACCGTTTCTGCTGGAGGACGAGCGAGCGCTGTTCGAACGCCGGCAGATCGACGTGCTGATCAGCAAGAACAGCGGCAGCACCGCAACCGAGCCCAAGCTGGAAGTGGCGCGAGAGCTTGGGGTGCCGGTGATGGTGTTGAAGCGGCCGGAGTTGGCGAGGGTTGATCGGGAGTTTTGGACGGTTGCTGACGCCATCGCTGCCCTCGCGGCCGGAGTCCGACCGTGAAAAACAAAAAGCTCAAGTCCTACTGAGTGCTAGGACACTGCCCACAAGAACTTAAAGAATCGCTGACTATCTGCACGAGCGGCCCAGGCTTACGTTTAGCGTTTCATCGAATTTGTGAGCACGTTCCAATGACCGGAAAATTCACCCGCTTCGACATCAAGGACTTTCTCCACACGCCTGCTGAACTGGTGCACTACGTCAAGGCATGTTCGGAACTGGACTCAGGCGATGGACGATTCAACCGCGTGGCGCTCCGAGACTATAAGCAGACCATCCGATTGAGAATTCAATCTGATCCGGATTTCGCACAGGCATTGCGAATCGAAGCCGCTACACTCTTTCATAACGGCGAGACGGAACTGGCAAGCATGCTACTCGCACAATTGCATGTAGCGCTGCGACACCAAACCGCACGACGCTTTTTTACTTATCGGCCCTGATCAGGCTAAATAGCCGCGCCTGATCGCCCACCCTACGGATCTGTCCCATGAACCGACACCGGCTCGCATTTGCCTGGATCGCCTGCTTCGCAGTGCTGTTCAACATGCTCGCCATGCCGTTGACGGGAGCGATGGCGCAGGCGGCGCAGACGCCGGCCGAGCAGTTGCTGTGGAGCAGTTTCTGCACCGGCAGCGGGACGAAGATGGTGGCGATCGACATCGGCAGCCTCGATCAGAAAGCGCCGCAGAGTGGTGACCATCATTCGACCATGCAGCATTGCTGGTGCTGTTCCGGATCGGCGCCGGTGGTGGCGTTGCCGGGGCATTCGCCGCAGCTGTATTTCGCCCGATACGAAAGCAACCGCAGCGTGGCGCCCGCCTTGCTGCAAACCCCGACACCGCGCCAGCAATGGCCGAGCCTCAATCCCCGCGCCTCTCCTCTGGTTTGATTTGTTCCCGCATTTGACCTGCGTTTCAAATCGTTCTGGAGAACTGCCATGTTGAACAAACTCATCGTCATCGCTGCGCTGTTGCTGCCTGCGTGCTTCGCCCATGCCCACGAATACAAGGCCGGCGAGCTGGAAATCGCCCACCCGTGGTCGCAGGAACTGCCGCCGAATGCGCCGACGGTTGCCGCGTATTTCATCATTCACAACGCCGGCAAGACGGCTGACCGCCTGCTCAGCGTCGATTCGCCGATCGCCCCGACGGCCGAACTGCACGAGCACGTGATGCAGGGTGATCTGATGAAGATGCAACAGGTGTCGAACGTGGCCATCCCGGCCGGTGGAAACGTGACCTTCGCGCCGATGGCCTATCACGTGATGCTGATGAATCCGACCGACCGCAGTCTGCTGACCGACGGCAAGCGCTTTCCCCTGACGATGCACTTTGAAAAGGCCGGTGACGTGACCGTCGAAGTCGCCGTGCAGAAGAAGCCGCCGGAAGCCACGCAAGCCCACGCGCACGCCCAGTAACCGTTCCGGCAGACCCCGCCCATGCGCCCCCTGAGCGCCAGGCCCTCCCTGCAACGCCGTCAGACTGAACACCTGACCCGCGGCAGCTGGATCGCCCTGTTCGCCATGTTGATGATCTTCATCGGCCCGCTGATTTCCCAGTCGATGCCGATGGATCAGCACGCCTCGACCTCCATGCCGATGAGCATGGACATGTCGATGGACATGCCGGGCATGGATCATTCCGGGCACGGTGCACAGCCCTCCGCGGAACACTGTCCGCCGCAATCCGCACACCACGTGCTGTGGGAAAAGTGCGGCTATTGCAGCCTGCTGTTCAACTGCCCGGCGCTGACCGGCGGTGGCAGCTTCGCCACTTTCAGCATTCCACTGGTCAACACCTTCACCCCACCCTCCCCGCGCCTGGGCCATGCCCGGCAGACTTTCTTCCCCGGCGCCCGCACCCGCGCCCCGCCCATCGCAGCGTAAACACCCACCTCTGATTGCACACGGTTGAGAAGACAGCCTCAGGCTGCCGGCCGTGTCGTTTACGACTGTTCGATGGAAATTGTCATGTCCAGGTTTTCTGCTGTCCCACGCCCGGGTTCTGCCCCGGCGTCCTTTGCCCTGAACGAATCCCGCGTTCGCTTCAGACACGCTACCGCCGTCCTTTGCGGCGTCCTGCTGTCCCCGCTGGTCCACGCCGACGAACACGCCGGCCATGCTGACGAACTGAGCCCGACGGTGATTACCGCCATCGCTCCGAGCTCGCCGCTGACCATCGTCACCAACCCGAAAGACCCGCGCCAACCGGTGCCCGCCAGCGACGGCGGCGACTACCTGAAGACCATTCCAGGCTTCGCCCTGGTGCGCAACGGCGGCACCAACGGTGATCCGGTGCTGCGCGGGATGTTCGGTTCGCGCCTGAACATCCTCACCAACGGCAGCATGATGCTCGGCGCCTGCCCCGGCCGGATGGACGCGCCGACCTCGTACATCTCGCCCGAAACCTACGACAAACTCACCGTGATCAAAGGCCCGCAAACCGTGCTCTACGGACCGGGCGCGTCGGCCGGCACGATCCTGTTCGACCGCGAGCCAGAAAGCTTCGGCGAACTCGGCACCCGGGTGAACGCCAGCGTGCTGGCCGGCTCCCACGGGCGCTTCGACAAGGTCGTTGATGCGGCGGCCGGCGGCTCGCTGGGCTATGTGCGGGTGATCGGCAACACCGCGCATTCCGACGACTACCGCGACGGCAACAACGACATCGTTGCCTCGCGCTATGACAAGTGGAACGGCGACGTGGCGCTGGGCTGGACCCCGGATGCCGACACCCTGATCGAACTCACTGCCGGCAAGGGCGACGGCGAAGCGCGCTACGCCGGACGCGGCATGGACGGCTCGCAATTCCTGCGCGAAAGCCTCGGCCTGCGCGTCGAGAAATCCAACATCACCGATGTGCTGGAGAAGCTCGAAGCGCAGGTCTACTACAACTACGCCGACCACGTGATGGATAACTACACCCTGCGCACGCCGTCCGGCACCGGGATGATGGCAGGTCCCATGGCGTCCAACGTCGACCGCCGCACCCTCGGCGCCCGGATCAAGGCCACCTGGCGCTGGGCCGATATCCAGCTGATCACCGGCCTCGATGCGCAGACCAACGAACACCGGCAGCGCAGCGGCATGGGCATCGATACCTACAAGGATCAGCCGTACACCAAGGACGCCGACTTCCATAACTACGGTGTGTTCAGCGAAATGACCTGGTACGCCGCCGACCGCGACCGGCTGATCACCGGCGCCCGGGTCGACCGCGCCTTGGCCAAGGATTATCGGCAGAGCACCGGCTCGGGAATGATGTCCCGGCCGAATCCGACTGCCGGCGATACCCGTGCCGACACCCTGCCGAGCGGCTTCATCCGTTACGAGCATGACCTCGCCGACAGCCCGACCACGCTCTACGCCGGCCTCGGCCACGCGCAACGTTTTCCGGATTACTGGGAGCTGTTTTCGCCCAAGTCCGGCCCGGCGGGTTCGGTCAATGCGTTCGATTCGATCAAACCGGAGAAGACCACTCAGCTGGACTTCGGCGTGAACTACAAGGACGCCAATCTCGAAGCCTGGGCCTCGGGCTACATCGGCGTGGTGCGCGACTACATCCTGTTCGATTACACCCCGACGATGATGGGCATGAGCACTTCCCGCGCCGAGAACATCGACGCGCGGATCATGGGCGGTGAACTCGGTGCCGCCTACAAACTCACCGACAACTGGAAAGCCGATGCGACCTTGGCCTACGCCTGGGGCAAAAACAGCAGCGACGGAAAGGCACTGCCGCAGATGCCGCCGCTGGATGCCCGCTTCGGCCTGACCTACAGCGAAGACAACTGGAGCGCCGGCGCACTGTGGAGGGTGGTTGCCGCGCAAAACCGTATCGACCAGAACAAGGGCAACGTGGTCGGCAAGGATTACGACAAGAGTTCGGGCTTCGGCGTGTTCTCGCTCAACGGCGCCTACCGGATCAACAAACACTGGAAGGTCAGTACCGGCGTCGACAACCTGTTCGGCAAGGCTTACGCCGAACACCTGAACCTGGCGGGCAACGCCGGGTTCGGCTACCCGGCCAACGACCCGCAAGCGATCAATGAACCGGGGCGCACGCTCTGGACCAAGGTGGACATGAGTTTCTAACCCTGAAGGGCGCTCGCTCCCTTCAGGGAGCGGGCGGCAACAGACAACGAGAAGATCCAAGCCAAGCGGAGCACACGTGATGAAACAGCCCAAACCGAATTTCTACAACCTGGCCTGGCGTTGGCATTTTTATGCCGGATTGTTCGTCGCCCCATTCATGGTGATGCTGGCCCTGACCGGCATCATTTACCTGTTCAAGCCGCAGCTCGATTCGCTGATGTACAGCAGCCTGCTGAACGTCCCCGCCGGGCATCACACGGTGCCGGCCGATGACTTGCTGCAAAAGGTCAAAAGCGCTTATCCACAGGGCCAGGTCACCCAGTACCTGCCGCCGGTGAATGCCGAGCGCAGCGCGCAGTTTGTCGTGGCCAATGCCGGCCATGAGCTGAACGTGTTCGTCGATCCGTACCACGGCGACATCCTTGGCGAGCAGGATGCCAGGCAGAACCTGCAAGCCATCGCCCGGGCGATTCACGGCGAGTTGATGATCGGCACCGTCGGTGACCGACTGATCGAAATGGCCGCCGGCTGGGGCGTGGTGCTGGTGGTGTCCGGGGTTTTCCTGTGGTGGCCGCGAGGTCAGGCAGCGGGGATTCTGTGGCCACGCCTGAGCAGTCGCGGCCGCGTGCTGTGGCGTGACCTGCATGCCGTTACCGGATTCTGGGGCGCCGCGTTGCTGCTGGTGATGCTGCTCAGCGGCATGACCTGGACCGGTTTCTGGGGCAAGCAGTACGCGCAGGTGTGGAACGTGTTCCCGGCGGCGATGTGGGACAACGTGCCGACTTCCGATGTCGAGGCCGGCAGCCTCAATAACGCCGCGCGCCAGACCGTGCCGTGGGCGATGGAAAACACCCCGATGCCGATGTCCGGCGACCACGCCGAACACATGGCCCACGGCGGTATGCAACACGGCCCCGCTGCACCGACCATCCGCCTGCAGGACGTGCAAAACATCGCCGTTGAGCGCAAGGTCGAGCCGGGCTACAGCATCACAATGCCGACCACCGCCGCCGGCGTGTTCACCATCGCCGTGTTCGCCGACGACCCACGCAACGACGCGACCCTGCACATCGATCAGTACACCGGCAAGGTTCTCGCCGATGTGCGCTTCGAGCAGTACGGCGCGGTTGCCCGGGCCACCGAGATCGGCGTGATGCTCCACGAAGGCAAGATGTTCGGCACTTTCAACCAGATCATCGTGCTGCTGATCTGCCTGATGATTTTGCTCAGCGCCGTCAGCGGCGTGGTGATCTGGTGGAAGCGTCGACCACAGGGCAAGTTCGGCGTGCCGCCGCTGCGCCACGATCTGCCGAAGTGGAAAACCGGGGTGGCGATCATGCTGGTTCTGGCGGTGGTGTTTCCGCTGGTGGGGGCTTCGCTGGTGGTGGTGTGGTTGCTGGATCGGCTGCTGTTGTCGCGTCTGGCCCGGCAAACTGAATCTGCCTCAACTTCATCGTGAATCTCGCGAGATGCGCGATCCAGACAGATCTTTAAACTGCCGGGGCTTAATCTCCGGCAATTTTTAGTGTTACTGTATAACGCAAATTTGCTGCTCTGCCCGCAGCCATGCACTGTCATGAGGCTGCGGGCTTTTCTTTTGAAGAAGTGATTCACCGTCCCGATGAACAAGTACCTCTTGTCCAGCCTCTGTCTGTTCGCCCTGAACCACAGCGCCCACGCCGACAACGCCCCGCTGACGCTGCCCACCGGCACCATCACCGCCCTGGCCAATGACGACCAGACCGTCAGCCTGAGCACGCCAACCAGCGCCGGCTCGCGTCTGAACCTCAGCGCCATGGAAACCCCGGCCAGTGTCGAAAGCCTGAGCGGCGAACAAGTCCGCGCCCGTGGCGACCGCAGCGTGCAGGACGCGGTGTCGCGCAGCACCGGCATCAGCCGCACCGGCACGCCGGGCGATGGCGGCACCTCGTTGCAGGCCCGGGGTTTTACCGGGCAGAGCTCGGTGATGCAGTTGTATGACGGCAACCGCCTGTACACCGGCATGGGCACCGTGACGTTCCCGGTCGACACCTGGTCGGTAGAACGCGTCGATGTCCTGCGCGGCCCGGCCTCGGTGCTGTACGGCGAAGGCGCGACCGGCGCGGTGGTCAACGTGATCCCGAAAAAGCCGTTCGAAGGCGAAATCGAAAACCACGTGCGCGTCGGTTACGGCTCGTTCGACCGCCAGCAGCAGGCGTTCGACAGCGGCGGCTCGCTGACCGACACCCTGAGCTATCGCCTCAACCTCAATCGCCTGCGCAGCAACGGCTGGGTCGATCGCGGTGATTCGTCCAGCGACTTCATCAGCGCCGCCCTGCGCTGGCAGGCCACCGACGATCTGAGTTTCACCCTCGCTCACGATTACGGCGATCAGCGCCCGCAGAACTACTTCGGTACGCCACTGATCAACGGCCAGTTGAAGGACAGCCTGCGCAACAAGAACTACAACGTGCGCGACGACAAACAGCACTACAACGATCAATGGACGCGCCTGACCAGCGACTGGCAGATCAACGATGCAGTCAGCGCCAACAACGAGCTGTACTACCTCAAGGCCCAGCGCCGCTGGCAGAACGCCGAGAACTACAACTTCGACGTTGAAAGTCAGCAGCTCAGCCGCAGCGGCTACTTCGGTATCGGCCACCAACAGGAACAGGTCGGCGACCGCCAGACCTTCACCTTCAAGCACTCGCTGTTCGGCCTCGACAGCCAGACCGTGACCGGCGTTGATTACAACCGCATCCGCTTCCAGCTCGACAGCAACTCGCCGTTCAACGACGTATTGCCGAACGGCCAGCCGCTGGATCGCTATCACCCGCAGACCGGCTATTTCGAGAGCGCCGATCCGTATCGCGATCAGTTCGACAGCACCACCAAACAGATGTCGGTGTTCGCCGAAAACCGCACGCAACTGAGCGAACGCTGGTCGCTGGTGACCGGTGTGCGCCGCGACTACGTACACGTGGATCGCAACAACCTGGTCGACGGCAGCCAGAGCGACAAGACCCTGACCGGCAACAACTGGAAGGCCGGTCTGGTGTTCGCGCTGACCCAGGACACCTCGTTCTACGGCCAGGTCGCCACCAGCACCGATGGCATCGGCGGTTTGATTTCCCTGAGCCCGAGCCAGCAGCAATATGACCTGTCGACCGCGCGGCAAACCGAGATCGGCCTGAAGCAGTTGTTCTGGGATCAGCGTGGTGAGTTCACCCTGGCGGCGTATCGCATCGTGAAGAAGAAGCTGCTGACTGACGACCCGGGCAACCCGACGCTCAAGCAGCAGGTCGGCCAGCAATCGTCGAACGGTGTGGAGGCCAGCCTCGACCTGCAACTGCAGAACGCCTGGCAACTGCAAGCCAACGCTGCAATCGTGAAGGCCAAGTACGACGATTTCGAAGAAGTGGTCGGTGGCGTGCCCGTGTCGCGCAACGGCAATCGCCCGGTGGACGTGCCACGCCGCACTGCCAATCTGTGGCTGAGCAAGGCGCTGACCGATGACCTGAAAGCCGGTGCCGGCGTGCGTTATGTCGATGCGCGCTACGCCGACATGGCCAACCGCAACGAGCTGCCGAGCTACACCGTGGTCGATGCAACGCTGTCGTGGAAAGCCCTGCGCAACACCACGCTGGGCTTGCAGGTGAACAATCTGTTTGACCGGACGTACGCGCAAAGCCAATACAATGAGGGCCAGCAGTGGATTCTGGGTGAGCCTCGTTCGTTCTTTGTCACCGCTGACTACACCTTCTAGAACAGGAACGAAATGAGCTCACTGTCCCTCACCGATCTCGCCTGGACACCTCTGGGCCACGGCCATTGCCATCACCAGTTCCAGCTGCGTGACGCCTCGTTGCAAGTGGCCGCCGGTGAGTTCGTCGGGCTGATCGGGCCCAACGGCAGCGGCAAGACCAGCCTGTTGCGCTGCGCCTATCGCTTCAGTCAGCCGGAACACGGTGAGGTCAGGCTCGATCACCACAACGTGTGGAAACAATCCTCGCGCTGGTGCGCGCAACGCATCGCTGTGGTGCTGCAGGAGTTCCCCGACGCCTTCGGCCTGACCGTCGAAGAAGTGGTCGCCATGGGCCGCACGCCGCACAAAGGCCTGTTCGATGGCGACACGCTGGAAGACCGCAATCTCGCTACCCAGGCCCTCAAATCCGTGGGCCTCGACGGCTTCGAAGACCACGCGTTCGCCACGCTGTCCGGTGGAGAAAAACAGCGAGTGATCCTCGCCCGCGCCCTGACCCAGCAACCGCAACTGCTGATCCTCGACGAGCCGACCAACCACCTCGACCCGCGCTATCAGCTGGAGCTGCTGCAACTGGTCAAGCGCTTGCAGATCGGCACGTTGGCGAGCATCCACGACCTGAACCTGGCTGCCGCGTTCTGCGACCGTTTGTATGTGATCAACCACGGCCGGATCGTCGCCAGCGGCACGCCGCAGGAAGTGCTCACCGTAGAACTGCTGCGCGACGTGTTCGGCGTCGAAGCATTGATCGATTCCCACCCCCTCCACGGCTACCCGCGAATCACCTGGATAACCCGACCATGACTGTGCGCTCCCTGCTTTGCCTCGCCCTGTTGCTGGGCACCACCCAAGCCTTTGCCGAGGCCACGAAGTACCCGCTGACGATCCACAGCTGCAATCGCGAAGTGACCTTCAAGCAAGCGCCGAAACACGCGGTCAGTCACGACATCAACATGACCCAGATGATGCTCGTCCTCGGCCTCAAATCGAAGATGGCCGGCTACAGCGGCGTCAGTGGCTGGAAATCGGTGACGCCTGAAATGCAGTCGCTGCTCGACGGTTTGCCGGAACTGGCGGCCAAGTACCCGTCGGTAGAAACCCTGCTCAACGCCAACGTCGATTTCTTCTTCGCCGGCTGGGATTACGGCATGCGCGTCGGTGGCGATCTCACCCCGCAGACCCTGCAACCGCTGGGCATCAACGTCTATGAGCTGACCGAGTCCTGCGCCTTCGTGATGAAACGCCCGGCCGCCACGCTGGACGACACTTACAACGACCTGCGCAACCTCGGAAAGATTTTCGACGTGCAGGACCGTGCCAACGCATTGATCGCAGACATGCAAAGTCAGGTCGCGGAAATTCGCAAAGACCTGCCTGCCGAAAAACCACGGGTATTCCTGTACGACAGCGGCGAAGACCGCGCCATGACCTCCGGCCGCCTCGGCATGCCGCAAGCGCTGATCGACGCCGCCGGCGGGCGCAACGTTCTCGATGACGTCGAAGCGAGCTGGACCCGGGTCAATTGGGAAACCGTGGTCGAGCGCAATCCGCAGGTGATCGTGATCGTCGACTACAGCGAAATCACCGCCGAGCAGAAGATTGAATTCCTGCTGAAGAACAAGGCGCTGCAATCGGTGGACGCGATCAACAACCAGCGCTTCATCGTCATCCCTTACGTGCAGGCCACGCCGGGGATCGACAACGTGCTGGCGGTTGAAACCCTGGCCAAAGGTTTCCACGGCGAATGATCGATCGTCGCTATGCGCTGCTGCTGATCGCCCTCGGTGCCGTGCTGCTGGTGTCGTGCGTGGTGTCGCTGGGCTTCGGCCCGGCGCGGGTGCCGGTGGACGTTGTGTGGCGGATTCTGCTGCACAAACTGTTCGGCCTCGGCGTGCCGGACTGGAGCGCCGGCCAGGAACACATCGTCTGGCTGATCCGTGTGCCGCGCATGCTGCTCGGTGCATTGGTGGGCGCCGGGCTGGCGTTGATCGGCGCGGTGCTGCAAGCAGTCACGCGTAATCCGCTGGCCGATCCGCACCTGCTCGGCGTCACTTCCGGCGCAACCCTCGGCGCGGTGATCGTGGTACTGCACGTCGGTGAAATCGTCGGCCTGCTGACCTTGCCGATTGCCGCGTTCATCGGCGCGTTGTTGAGCATGTTTCTGGTGCTGGGCATCGCCAACCGTCAGGGCCGGCTGGACAGTGATCGTCTGCTGCTGTGTGGCGTGGCGGTGTCGTTCGTAATGATGGCGATCGCCAATCTGCTGCTGTTCATGGGCGATCACCGGGCCAGTTCGGCGGTGATGTTCTGGATGCTCGGTGGCCTCGGACTGGCCCGCTGGGAATTGTTGGCGGTGCCGGCGTTGAGCGTCCTGCTCGGATTGATTCTGCTGATCGGCATGGCCCGTCCGCTGAACGCCTTGATGGCCGGCGAACAGACCGCCGTCACCCTTGGCCTGAATGCCCGGGCGGTGCGTCTGCGGGTGTTCGTGATTGCTTCGTTGATGACCGGAGTGCTGGTGTCGATCAGCGGCTCCATCGGCTTTGTCGGGCTGATGGTGCCGCACATTGCCCGGCGCCTGATCGGTGCCGAGCATCGGCGTCTGCTGCCGGTGTGCGTGTTGCTCGGCAGCGTTTTCCTCGTCTGGGTCGACGTCGCGGCGCGGACGCTGATCGCCCCCGAAGACCTGCCCATCGGCGTCGCTACCGCAGCCCTTGGCGGCCTGTTCTTCATCGGCCTGATGCGCCGCCGCTGAATCCTCCGGGTGCGCCCCAACCTGGCGCACCCCGTTGCACCTTTGCATGCAACACGTCCCCTCATGGTGCGCCGCCTCCGCGCGCGACCGCTCTAAACCGACATTTCCCTGCTCAAACCCGACCGGGCACAGCCCTTGCAAAACAGCCTTCAGTCGTTCGCATCTGCCAACCATAAAAAACTTTAACGTTCATGGAGATCGCACAATGAAGCGTCGCAGTTTGATCAAGGCTTTCACACTCACGGCATCCATTGCCGCGATGGGCATGACCTGGACCGTACAGGCCGCCGAGACCATCAAGGTCGGGATTCTGCATTCGTTGTCCGGCACCATGGCGATCTCCGAAACGTCGCTCAAGGACATGGCGTTGATGACCATCGACGAGATCAACGCCAAGGGCGGGGTGAACGGCAAGATGCTGGAACCGGTGGTGGTCGACCCGGCGTCGAACTGGCCGCTGTTCGCGGAAAAGGGCCGCCAGTTGCTGACTCAGGACAAGGTCGCGGTGGTGTTCGGCTGCTGGACCTCGGTATCGCGCAAATCGGTGCTGCCGGTGTTCGAAGAACTCAACGGCCTGCTGTTCTACCCGGTGCAATACGAAGGCGAAGAGATGTCGCCGAACGTGTTCTACACCGGCGCCGCGCCGAACCAGCAAGCGATCCCTGCGGTTGAGTACCTGATGAGCGAAGAAGGCGGCAGCGCCAAGCGCTACTTCCTGCTCGGCACCGACTACGTCTACCCGCGCACCACCAACAAGATTCTGCGTTCGTTCCTGCATTCCAAAGGCGTCGCGGACAAAGACATCGAAGAGGTCTACACCCCGTTCGGCCACAGCGACTATCAAACCATCGTCGCCAACATCAAAAAATTCTCGGCCGGCGGCAAGACCGCGGTGATCTCCACCGTCAACGGCGACTCCAACGTGCCGTTCTACAAAGAGCTGGCCAACCAGGGCCTGAAAGCCACCGACGTACCGGTGGTGGCGTTCTCGGTGGGCGAAGAAGAACTGCGCGGCATCGACACCAAGCCGCTGGTGGGCAACCTCGCGGCATGGAACTACTTCGAGTCGGTGGAGAACCCGGTGAACAAGAAGTTCGTCGATGACTGGAAAGCCTACGCGAAGAAACACAACCTGCCGGGCGCCGACAAGGCCGTGACCAACGACCCGATGGAGGCCACTTACGTCGGCATTCACATGTGGGCGCAGGCGGCGGAGAAAGCCAAATCCACCGACGTCGACAAGGTCCGCGAAGCCCTCGGCGGCCAGACCTTCGCCGCGCCGTCCGGTTACACCCTGACCATGGACAAGACCAATCACCACCTGCACAAACCGGTGATGATCGGCGAGATCCAGAGCGACGGTCAGTTCAACGTGGTGTGGCAGACCGAGGGGCCGATTCGGGCGCAACCGTGGAGTCCGTTCATTCCGGGTAATGACAAGAAGCCGGAGTATGCGGTGAAGAGCAACTGAGGCGGATTCAGACCTTGAGGCGGACTTGAGACCTTCCCCCCTCACCCCAGCCCTCTCCCTCAGGGAGAGGGGGAAAGGGAGCAGATCTCCATCGTTTTCAAAGCCTGAGTTCGACTCTGTTTTTTCAGGTCGATGCTTGATGAACAGACAACTCGGTCAGTCCCCTCTCCCTCCGGGAGAGGGCTAGGGTGAGGGCTGGATTTCGCAGTCGGACACCGCTCCATCGGCCACCGCAACACAGGAAGCACCACCCATGCCCACTGCCTTTTACCGCGTTATCCTGGCCATCTTGCTCCTGCTGCCCATGATGACCCACGCCAGCGACGCCGAAGACTTCGTCGCCGCCAACCCCACGCAACAGGCCAAACTGCTGGAAGCCTGGGCCGCGCAGCCCGATCCGGCGCGTGTCGAACTGATCAACGCCCTGCAACAAGGCGAACTGACCGTCGACGGCCAACCCAAGACCCTGCGCCTGAACAACCGCCTGCGGGGTCTGATCGACACCGCGCTGGCCAGCCACCAATTGCTCGCCGCCGACGCCAAAACCCGTCTGACCGCCGCGCAGCAATTGCAGAAAGGCGCCAAACCGGCGCAGCTGAAATTCCTCGACCGGCAACTGGCTGGCGAACAAGACGAAAGCGTCCACGCCGCCCTGAGCCTGGCGCTGGCCAATCTGCAACTGGTCGACACTGACCCGGCAGTACGCCTCGCGGCCGTGCGTCTGCTCGGTGAAACCGGCGACCCGCTGGCCCGTACCCGCCTCGAAGGCCTGCTCGAACCCGGTGTCGAAACCGATACCAACGTGCGCACCGCCGCCGAAACCAGCCTCGCCCAGGTCAAGCGCAAACTGCTGATCGGCGAACTGCTCGGTCAGGCGTTCAGCGGCATGTCCCTCGGTTCGATTCTGCTGCTCGCGGCACTCGGCCTGGCGATCACTTTCGGCCTGCTCGGCGTGATCAACATGGCCCACGGCGAGATGCTGATGCTCGGCGCCTACTCGACCTACGTCGTGCAGTTGATGTTCCAGCGCTACGCCCCGCAAGCCATCGAGTTCTATCCGCTGATCGCCCTGCCGGTGGCGTTCTTCGTCACCGCCGCCATCGGCATGGCCCTGGAGCGCACGGTGATTCGTCACCTCTACGGCCGCCCACTGGAAACCCTGCTCGCCACCTGGGGCATCAGCCTGATGCTGATTCAACTGGTGCGTCTGGTGTTCGGTGCGCAGAACGTTGAAGTGGCGAACCCGGCGTGGCTGTCCGGCGGGATTCAGGTGTTGCCGAATCTGGTGCTGCCGTACAACCGCATCGTGATCATCGCGTTTGCGCTGTTTGTGGTGGTGCTGACCTGGCTGCTGCTGAACAAGACCCGCCTCGGTCTGAACGTGCGCGCCGTCACCCAGAACCGCAACATGGCCGCCTGCTGCGGCGTGCCCACCGGGCGCGTCGACATGCTCGCCTTCGGCCTCGGTTCGGGCATCGCCGGGCTCGGTGGCGTGGCCCTGAGCCAGATCGGCAACGTCGGCCCGGACCTCGGCCAGAGCTACATCATCGACTCGTTCCTGGTGGTGGTGCTCGGCGGCGTCGGCCAACTGGCCGGCAGTGTGTTCGCCGCGTTCGGCCTGGGCATCGCCAACAAGATTCTCGAACCGCAGATCGGTGCGGTGCTCGGCAAGATCCTGATCCTCGCGCTGATCATTCTGTTCATCCAGAAACGTCCGCAAGGCCTCTTCGCACTGAAAGGACGGGTGATCGACTGATGAACCAGCCTCTACTAGTCACGGCCACACAAAAGGCCGGCCCGAAAGTCACGCTCGCCATCGGCGCGGTGGTCCTCGCCTTGCTGGTCGCCCTGCCGCTGCTGTCGCTGTTGCCGGCAGACAGCGCGCTGCATGTCTCGGCTTACACCCTGACGCTGGTGGGCAAGATTCTCTGCTACGCCATCGTCGCCCTGGCGCTGGATCTGGTCTGGGGTTACGCCGGTCTCCTGTCGCTGGGCCACGGTCTGTTCTTCGCCCTCGGCGGTTATGCGATGGGCATGTACCTGATGCGTCAGGCCGCCGGTGATGGTCTGCCGGCGTTCATGACCTTTCTGTCGTGGACCGAGTTGCCGTGGTACTGGAGCGGCACCGGCAGCTTCCTCTGGGCGATGTGCCTGGTGGTGTTGGCGCCGGGGTTGCTGGCACTGGTGTTCGGTTTCTTCGCCTTCCGTTCGCGGATCAAGGGCGTGTATTTCTCGATCATGACCCAGGCCCTGACCTTCGCCGGGATGCTGCTGTTTTTCCGCAACGAGACCGGCTTCGGCGGCAACAACGGCTTCACCAATTTCCGCACGATCCTCGGTTTCGGCATCACCGAACCCGGCACGCGCGCGGTGCTGTTTCTGGCGACGGTGCTGTTGCTGGTGGCGAGTCTGTTCATCGGCTGGCGCCTGGCTCGCAGCAAGTTCGGCCGGGTGCTGACTGCCCTGCGCGATGCGGAGAATCGCCTGATGTTCTGCGGCTACGATCCGCGCGGTTTCAAGCTGTTCGTCTGGGTGTTGAGTGCGGTGTTGTGCGGCCTGGCCGGTGCGTTGTACGTGCCACAAGTAGGGATCATCAACCCGAGCGAAATGTCGCCGACCAACTCGATCGAAGCCGCCGTGTGGGTGGCCCTTGGCGGGCGCGGCACGCTGATCGGCCCGCTGCTCGGCGCTGGGGTGGTCAACGGCATGAAGAGCTGGTTCACCGTGGCCTTCCCCGAATACTGGCTGTTCTTCCTCGGCGCGCTGTTCATCGTCGTGACGTTGTACCTGCCCAAGGGCGTGATCGGTCTGCTGAAGAAACGAGGTGAATCATGAGAGTCACGGCGAGCGCTGAATTCATGCTGGAACCGGCGTTTTTCCCGGTGGAACCGAACAAGGACGAAGGCACCAGCCGCGACTCGATCGGCCTCGGGCAACGCGTCGGTCCGGGCCTCGACACCCGCCACGGCACAATCCTGACGCTGGAAGACATCAGCGTCAGCTTCGACGGCTTCCGGGCGCTGAACAATCTGAACCTGTACATCGGCGTCGGCGAACTGCGCTGCATCATCGGCCCCAACGGCGCGGGCAAGACCACGCTGATGGACGTGATCACCGGCAAGACCCGGCCGAGCCACGGCAAGGCGTGGTTCGGTGAAACCCTCGACCTGACGCAGATGAGCGAAGTGCAGATCGCCCAGGCCGGCATCGGTCGCAAGTTCCAGAAACCGACGGTGTTCGAAGCGCTGAGCGTGTTCGAGAACCTGGAGCTGGCGCAGAAAACCGACAAGTCGGTGTGGGCCAGCCTGCGGGCGAAGTTGAGCGGCGAGCAGAAAGACCGGATCAGCGAAGTGCTCGACACGATTCGTCTGACCACCTCGGTCAATCGCCCGGCGGGGCTGCTGTCCCACGGACAGAAACAGTTTCTGGAAATCGGCATGTTGCTGATGCAGGACCCGCAATTGCTGCTGCTCGATGAACCGGTGGCGGGCATGACCGACGCCGAAACCGAGTTCACCGCCGAGCTGTTCAAGTCGCTCGCGGGCAAGCATTCGCTGATGGTGGTGGAACACGACATGGGCTTCGTCGGCTCGATTGCCGACCACGTCACGGTGTTGCATCAGGGTAGCGTGCTGGCCGAGGGGTCGCTGGAACAGGTGCAGGACAACGAGCGCGTGATCGAGGTTTACCTCGGCCGCTGAAACCTGCAAATACAAAACTTGTGGGAGCTGCGGTTCGGCGCTCCGAATTGCCAGCGATGAGGCCGGCACATCCAGCATTGATATCGACTGATCCACCGCTATCGCTGGCAAGCCAGCTCCCACAGGGTTCTGTGTGCAACAGAAGGAATTTGAACATGCTGCAAGTCGACAAGCTGCACCAGTACTACGGCGGAAGCCACATCCTGCGCGGCCTGAGCTTTGAGGTGAAGGTCGGCGAAGTGACCTGCCTGCTCGGCCGTAACGGCGTGGGCAAGACCACGCTGCTCAAATGCCTGATGGGCCTGTTGCCGGCCAAGGAAGGCGCGGTGAACTGGGAAGGCCAACCGATCACCACGTACAAGCCGCATCAACGGGTGCACGCCGGAATCGCCTACGTGCCCCAGGGCCGGGAGATCTTCGGCCGACTGACCGTGGAAGAAAACCTGCTGATGGGCCTGTCGCGTTTCCCCGGCAGCGAAGCCAAAGAGGTTCCCGCGTTCATTTACGAGCTGTTCCCGGTGCTGCTGCAAATGAAACAGCGGCGCGGCGGCGATCTGTCCGGCGGACAGCAACAACAGCTGGCCATCGGTCGTGCACTGGCCAGCCGTCCGCGTCTGCTGATCCTCGACGAACCCACCGAAGGCATCCAGCCGTCGGTGATCAAGGAAATCGGCGCAGTGATCAAGAAGCTCGCGGCCCGTGGCGACATGGCGATTCTGCTGGTGGAGCAGTTCTACGATTTCGCCGCCGAACTGGCCGATCAGTACCTGGTGATGTCCCGGGGCGAGATCGTGCAGCAGGGCCGTGGAGAAAATATGGAAAGCGAGGGTGTACGCGGACTGGTTACGATCTAACCTGTAGCGTCCTAACGATAATCAGAAAACATGAACTTACCTGTTGCGACTGCCCTGTTTACCCCGAGCTGGCATGCCGAGCTTGAGCTGGCCTATGCCCGCTTCGGCGATTGCACGCGCCCTACCCGTCGTCGCCACCTCGGTCCGCTGCGGGTGCAAAAGCATCTGTACGCCGAAGGGCCCGAGGTCTGCCAGCACATCATTGTCCACCCGCCGGGCGGGATTGCCGGCGGTGACCGGCTCGACATCAGCGCCCGCGTCGCACAAGGCGCCTGGGCACAGATCACCAGCCCCGGCGCGGCCAAGTGGTATCGCGCGGCGGGGCCCGCTTATCAGTCGCTGAAGCTGCATGTCGCTGATGGCGCGACACTGGAATGGCTGCCCCAGGAAACCATCGTCTACAGCGCCGCCCAGGCTGAACTCACGACATCGATTGAGCTTGAAGGCGATGCGCGGCTGTTCTACTGGGACGTGGTAGCCCTCGGGCGGCCGGCCAGTGGCGAGCGTTTCGACCTCGGGCATTTCCAGGCACATCTGGATATTCGCCGTGATGGCCGGTTGTTGTGGCATGAGCGCCAGCGCATCGTTGGCGCTGACGGCTTGCTGGATTCGCCGATCGGGCTGGATGGCCATCCGGTGTTTGCGACCTTGCTGGTGACCGGTGAGATCGATGCTGAATTGCTGGAACGCTGCCGCTCGCTGGGCCACGAAGTACGCGGGGATCTGACGCAATTGCCCGGTCTTTTGGTCGCCCGTTGCCTGGCCAGTGAAGCGTTGCTGGCGCGGGCGTGGCTGATCGATCTGTGGCGATTGCTCAGGCCTGCGCTGCTTGGCCGCGAAGCCCTGCCCCCCCGAATCTGGAACACCTGATTTTCTTCAACTGCCGACAATGGATTTCAAACGATGGACCTGACCCCACGCGAAAAAGACAAGCTGCTGATCTTCACCGCCGGCCTCGTGGCCGAGCGGCGACTGGCCCGTGGCGTGAAGCTCAACTACCCGGAAGCCATGGCCTACATCTCGGCGGCGCTGCTCGAAGGCGCCCGTGACGGCCAGACCGTTGCCGAACTGATGCACTACGGCACCACCCTGCTGACCCGCGATCAGGTGATGGAAGGCATCCCGGAAATGATCCCGGAGATCCAGGTCGAAGCGACGTTTCCCGACGGCACCAAACTGGTCACCGTCCACCAACCGATCGTCTGAGGCCGTGCCATGACCTACACCATCCGCGATGCCCTGCACGCTGACCTGCCGGCGATCCGCGACATCTACAACGACGCGGTGCTCAACACCACGGCAATCTGGAACGAATCCGCCGTCGACCTCGGCAACCGTCAGGCGTGGTTCAGCGCACGCCAGGCCCAGGGCTATCCGATCCTGGTGATCGTCAACGCCGACAACACCACCCTCGGCTACGCTTCGTTCGGCGACTGGCGGCCGTTCGACGGTTTCCGCCACACCGTCGAGCACTCGGTCTACGTGCGCAGCGACCAGCGCGGTAACGGCCTCGGCCCGCAACTGATGACCGCGCTGATCGAACGCGCGAAAACCTGCGACAAGCACGTCATGGTCGCCGCCATCGAAAGCGGCAACGCCGCATCGATCCGCCTGCACGAGCGCGCCGGTTTCATCACCACCGGGCAGATGCCCCAGGTCGGCACCAAGTTCGGCCGCTGGCTCGACCTGACGTTCATGCAACTGACCCTCAATCCTGGCGCGGAGCCGCCGCCCGCCAACAAGGAGTGACACCGATGAACCCCGCCCAACTGCGACGCGTCAATGCGGAAAGTTTTGCGCACTATCGTCAGGGCCTGATCGAGCTGCTGCTGGACGCCGTGGGTTATGGCGCCAGCGTCGGCTTCATGGCTGATCTGGATGCCACCCAGGCTCGCGCCTATTTCGATGAAGTGCAGGACAACCTGAACAAGGGCAACGTCTTGCTGTGGGTGGTGGTCAAGGACGAACAGGTGCAGGCCAGCGTGCAACTGGGCCTGTGCCAGAAGGCCAACGGCCTGAACCGCGCCGAAGTGCAGAAACTGCTGGTTCGCGAACACGCCCGGCGGCGCGGCCTCGGTCAGCAATTGATGGAAGCGCTGGAGCTGACGGCCCGCCAGTACAAGCGCGGCATGCTTTACCTCGACACCGAGGCCGGCTCCCCCGCCGAAGATTTCTACAAGGCCCTGGGTTACACCCGCGCCGGGGAAATCCCCGACTACGCCTGCGACCCGAACGGCACCTATCGCCCGACGGCCCTCTATTACAAAGTCCTGCAAGGAGCGAACTGATGATTCCCGGCGAATACCGGATCCAGCCCGGCGACATCGAACTCAACGTCGGTCGCCGCACGATCAGCCTGAAAGTGGCGAACAGCGGCGACCGACCGATCCAGGTCGGCTCGCACTACCATTTCTTCGAAACCAACGACGCCCTGACCTTCGACCGCGCCGCCAGCCGTGGCATGCGCCTGAACATTCCCGCGGGCACCGCGGTGCGCTTCGAGCCGGGCCAGAGCCGCGAGGTAGAGCTGGTGGATTACGCCGGGCACCGGCGGGTGTTCGGGTTTGCCGGGCGGGTCATGGGTGACCTCTGAGTCCGCGTGTACCGCAGCCCCTCACCCCAGCCCTCTCCCAGGGGAGAGGGAGCCAACCACCGATAACTGCCCCACCGCGATCAGTCCCCTCTCCCTCTGGGAGAGGGTTAGGGTGAGGGTCGATGGCTCACCGCTATTTTCCTGAAGGACGCCAGATGAAGATTTCCAGACAAGCCTACGCCGACATGTTCGGCCCCACCGTCGGCGACAAGGTGCGCCTGGCCGACACCGAGCTGTGGATCGAGGTCGAACAGGACTTCACCACCTACGGCGAAGAAGTGAAATTCGGCGGCGGCAAAGTGATCCGCGACGGCCAGGGCCAGAGCCAGTTGCTGGCGGCCGAAGTGGTCGACACCGTCATCACCAACGCGCTGATCATCGACCACTGGGGCATCGTCAAAGCCGACGTCGGCCTCAAGGACGGACGCATCGCCGCGATCGGCAAGGCCGGCAATCCGGACGTGCAGCCCGGCGTGACCATCGCCATCGGCGCCAGCAGCGAAGTGATCGCCGGCGAAGGCATGATCCTCACCGCCGGCGGCATCGACACCCACATCCACTTCATTTGCCCGCAGCAGATCGAAGAAGCGCTGATGAGCGGCGTCACCACCATGATCGGTGGTGGCACCGGTCCGGCCACCGGCACCAATGCAACGACCTGCACTTCGGGGCCGTGGCACCTGGCGCGGATGCTCCAGGCCGCCGACGCGTTCCCGATGAACATCGGCCTCACCGGCAAGGGCAACGCCAGCCTGCCGGAGCCGTTGATCGAACAGGTCAAGGCCGGCGCCATCGGCCTCAAGCTGCACGAAGACTGGGGCACCACCCCGGCGAGCATCGACAACTGCCTGAGCGTCGCCGACCAGTACGACGTGCAAGTGGCAATCCATACCGACACCCTCAACGAGTCCGGTTTCGTCGAAACCACCCTCGGCGCGTTCAAGGGCCGGACCATCCACACCTATCACACCGAAGGTGCCGGTGGCGGCCACGCGCCGGACATCATCAAGGCCTGCGGTTTCGCCAACGTACTGCCGAGTTCGACCAACCCGACCCGGCCGTTCACCCGCAACACCATCGACGAACACCTCGACATGCTGATGGTCTGCCACCACCTCGACCCGAGCATTGCCGAAGACGTGGCGTTCGCCGAAAGCCGCATCCGCCGCGAAACGATTGCCGCCGAAGACATCCTCCACGACCTCGGCGCGTTCTCGATGATCAGCTCCGACAGCCAGGCCATGGGCCGCGTCGGCGAAGTCATCACGCGCACCTGGCAGACCGCCGACAAGATGAAAAAGCAGCGCGGCCCGCTGCCTCAGGACGGTGAAGGCAACGATAACTTCCGCGCCAAACGCTACATCGCCAAGTACACCATCAACCCGGCGATCACCCATGGCATCAGCCATGAAGTGGGTTCGGTGGAAGTCGGCAAGTGGGCCGATCTGGTGCTGTGGCGCCCGGCATTCTTCGGCGTGAAACCGACGCTGATCCTCAAGGGCGGCGCCATCGCCGCGAGCCTGATGGGCGACGCCAACGCGTCGATCCCGACCCCGCAACCGGTGCACTACCGCCCGATGTTCGCCAGTTACGGCGGCTCGCTGCACGCCACCAGCCTGACCTTCATCAGTCAGGCGGCGCAGGCGTCGGGATTGCCCGAAGCATTGGGCCTGAAGAAGAAAATCGCGGTGGTCAAAGGTTGCCGCGACGTGCAGAAAACCGACCTGATCCACAACGACTATCTGCCGAACATCGACGTCGACCCGCAGACCTATCAGGTCAAGGCCGATGGCGTGCTGCTCTGGTGTGAACCGGCCGAAACCCTGCCGATGGCGCAGCGTTACTTCCTGTTCTGACAACCGACAAACGCAAAAAAGGCCCCGAGCACCTGCCTGACGCACGGTCTCGGGGCCTTTTTCGTGATGCTGGAAAACCACTGGGCAATGGGTCGTGTATTTCTCGCCAAAGGGACTAATATTCGATTCGCTGTCGCCTTTATTCAGGAACTGCCCATGCGTCTTTCCGAGTTCATCCTGGCCAATATCGACGCAATCGTCGATGAATGGGAAAAGTTTGCCGCTACCATTACCCCGCCCGCCGACCATCTGGACTCGGCCGGTCTGCGCGATCACGCCAGCGCCATCCTGCGGGCCGCCGCTCGCGACATGAGCAAACCGCAAAGCCGCGACGAACAGGTCGCCAAGGCCAAGGGCGAAGGCCCGGAGAAAAGCCCGAGCCTGGATGAAGCCGGAGCCAGCCATGGCGAGCTGCGCCACACCGTCGGTTTCGATCTGGTACAGATGACCTCGGAGTTTCGCCACCTGCGCGCCGTGGTGATCCGACGCTGGGTCGAGCATATCGAATTACCGGACACCACCTGCTTCCAGGACATGATCCGCTTCAACGAAGCCATCGACGAAGCCCTGGCCGAATCGACCGCCGCCTATGCCGAACAGGTCAACCGCTCACGGGACATTTTTCTCGCCATTCTCGGCCATGACCTGCGCGCGCCCCTGCAAGCGGTGAGCATGTCCACCGAGTTGCTGATGCGCAAAACCACGCTGGAAGGCGATGCGCTGACTTGTGCGCTGAACATCAAACAGGGCGCGCGGCACATGGCGGCCATGGTCAGCGACCTGCTGGAACTGGTACGCAGCCGCCTGGGCAGAAGCCTGCCGATCGAACCGGCGCCAATGGATCTGGCCGACGCGGCGCGAGCAGCCATTGCCGAAGCGTGCGCCGGCAATCCGGACAGTGACCCGACATTGAACACCGAGGGTGACACCCGTGGTGTCTGGGACGCTGGTCGGATCGATCAACTGCTGCAGAACCTGATCGGCAATGCCTTGCAGCATGGCTCTGATCCGCGCGAAGTGATCGTGACGTTGAAGGGGGAAGCCAGGCAGGTGCTTCTGACCGTGCACAATTACGGCCCGCCCATTTCCGAAGAGGCCATCGGCACCATTTTCGACCCCTTGGTACGCAGCGCCGACGAAAAACTCGGCCAGCCGTCGACCAGCCTGGGTCTGGGCCTGTTCATCGTCAAGGAAGTGGTGACCGCCCATGGCGGGACGATCGAAGTCAGCTCAAGCGCAGCCAACGGCACGCTGTTCAGCGTGATGCTGCCCCGACAGGTTTAAGCAGGAAAAACGCGGCGCTTTCATCGCTGGCAAGCCAGCTCCCACAGGGTTCTGCGAAGTTCACAGAAGTTTCGATCGGCGATGAACTTGTGGGAGCTGGGTTGCCAGCGATGGGGCCCTCAATCACATCCGAGAACTATTCGACCACCAGCCGCGCCAGGCGCTGCCTGAGCATCCGGTTCTCGGCCCGCAGCTCCTGCACTTCTTCCAGCAGGTCCAGCGCCAGGGCGACGCCTTCCCATTCCAGCTCCAGGTCGCGCCGCAGCTTGGCGGCGCGTTTGGCCAGGGCCAGTTCGTAGTCGGTGAAGCGCCATTCCCTGGGCTGCGTGCCCTGAGGTTCGAGGATGCCGTGCTCGACGATTTCGATCACGTAGACGTCCGACAGGTCGGCCGCCTCACAGAATTCTGCCATGTCCAGTTGAACGATCAGGGGGCTGCTCATGATGGGCTACTCCGTCGTCAGTATCAGAAGTTCTCTCGCGGATTGAAGGCGGCCTTCTTCGCCAGTTCCTGCCACAGCGCCTTGACGTCATCGCCGTTGGCTTTCGGCATCACGGCCTTGAGCTGGACGAACAGATAACCGCGTTCGCCGGCCTTGTTCTGCAAGCCATGGCCCTTGGCGCGCATGCGCTGGCCGTTCTGGCTGCCGGCCGGGACCTTGAGGTTGATCTTGCCGGTCAGGGTCGGCACGGCCACTTCGGCGCCCAGCGCCAGCTCCCAGGGAGCGAGCGGCAGGGTGATGATCAGGTTTTCGCCTTCAACGTCGAATTTCGGGTGCGGCGCGAAACGGATGGTCAGGTACAGATCGCCATTGGCGCCGCCACCGATGCCCGGTGCGCCCTGGCCCTTGAGGCGGATGCGCTCGCCATCGGTCACGCCCGCCGGGATCTTCACGTTCAGGCTTTTGCTGGTGTTGCTGACGTGCTGGCCCGAACCGTTGTATTGCGGCACCTGGAAGCTGATCTTTTTCGATTCGTTCGAAAGCGTCTCTTCCAGAAAGATCGGCAGTTCCAGTTCCACGTCTTGCCCTCGCCGTCCGGCGCTGCGGGATTGCCGGCCAGCGCCGCCACCGAAACCGGGGCCGCGATTGCCGAAGATCGAACTGAAGAAGTCCGAGAAGTCGCCGGTGTCGCCACCGCCGCCGCCAAAGCCGCCACGGCTCTGCCACCCCGGTGGGCCCTGAAACGGCTGGCCGTGCTGACCATAACGACGCAGTTCGTCGTATTCGGCGCGCTTGTCGGCGCTTTTCAGCGCTTCGTAGGCTTCCGAGGCGTCCTTGAACTTGGCCTCGGCGTCCTTTTCCTTGCTGACATCGGGGTGGTATTTGCGCGCCAGCTTGCGATAGGCAGCCTTGATTGCCTTGTCGTCAGCCGTCGGCTCCACGCCGAGTATCTTGTAATAGTCTTTGAAGTCCATCGAAGGAATCACCATCCGTTATCGATTTCGCGCCGATCCCAGCATGCGCCTATTCGCGCGTGCCGGGTTGACCGATCTCAAGTTTGTGACCGGGTGGCGCAGCAGAAGTTTATCGGCAGTGGACGGCGGTTCTTGCGACCGCCGGTATGTCTGCCGGCCCATGCCAGCAAGTTTGGGGCAAACCGCCGAGTTTCAAGCAAGCTTAGTCGTGAAATAGCAGATGACCGGCCTTCGAATCTGTCGCGCACTGACATACACTGCGCGGCCGTTTTTTTGACCGGAACCGAAAGACCATGAAAGACGCCTCTCCAGCCCGTGCCTGCGGCATCGACTTCGGCACGTCCAACTCCACCGTCGGCTGGCTGCGCCCCGGCATGGAAACGATGATCGCGCTGGAAGACGACAAGATCACCCTGCCATCGGTGGTCTTTTTCAATATCGAAGAGCGCCGTCCGGTATACGGCCGTCTGGCGCTGCACGAGTACCTGGAAGGCTACGAAGGCCGACTGATGCGCTCGCTCAAGAGCCTGCTCGGTTCCAAGCTGATCAAGCACGACACCAGCGTTCTCGGCACCGCAATGCCGTTCAAGGACCTGCTCGGGCTGTTCATCGGCCAGCTCAAGAGCCGCGCCGAAGCCGCCGCCGGTCGGGAGTTCGAGCAGGTGGTGCTGGGCCGCCCGGTGTTCTTCGTCGACGACGATCCGCTGGCCGACCAGGAAGCCGAAGACACCCTGGTGGAAGTGGCGCGCAAACTCGGTTTCAAGGACGTGTCGTTCCAGTACGAGCCGATTGCCGCAGCCTTCGACTACGAGTCGACCATCGAAAAGGAAGAACTGGTGCTGATCGTCGACATCGGCGGTGGTACCTCGGACTTCTCGCTGGTGCGCCTGTCGCCCGAGCGTCGTGGTGTGGATAACCGTCACGACGACATCCTTGCCACCGGCGGCGTGCACATCGGCGGGACCGACTTCGACAAACAGCTGAGCCTGCAAGGCCTGATGCCGCTGTTCGGCTACGGCAGCCGGATGAAAAGCGGCGCGTTCATGCCGACCAGCCACCACATGAACCTGGCAACCTGGCACACCATCAACTCGGTGTACTCGCAGAAATCGACCCTGGCCCTGGGCAGCATGCGTTACGACATCGAAGACACCGGCGGCATCGACCGTCTGTTCAAGCTGATCGAACAGCGCGCCGGGCACTGGCTGGCGATGGAAGTGGAAGAAACCAAGATCCACCTGACCCACAACGACAGTCGCCACGTGCCGCTGGATCGCATCGAGTCGGGCCTGAGCGTGGAACTGACCCGGGCGCTGTTCGAATCGGCGATCGAGTCGCAGCTCGAGCGCGTGCGCGGCAGCGTCACCCAGTTGCTGGCAGACGCCAACGTGGCGGTGGGTCAGGTCGATACGGTGTTCTTCACCGGTGGTTCGAGCGGCATTCCGGCACTGCGCAACAGCGTCTCGGCGATGCTGCCGAACGCGCGGCATGTGGAAGGGAATATTTTTGGCAGCATTGGTAGCGGTCTGGCGATTGAGGCCATGAAACGTTACGGCTCAGTAAACTGACACAGTTGATCGTTCCCACGCTCCGCGCGGGAACGATCATTGCGGCTTCTAAACCATCCCGCCCAGCTTCAGCTCACTCTTCAAATATGCGTAATAAATCGGCCCCGCCACCACTCCCGGCAGGCCGAACGCGGCCTCGAACACCAGCATTGCCAGCAGCAACTCCCAGGACTTGGCACTGATCTGCCCGCCGACGATGCGTGCGTTGAGGAAGTATTCGAGCTTGTGGATAAAGATCAGGTAACCCAGCGCCGCAATCGCCACCCAGATCGACAGCGACAGGCCGACGATAGTGATCAGCGTGTTCGACATCAGATTGCCGATCACCGGCAGCAGACCGAGCAGGAAGGTCAGCACGATCAGGGTCTTGGTCAGCGGCAGCTTTATCCCGAACAGCGGCAGGACCACCGCCAGGAAGATCCCGGTGAAGAAGGTGTTGAGCAGGGAAATCTTGATCTGCGCGAACACAATGTTGCGAAACGCCTGAACCAGCAGGTGCAGACGATCGAACAGTGCGGCCGCCAGCGGCTTGCGCTTGGTGACGTCCGGCACGCGCTGCAAGGCGATGATCGCGCCCAGCACCATGCCGATCAGCAAGGTCACGAACATATGCGCCGCGTCCTTGCCCACCAGTTGCAGTTCGGACAAATGCTTGCTCGCCCATTCACCGATGGCCACCCGGAATTCGGCAGCGCTGGCCGGCAGGTAGGCGTCGATGAACGGCGGCAACTGTCCACGCGCTCGGTCGACCACGCCCATGAATTTGTCGAGGGAAGCGCCAGGGTTTTCCGCCTCGTGCAGCAGGAAACTGATGGCGCCAGCGAAGACCAGCGTCAGCACACTCACCACCAGCGTGCCCAGCAGCGCCACCGCCAGCCACCGCGCACGGCGACCTTCGATCAGCCGCTGCAGTTGCGGGGTGAGCATGTTGACCAGTTCGAACACCAGCAACCCGGCCAGCAGACTGGGCAGCAAACGCAATGGCAACACCAGCAACAGACCGCCGAAAATGATGATGCAACTGACCCAGAACACTACATGACGCTCAGAAAACGTTGGCATACAGCCTCAAAACGAACGGCGTAAAAGGATTGGCAGTCTGCCAGCGATCCTTGGGGAGCACTAGGGATATGCGGTGTTTGGGGTTTGGTGTCTGACTTGCGGCCCAACCCTCACCCTAGCCCTCTCCCGGAGGGAGAGGGAAACTGATTGCGGGATGCTCGGGTGATCCGGCAACCTGAAAGCTCTGTATCGAATCCATAATCGACCGGATGTTTCAGGTCGAAGAATGTCTGGAAACAACGCGGTCAGTCCCCTCTCCCTCTGGGAGAGGGTTAGGGTGAGGGCCTGGATCCCAAGCCGGACACATCTGCCGGTCACCACTCAAACCCGCTTTATTTTTTCTTCAGGCAATCACTCATGAACGTCTTGCGCGCATCACCCGTCAGCGCCTTGGTGGCCGCATCGGCGTTGCAGGTTTTCATTTTCTGTTGCTGCGGGGTCAGGGCCTTGGCGTCGTTGGCCGCCGGAGCTGCCTTGAGGCAGGTGCTCATGAAGGCTTTGCGCTCGTCGCCCTTGAGGCTCTTGGCCGTGGCGTCGGCGTTGCAGGTGGTCATCTTGTTCTGTTGCGCCGTGGCGGCGAAACCCTGGGAGCACAGCAGCAGACCGATCATCAACAAAGGGACACGCAACATCTTCATGGAGTTTTCTCCTTGGCGCCGCCTCGATGGAGGTGGCCTCTGCTGGAGTGTAGTCAAAGCTTGTTACACCTTCCTAGCCTCAAGATGGCTGCGCCGATACTGTTCCGGGGTACATCCGGCCTGCCGGGCAAACATGGCGATGAAGGCCGAACCGCTGCTGTAGCCGAGATCGAAGGCGATTTCCTGCACACTGCGCGAACTTTCCAGCGCCTCGATGGCCGCGAGATACCGCAGGCGCTGACGCCACTCGCCGAAACTCATCCCCAGCTCCCGCACGAATTGCCGGGCCAGGGTGCGCTCGCTGACATGCACCTGCGCCGCCCAGTGCGCCAGCGGCTGATTGTTGCCGGGCTCGGCCTGCAGGGTTTCGAGAATGGTCAGCAAACCGGGGCTGCTGGCGTAAGGCAAATAGCATTGATGAACCGGGGCCTGGCGCAATTGATCCACCAGCACCTGGGCCAGGCGCTGGTCGGCTTCGAACGCCGGGATCTTCACATCGCGGGCGGCGAAGTCCTTGAGGATCGCCTTGAGAATGTCGCTGATCGCCAGGGTGCAGGCCTGCGCCGGCAAATCGGAACACACATCCGGCGCTAGGCACACCGCCCGATAATTGACCGGCTGATGACTGTAGAAACTGTGCTCGACCTGCGGCGGCACCCACACCGCGTATTGCGGCGGCGACATGAAGCGGCTGCCGTCGACATCCATGTGCAGCACGCCGTGGGCCGCGTACTCCAGCGTGCCCCACGGATGGCGGTGCGGCGCGGCGTATTCATGGGCGTTGAAGTCGGCATAGCGGAAATACACCGCCGACGGCAGTTCGCTGAAATCCAGCAGATCGATGTGTTTACTGTTCATGCTGTCCGGAATCAGGGGCGGGTTGTCCGGTTCGCAGTATAGGCCTGCATCCAGACAAGGGATAATCACCGTTCATCAACGTTCTGGTTTCTCCTCCCATGCAATACGCGTTTCCCCTGCTGGCGATTTTCATCTGGGCCGGCAACACCGTGATCAACAAGCTTGCGGTCGGTGCGATCTTCCCCGCCGAGATCGGCTTCTATCGCTGGCTGCTCGCCGGCCTGCTGTTCACGCCGTTCATGCTCAAGAAAGTGATCGCGCACTGGCCGCAGATTCGCCCGAATCTGGGCAAGATTTTCATCCTCGGCGTGCTCGGCATGGCGGTCTATCAGAGCCTGGCCTACTTCGCTGCGACCATGACCAGCGCCACCAACATGGGCATCATCCTGTCGTTGATGCCATTGATGTCGCTGGCCATGGCGATCATCAGCCTCGGCCAGCGCCTGACCGCCGGCGCACTGGTCGGAGCCGTACTTTCATTCGCGGGTGTATTGGTGGTGGTGTCCTCCGGCAGCCTCGGCGCACTGCTGCAACACGGGGTGAACCTGGGTGACGCGATGATGCTGGTCGCCACCCTCGCCTACGCGATCTATAGCACCCTGCTGAAAAAGTGGCAGCTGCGCCTGCCGCCGCTGGTGTTGCTGTATTTGCAGGTGCTGGTGGCGGTGGTGGTGCTGTTTCCGCTGTACGCCGTGTCGCCGAAAACCGGCCTGACCCTGCAGAACATTCCGCTGGTGCTGTATGCGTGCCTGCTGGCCTCGATGCTCGCGCCGCTGGCGTGGATGCAGGCCGTGCAGCGTCTGGGCCCGAGCCGGACCACACTGTTCTTTAACCTGCTGCCGTTGATCACCGCGCTGATTGCTGCGGTGGTATTGAAGGAACAACTGGCGATGTATCACCTGGTCGGTGGTTTGCTGACACTGGGTGGGGTGATTCTTTCCGAGCGCTGGACCACCGTCCTCGGTCGCTCCCGCCCCCCGAGCACCGCCTAGACCCCGGCGGCTTTCAACCGCGCGGCATGCTCGACGAACAGCCGCACCGGATCCGCGCCTTTGCCGACCAGTCCCAGTGACTGGTTGACGATGTCGAAGTGATCCATCGGGTAGTCATCGCCGATGACCGTGCCCAGGTGCGAGCTGTAGCGGCCGACCATGCCGTCGCACTGCCCCGGCTCGCGCACGAAGGTTTTGGCGAACAACCGGCAACTGCGGTTGGTGCCATCGAACAGGTTGCCCCCACGGTCGGTCTTGCCCGGCTGCAAGGTGCCGGACCACGAGTAATAACGCACGCCGTTGACCTCTTCCGGCCCGTGCCCGCCCCAGGTCTCAGGCAAGCCCTGTGGATAACGCTGGTTGAACAGCGCCACGCCTTCAGTGGTCAGGGAATGGTGCGAGGCGTGGATATCCACCGGCAGTTTCGGCCCGTGGTAGCCGGTTTCCAGCAGCGCCATCAGCCAGCCGACAAAGCGTAACAGCGCTTCCAGAATGCGCCCCTTGGCACTGTCCGCCGGGTAGTGTTTCGCCAGGTAGTCGGCCAGTTCCGAACCGTGATTGGGCCCGGCCACCGAGGTCACCGATGCCACCAGATCCGGACGCTTGGCCGCCGCGTAACGTGCCGTCAGCGAGCCCTGGCTATGGCCGAACAGATTGACCTTGGCCGCGCCGGTCTTGCGCAGGATTTCATCGATGCGCGTCAGCAACTGCTCGCCGCGCACTTCGGTGGAATTGAGCGGCGACACCTGCACCGCAATCACCGTCGCCCCACCCCGGCGCAACGCTTTGATGATCCCGTACCAGTAGGGGTACAGCACCAGACGGATGAAACCGAGCATTCCCGGCACCAGCACCAGTGGGTAACGTGTGGCCGAATCTTGCGACATGGGCAAACATCCTTGTGGTCGGTGAGTGGATGCAGGGCGTGCAAAACGCCCGCCAAGCATCCTCCTCGATGATGACAACTCCACGACCAGCCTACTTCAGCCCCACCACCCCCGCCACAATCAGCCCCACCGACAGCAACTTCACCAGCGTCAGACTCTCGCCCAGCAGGGCGAAACCGAGAAACACCGTGCCGAGCGAGCCGATGGCGGTCCAGATCGGATAGGCGATGCTCACCGGCAACTCGCGCATCGCCAGGGTCAGGAAGTACACCCCGCCCACTGCCGCGACGACCGTAATCAACGACGGCCAGAGCCGGGTGAAACCCTCGGCGTACTTCATGCCCATGGCGAATGTGACCTCGAACCCGGCCGCGATCAGCAGAAACAGCCAGGCCACCTAGAACTCCCGGGCCAGGTCGAGCAAGCGCTGCTCGGCCTCGGCCACCGACACCGCGAAGGTGCGCTCGGCGGATTCCTCGCCCTCGGCGGCGACCACCGTGACATCGTTGATGCCGATGAAGCCCAGCGCGGTGCGCAGCCATGGATCGGCGTGGTTCAGCGCTTCCAGTTCGCCGCCCGGGCCGAAACCGAAGCCGCCGCGACTGGTGACGATCAGCGCTTTTTTGCCGTGCAGCAGCGGCGTGTATTGGGCGATGCCGTTGTCCAGGGTGTGGTCGAACGTCAGGCCCAACCGGACGATCTGATCGACCCAGGCCTTGAGGCCGCTGGGCACGTTGAAGTTGTACATCGGCGTGGAAATCAGCAGCAGGTCGTGATCGAACAGCTCGCCCACCAGTTGATCGCTGAGCGCCAGATCGGCCTGCATCGTCAGCGGTCGTGCTTCGGGCTCCGGGTAAAACGCCGCCGCGACAAACGCCTCATTAACCGCCGGAATCAGCGCCCGCCCGACTTCACGGCGGGTAACCTGCGCCTGGGGATGGCGGACTTGCCAGGCGCTGAGAAAGGTTTCTGCCAGACGCCGCGAATGAGAACGCTCACCGCGTGGACTGGCATGGATCGCAAGAATCTTGCTCATCTGAATCTCCTTGGGACTAGACTTGAGTGACTGTGTGGCGCCAGATTGCAGGCATCACCTCATCGCCTCAAATGAGCAAAAATCAGTCGGGATGAATTGATTTCATCCGTGGAGTTTCCATGTTCGCTTCATTGCCGCTGACCGCCCTGCGCGCGTTCGAATCCGCCTCCCGTCTGCTGAGTTTCAAGGCAGCCGCCGAAGAGCTGGCGGTGACGCCGACGGCGATTTCCCATCAGATCCGCTCGCTGGAGGATTGGCTCGGCGTGGCGCTGTTCGAACGCCTGCCGCGTCAGGTGCGCCTGACCGAGGGCGGCGAGCGGCTGTTCCGCAGCCTGCACGGCGCATTTCTGGAGGTGGCGCAAAGCGTCGACACCCTGCGCCCGCAACGCAGCGGCAGCAGCCTCACGCTGTCGACCACCGCCGCGTTCGCCGCGTTGTGGCTGGTGCCACGGCTGGGGCGGTTTTATGCGAAGCATCCGAACATCAATGTGCGGCTGGACACGCATTGCGAAGTCATCGACCTGCATCAGGACGCCAGCGTCGATCTGGTGCTGCGCTACAGCCTCGACGATTACCCGAACCTCTATGGGTTGTGCCTGTTCGATGAATCGTTCGGCGTATACGGCTCGCCGGAACAGGTGGCGCTGGCCGCCCGCCGCACTCCGGCGCTGATCAGCGTGCATTGGCACAATTCGAAGCTCTACGCCCACGGCTGGGAGGCCTGGTGCGCGCAGTCGGGCGAGAACTGGCTGAATCAGCACCCGGCCGTCCGCGAATACGATGAAGAGCATTACGCCCTGCAAGCGGCCATTGCCGGACAAGGGCTGGTGCTGGCGAGCAACATCCTGGTGTCGCAAAGCGTCGCCAGCGGTCTGCTTGTGCCGTACAAGGGCGAGGTCCAGGTCGATGGCGCCGGTTACAGCGCACTTTGCGTACCGGGTCGCGAGCGGCATCCACCGGTGAAGGCGTTTTTTGCCTGGCTGCGCGAAGAGGCACAGCTTTCCGGGCATGTGCCGCGCTGAATCCGACAAAACTTTTTGCAGCATTCATCACTCACAACCTGGTAACGATCACGTCAGCAGAACGTGACGCCAATCGGATTAGCCTCCAGGAGACTGAAATGAGTGACCTGCAATTGTCTGATGTTCAAACCCTGCGCGAGCGCGCCCGCCAGCACGTGGAAAATGGCGCGGTGACCGAAAGCTACAGCGCCAACCGTGAAGAAGTGCTGCGCCTGCTCAACGAATCGCTGGCCACGGAACTGGTCTGCGTCTTGCGCTACAAGCGCCACTACTTCATGGCCAACGGCCTGAAAGCCAACGTCGCCGCCGACGAGTTCCTCGAGCACGCCACTCAGGAAGCCGAACACGCCGACCGTCTCGCCGAGCGCATCGTGCAACTGGGTGGCGAGCCTGAATTCAACCCTGACCTGCTGTCGAAGATGTCCCACGCGCAATACGTGGCCGGCAACACCTTGAAGGAAATGGTTTACGAAGACCTGGTGGCCGAGCGGATCGCCATCGACAGCTACCGCGAAATCATCCAGTACATCGGTGAAAAGGACCCGACCACGCGCCGGATCTTCGAAGACATCCTGGCTCAGGAGGAAGAGCATGCGGATGACATGGCGGATATTCTGAAAGACCTCTGAGTCCTCCAGATCCAATCGCGGGCAAGCCCGCTCCCACAGGATTTCACTGAACCTGTGGGAGCGGGCTTGCCCGCGATTGCTTTCTTCTAAACGCTACAAAATCATTTGGTCGGTTTGACAGTCGCTGGCGCCTTGCCCGCCTTCATCTGCTCCAGCAACGGCGCGCACTGATTCGGCTCGCCACCACTCGGCGCCACCAGCGCCAGCAGCCCCGCCGCCGGCGCAGCGATCACGCCCAGCGCCACCATCCCCGCCCCGCGCAACATCAACGGCACCGCTTTCACCCCCGCATCCGGCTTGATGAACTTGCCCCGTACATACAACGGCGAGCGCAGGGAAATCAGGCGCCAGCCCTTGGATTCCGGCGTCACCGTCAGATCCAGTTGCTCGGTGGCCATGTTCGCCGTGCCGTCGATGTAGATGATTGCGTTCTCGGTATCGAACACAAACAGTCTTGTCGTCGCCAGACCGGTCTTGATATCGAAGTCCGCCGCCGCGCAATTGATCTTCACTTCCTTGTCGCCAAAGATCTTGCCGACCACGTAGTTGCCGACGTTGAGGCCTGCCAGCTCCATCAACTCACGACTGATCGCGCCGTCGTTGATCAGCATCTTCAGGTTGCCGTTGGCGCCGCCCAGCAACTTGGCCACCGAGTTGCCGCGACCGGCGATGTCGGCATCGCCGTTGAGCTCGCCGAAACTGGTCTTCATCGGTTCGAAGGTCGGGAACAGCTGTTTGAGCTTGAACTTGCGCGCGGTCAGTCTGGCCCGGCCTTCCAGTGGTTCGGTACGACCGTTGAGACGAATCTGCGCGTCGAGATTGCCGCCGGCCACGCCGAAGCGCAGTGGCTCCAGACTCAGTTCGCCGTCGTTGAGTTTGAGGTGGGTATAGAGGTCGGTGAACGGCAGTTCTTCGCTGTGGACGATGCGTTTGCCGGTGAATTCAACGTCGGCGTCCATGTCGCGCCAGCGCTCGGTCTTGAACTCTTCCACCGGCAACACCTTGTCCGCCGGCTGCTTGCTCTCGCCGCCACGGGCCTTCTGCTTGGCATTGGAGTCGGCACCGATCAGCGGCGCGAGGTCAGCGAACAGCAATTGATTGGACAGCAGCGCGCCACTCAGCTTGGGCCGTGGCTGGCTGGCGACGTAGGCCAGATCGCCATGGATGTCGCTGCTGCCGATCTTGCCGTTGAACTGTTCGTAGCGGAACTGCGCGCCGCCCGGCTCATGCAGCTTGGCGATCAAATGGCCGTCGGTGGCATAAGGCGGGGTGTCCGGCAGGGTTACGCCGGTCAGCGGATACAGATTGCCGAGGCTGGCGCCGGCCAGTTTCAGGCGCAGATCGAGGGCGCCGAGATTCAGCGGATCGGTCAGGGTGCCGGCGAGTTCGACGCTGGTATCACCGATCTTCGCCTGGGCCTGCAACGGGAACGGTTTGCTCGCGTCCTGTAGCGCCAGCAGGCCGCCGATCTTGCCCTGACCGGCAAGTTTCTGGCCGTGGTACTGGCCGGTGACTTTCAGGCCGAAGGCGTAATCCTGCGGTGCACCGCCCTTGTCCTGTGCGGTTTTCGCGGCTTTGTCACCGACGATGTCGCTGAACGGAATCGGCTTGCCCAGCGGATCGATCAGCAAGTCGAGGTTGGTCCTGAGGGTCTGGTCATCCAGGGTGACGTGGCCCTTGTCGAAACCGATGGCGCCGATGTCGACCACCCAGTTCGAGGGCTCGGCGTTCGGGTCCTTGGGATCGAACTTGAAGGTCCAGTTGGCGCGACCGTCGGCCAGGCGCTGCAATTGTGCGTTCGGCTCAGTCAGGTCGATCCGAGGGATCGTCACCCGTTGCGCCAGCAAGGCCAGTGGCGAGATGCGCAGCTCGACCCGTTTGAGGGTGACCATCTGCGGCTGTTTCGACCAGTCCGGATTGCCCAGCGTCAGGTCTTCGGCCACCACATGCGGCCACGGCACCCAGGCGCGCCAGCCGCCCTCGTCGATTTCGCGCCGCCAGACCACCGACAGGTTGCCGTTGATGGCGAACGGTCGGTGCAATTCTTCCGAGACTTTGGCATTGAGCGGCGGCTTGATCCGGTTCCAGTCGAAAAACACGATGACCAACACCAGCACCGCCAGAAGCAGCACAAGGGTGGCGAAGGTCCAGGCGAAGATTTTACGGGTGCGCGTCATGCACAAAGCTCCTGAAGACGACTGCATCCATAGGCACGACGCAGCTGAAACGGCAGGCCATGATGGCCCTCATGAAATCTGTGACTGACAAACAGCCCGCAGGTTTAATCCAAAGCCCCAGCGAGGGGAAAAAACGGTCGCCATTCTGACCGATCGGTCGATTTGGCGTTACCGGCCCCGCACATTTGCGGGGCGCAAGTGGGTGGAAAATACCCACCGCAGTGCAAAACCGCCCGCCTGAAACGCCCGAGCTAGAGCCTCCCAATGGAACAATCAATTCTGTTGATTATTACCATTGTGTTTATGAACTTTTATATCGACTTATCGAGAGTAGCATTAGCTTCGTACCCACTTTATCGCCCTCCCAAGGAGCAACCCATCATGAAACGCCAACTTCTGTTCAGTCTTACCCTCTCGATGCTGGCCAGCACCGCTTTCGCTCTGCCAGCTGCCGATCAAGCGACTCCGCAAGTCAAAACCAACCACTCGGTGTTCAGCCAGACTGTTGCCGCTGATGGCTCGGACCGCACTCCACAAGGCCAGACCCTGGCTGAAAACGGTCGTAACCGCCTGGAAGAAAAAGGTCTGGTTCAAGATGGCTATGACAAAACCCCACAAGGTCAAACCGTAGCTGAAGGCGGCCGTGATCGTCTGGAAGAAAAAGGTCTGGTGCAAGACGGTTCGGATCGCACTCCACAAGGTCAAACCCTGGCATCTGACGGTGGCGACCGCACCCCACAAGGCCAGACCCTCGCTGCTGACGGTTACGACAAAACCCCACAAGGTCAAACCCTGGCCGAAGGTGGTGGTGACCGTGTAATCGAACGCAACAGCGCTTTGAGCTAAGCCCATGGCGGCCTGGAAAAAAAGCCCAATCCCCGGATTGGGCTTTTGACTTTTCATAAGCCGGTATAAAGAAGTCGCGATTTCCCTGCTCCATCTCCCCCGCTGCCGTTCGACGCCGACAAAGCCGATTTGCTAGAGTGCGGCGCTTGTCTTGCCTAAGAACACACCCTTGCGATGCTGCCCCGCGCCGAACAGAAACAACAGACCCGCAACGCCCTGATGGACGCTGCCCGCCACTTGATGGAAAGCGGCCGAGGATTCGGCAGCCTGAGCCTGCGTGAAGTGACAAAAACCGCCGGCATCGTGCCCACCGGTTTCTACCGGCATTTCGCCGACATGGACGAACTCGGCCTGGTACTGGTCAGCGAAGTCGGCCAGACCTTCCGCGAAACCATCCGCCTGGTGCGCCACAACGAATTCGTCATGGGCGGGATCATCGATGCGTCGGTGCGGATCTTCCTCGACGTGGTCAGCGCCAACCGTTCGCAATTTCTGTTTCTGGCCCGCGAGCAGTACGGCGGATCGTTGCCGGTGCGTCAGGCCATTGGCCGCTTGCGTGAGGACATCAGCTCCGACCTGGCGGCGGACTTGGCCCTGATGCCCAAACTTCAGCACCTCAATCGCGAGGGTCTGAGCGTGATGGCCGACCTGATCGTCAAATCGGTGTTCGCCACCCTGCCGGACATCATCGACCCGCCCGCCGAAGCTCTGCCGGAGCATCTGACGCCACAGGCGAAGATCACCCAGCAGTTGCGCTTCATCTTTATCGGGTTGAAGCACTGGCAAGGGCTCGGCAGTACCGAGTGAGAAAGCAAAAAAAGTCGCAGCCTGGAGCTGCGATTTTTTTTGCGCCGCAAATTGGTGCATGTAAAAAACTTCATGCACCAAAACGCCCCACAATCCTGCAACATCTTGAAACATCCACTAGGCTCCGACAGGGATTTCCTACGTCTTGTCCGATTGGCAAGCCCCTTGCTCTAGCCTGAGCATTGTCCACTGCTGGAAGCTTTCCGATGCTGGTGATTCATCGCAGAATCGACCCCCAACCCGTCTGGGCCGCCGAGTTGCACCTGACCTTCGAAGCCAGGAGCAAAAGCCGCTTGCGCTGTTTCAGTGCCGAAGGCGAGGACGTCGGACTGTTTCTGGAGCGCGGTCAGCCGCCGCTGTATGACGGCGAGTGCCTGCAAGCCGAAGATGGCCGGATCGTCCGGGTCTGTGCCCGCCCTGAACAATTGCTGCACGTCACCTGCGCCAACGCCTTTGAACTGACCCGCGCGGCCTATCACTTGGGCAATCGCCACGTCGCGCTGCAAGTCGGTGACGGCTGGTTGCGGCTGCTCGACGATTACGTGCTCAAGGCGATGCTTGAACAACTGGGTGCGCAGGTCGAATCGATCGAAGCCCCGTTCCAGCCGGAACACGGCGCCTACGGTGGCGGCCATCATCATTCGCGGCACGGTGACGAAGACTTCAACTACGCGCCGAAACTCCATCAGTTCGGCGTCCGTTTGTGAACCCGGCCTGGGCGCTGCTGCGCCTGGCCAGTCCGCAATTGCCGATTGGCGGCTACAGCTATTCCCAGGGCCTGGAAATGGCTGTGGATAACGGCCGTGTCGACAGCCCGGACAGCGCCCGCCGCTGGATCAGCGATCAATTGCTGCTCAACCTCGCGCGGTTTGAAGCGCCCCTGCTGCTCGCCCATTGCCAGGCCGCCGCGGACGAACACTGGGATGAATTGCGCAAGCTCTGCGAAAGCCACCGCGCCAGCCGCGAAACCCGCGAGCTGCATCTGGAGAGCCGGCAGATGGGCTACTCGTTGCAGCAATTGCTCAACGGCCTGCCCGAACTCGATCAGCCAGCGCGGGATTTTCTCGAACATTGCGCCGAGCCGCACCTGGCCCTGTGCTGGGCTCTGGCCGCGCGCGCCTGGCAGATCACCCCGCAGGACGCCCTCGCCGCGTGGCTGTGGAGCTGGCTGGAAAACCAGCTCGCGGTGCTGATGAAAACCCTGCCGCTGGGCCAGCAAGCCGCCCAGCGCCTGACCAGCGAACTGCTGCCGCTACTGCAACAGGCCCAGCAGGACGCCACCCGAATCAATCCCGAACACCTCGGCAGCGCCGCGTTCGGTCTGTCCCTGGCGTGCATGGCCCATGAGCGCCAGTACAGCCGCCTGTTCCGTTCCTAGGGCCTTTTATCAGGAGAATCACATGAACACACAACCCCTGCGCGTCGGCATCGGCGGCCCGGTCGGTTCCGGCAAGACCGCGTTGACCCTGGCCCTGTGCCTGGCCCTGCGCGAGCGTTACAACCTGGCGGTGGTCACCAACGACATCTACACCCGCGAAGACGCCGACTTCCTGGTGCGCAACGAGGCCCTGGCACCGGAGCGCATCATCGGCGTGGAAACCGGTGGCTGCCCGCACACCGCGATTCGGGAGGACGCCTCGATCAACCTCGAAGCGGTGGATCAGCTGAACCGGCGTTTTCCGGGGCTGGACCTGATTCTGGTGGAATCCGGCGGCGACAACCTGTCCGCGACCTTCAGCCCGGAACTGTCCGACCTGACCATCTACGTGATCGACGTGTCGGCCGGCGACAAACTCCCACGCAAGGGCGGGCCCGGCATTTGCAAATCCGACCTGCTGGTGATCAACAAGATCGACCTCGCACCGCTGGTCGGCGCCTCGCTGGAGATGATGAACAGCGACACCCAGCGCATGCGCAACGGCAAGCCGTTCGTGTTCAGCAATCAGAAAACCGGGCAAGGCCTGGAAGAAATCATCGCCTTCATCGAACGCCAGGGCCTGCTGACTGCAGCCTGATTCACTGATCAACAAGGAAGCTTATCCATGACACTCAAACGCATTCTCGGCGCCGTCGCGCTGCTGCTGACCCCGGCCCTGGCCTTCGCTCACCCCGGCCACGGCGACTCTGGCCTGGTGGCCGGCATCAGCCACCCGATCGGTGGCCTCGACCATTTGCTGGCGATGGTGGCCGTCGGTCTGTGGGCCGCGCAGCAGCAAGGCGCCGCGCGCTTGGCGCTGCCGTGCACCTTTGTCGGCACCATGCTGATCGGCGGTTTGCTCGGCTTTGAAGGGCTGGAGCTGCCGGCGCTGGAAAGCGGGATTGCCGCCTCGGTGCTGGCGCTGGGCCTGGCGGTGGCGCTGGCCGTGCGTCCACCGCTGGTGATGGCGGTGGCGGCGACGGCGCTGTTTGCGCTGTTCCATGGCGTGGCCCATGGCCTGGAGTTGCCGGACATGTCGAGCCCATGGGCGTATGCCGCCGGATTCGTGGTCGCAACGGCTGCGCTGCATGCGGCGGGTTATGCGGTCGTGCGTTTTCTGCCTCAGGCGGCCGCGCCGCTGGTGCGACTGGCCGGCGCCGCTTCGGCGGTGACGGGCGCGTGGTTGCTGGCCGGCTGAATTGCACCTCTGATCGTTCCCGCGTATGGCGCGGGAACGATCGATCGCCACTCTCTGCTACCATGTCGCGCAATCGCCCCTGCCGTGACGACGTCCGCCCATGCCCCACGCCTCCCGCTCCACCTCCCTGCCTGAACTGACCGCCCTGTTCGGTGAAGTGCAACAGCACTTTCTCGACGTGATCGTGCCCCTCTGGCAAGGGCCGGGCTGGAACGCCGACATGGCGTTGCCTTATGAGGCGCTGGACGCTGCACATCAGCCGCTGCCACCACAGCGCTACCGGGCGATGGCCTGCGCACGGCAGCTGTACTTGTTCTCAAGCCTGATCGGGGTTGTGGATAACGCCGAAGTCCGCGCGGCTGCGTTGTTCCGTTCCCTGCAACGGCACTTCCACGATGCCGAGCACGGCGGCTGGTTCTACAGCATCGATCCGCAGGGCAAACCGCTGGATAAGCGCAAGGATCTCTACACCCACGCCTTCATCCTGTTTGCCTGCGCGCATTACTGGGAAAAGTCCCGCGAGCCCTTGGTCGAATCGACCCTGAATGCCGCGCTGGAAGTCATCGGCCGACGTTTCGCCACCGGTGACGGCCTCTACGAAGCCTGCCTCGACCGCGACTGGATCACGCTGGAAACCGGCCCGCTGCAAAACCCATTGATGCACCTGGCCGAAGCGTTCCTGGCCACTCTGGCCGTGCGCGAAGATGCACAGGTCAAGCAAGCGCTGAGCGAGTTATGCACAGCCATGCACAAGCGTTTCGTCGATCCTCAGGCCGGTGTGCTGATGGAAAAACCGCTGGGTGCTGTGGATAACTGGTATGAGCCGGGCCACCAGTTCGAGTGGTATTTCCTGCTGGAATCCTCGCCCCTGCTGCGCGGCTCGAAACTGCATGCCGCGCTGGACCGGGCCTTTGCGTTCACCGAGCAGTACGGCGTGGTGCAGCCGTCCGGCGCGGTGCGGGCCATGCTCGATCTGAATATGGGCGGGCGTCCGAAGGATTCGACCCAACGCATCTGGGCCCAGGCCGAATACCTGCGCGCGCTGACGCTGCGTCCGGACAGCGAAGCCGCCGTGCTGCGCCAGTTGCAGGCGTTGCAGCAGCGCTTCCTGCATGCCGGTGGCTGGCATGAATGCCGCGACGAACAGGGCGAGGTCAGCCGCAAGGACATGCCGTCGACCACGCCGTATCACTTGGCGACCTGCTACCGCGGCCTCGCCGACTATCTGAGCTGACAGCCGTGGGGGGGGGGGGGGCGGCC
>NZ_JBMDJR010000015.1:0-131127 GCF_057809295.1 Pseudomonas sp. FG35 | reverse complement strand
CTTTTGGTTACTTTTGGGGCGTTTGCCAAAAGTGACCCGCCGTAAGGGCGGAACCCCAAGAAGCCGTTACCGCAGCAACGGATATACACACCAAACAAACAGACAATAAAAAGGCGCCCGAAGGCGCCTTTTCACTTACCAGCCGTCAGGCCATTTCTGCAGTGGTCTCGAAGTCAAACGTCAGCTCACCATCCTTGATGTCGATATGAACCACACCGCCATGCTCGGCCAGCTCGCCAAACAGAATCTCCTCCGCCAGCGGACGCTTGATCTTGTCCTGGATCAGACGCGCCATCGGACGAGCGCCCATGGCCGAATCGTACCCACCGGCCGCCAGCCAGCTGCGCGCCGCATCGGTAACCTCCAGAAGCACACGCTTGTCTTCCAATTGCGCCTGAAGTTCGGTGAGGAACTTGTCCACCACACTTTTGATGACCTCATGACTGAGGCGACCAAACTGAATGATGGTATCCAGACGGTTGCGGAATTCCGGCGTGAAGCTCTTCTTGATCACTTCCATCGCATCGGACGAGTGGTCCTGATGGGTGAAACCGATCGAAGCACGCGCCGCCGTTTCAGCACCGGCGTTGGTGGTCATGATCACGATCACGTTGCGGAAGTCCGCCTTGCGCCCGTTGTTGTCGGTCAGCGTGCCGTGGTCCATCACCTGCAGCAGCAGGTTGAAGACTTCCGGATGCGCCTTCTCGATTTCATCGAGCAGCAATACGCAATGCGGTTGCTTGGTGATCGCTTCGGTCAACAGACCGCCCTGGTCGAAACCGACATAACCCGGAGGCGCACCGATCAGACGCGATACGGTGTGGCGCTCCATGTACTCGGACATGTCGAAACGCACCAGTTCGATCCCCAGCGCCTTGGCCAATTGACGCGCGGCTTCGGTTTTACCGACACCGGTCGGCCCTGCGAACAGGAACGAACCGACAGGCTTGTCAGGCGACTTGAGACCGGCACGGGACAGTTTGATCGCAGTCGACAGCGAATCGATCGCCGCGTCCTGACCGAACACCGTCAGCTTCAGGTCACGCTCGAGGTTACGCAGCAGTTCCTTGTCGGAGCTGGTGACGTGCTTCGGCGGAATCCGCGCGATTTTCGCAACGATGTCCTCGACTTCAGGGACTTCGATGCGTTTCACACGCTTCTCGACCGGTTGCAGACGCTGATAGGCGCCGGCCTCGTCGATCACATCGATGGCCTTGTCCGGCATGTGCCGGTCATTAATGTAGCGCGAAGCCAGTTCCGCAGCGGCGCGCAGCGACTCATCGCTGTATTCGATATTATGATGCTGTTCAAAACGCCCTTTCAGGCCACGCAGGATACCGATGGTGTCTTCCACCGACGGCTCGACAACATCGACCTTCTGGAAGCGACGCGCCAGGGCGCGGTCTTTTTCGAAGATGCCACGGAATTCCTGGAACGTGGTCGAACCGATGCAGCGAATGTCGCCAGACGACAGCAGCGGCTTGAGCAGGTTCGAGGCATCCATGACGCCGCCCGAAGCGGCACCTGCACCGATAATGGTGTGGATCTCGTCGATGAACAGGATCGCCTGCGGACGTTTTTTCAGCTCGTTGAGCAGCGCCTTGAAGCGCTTCTCGAAGTCACCGCGATACTTGGTGCCCGCGAGCAGAGCGCCCAGATCGAGGGAATAAACGACGCTGTTGGCCAGCAGGTCCGGCACCTGGTTGTCGACAATGCGCTTGGCCAGGCCTTCGGCAATCGCGGTTTTACCCACGCCCGCCTCGCCCACCAGCAGCGGATTGTTCTTGCGACGACGCGCGAGAATCTGCGCGACACGCTCGACTTCCGTTTCACGCCCGACCAGCGGATCGATCCGGCCCTGGCGTGCGAGTTCGTTGAGATTGCTGGCATAAGCGTCCAGCGGATTGCCTGAAGAAGAAGACTCACCGCCCTCATCGTCCTGCATATCTTGTTCACCTTCAGAGTGATCGCCATGCCCCGGCACTTTGGAAATGCCGTGAGCGATATAGTTGACGACATCAATGCGTGCAACGCTCTGCTGTTTCAGCAGGAACACCGCCTGACTCTCTTGCTCACTGAAGATTGCAACCAGCACGTTGGCGCCGGTTACTTCGCGTTTGCCCGAGCTCTGCACATGAAAGACAGCACGTTGCAGTACACGCTGGAAGCCCAGGGTTGGCTGGGTTTCGCGATCCTCGTCATGGACAGGGATCAGCGGCGTGGTGGAGTCGATGAACTCCTGCAGGTCGTGCTTGAGTTTGTCGAGGTTTGCGCCGCAGGCACGCAATACGGTGGCGGCAGCCTCATTGTCCAATAGGGCCAGCAGCAGGTGTTCGACGGTCATGAACTCATGACGTTTCGAACGTGCCTCCTTGAAGGCAAGATTGAGGGTGACTTCGAGCTCGCGGTTTAACATAGCTTCACCTCATACCCAAGTGGTCGGCGATTAACCGTCCTTCTCGATTTCACAGAGTAGCGGATGCTGGCTTTCCCTGGCGTACTGGTTGACCTGCATGGCCTTTGTCTCGGCGATGTCGCGGGTAAACACTCCACATACTGCCCGCCCTTCTGTGTGGACGGCCAGCATGACCTTGGTCGCCAGCTCGCGATTCAGGTTAAAAAACACCTCGAGCACTTCGACGACGAAATCCATCGGTGTGTAGTCATCATTGAACAAAACCACCTTGTACATCGGCGGCGCCTGTAACGCAGGCTTTGCTTCCTGAACAGCAACGCCTGCCGAATCGTCGTCGTGCTCCTGTGGAAGATCCTTTTGGAGAAGCGGGCGATCCTGATTGAATGTTAGTCGAATCTGGCTGATTGCATGCATGGAAAGAAAGGTTCGTCAGTTGTGCAAATACAGTGGTGGGGGCGGCTTGACACGTTTTCAACTCCGACTGCCCGGTCACCTTGACTATCGGGAAAACGGTGTTACAACCAATAGAACCCACAGTGGGGAAAAAAGATCCGCGGAGTCAATCTTTTTAACGGATTCGACTGCGGATGAATTGGATGATACTCCAGCGATGGAGACTGTTGCAGAGGGATTTGAGCATGGCTGTCGGCAAGGTGAAATGGTTCAACAATGCCAAGGGGTTCGGTTTCATTAATACCGACTCCCGCGAGGGGAAGGACGAGGACGGCAAGGAGATCGATTTCTTTGCCCACTATTCCGCCATTGAAATGGACGGATACAAAACCCTCAAAGCCGGGCAAATCGTCAAATTCGAGATCGTGCAAGGGCCCAAAGGCCTGCATGCCACAAAAATTCAGAATGTCGAAGCCGCAAAAGATGCCGCCTCGGCCGCTACTCAGCACCAGTCAGTGACCAGCTGAAGCAACCCGAACACCTGCCAGAAAACAAACCGCCCGGCTCGATCACTCGAGCCGGGCGGTTTCGTTGCAGCTGCCGTTCTTACATGTGCTTGATCAGCGCTTCACCGAAGCCCGAAGAAGACACCAGTGTGGCGCCTTCCATCAGACGTTCGAAGTCGTAGGTCACGGTCTTGGCCTTGATGGCGCCATTGGTGCCCTTGATGATCAGGTCGGCCGCCTCGGTCCAGCCCAGGTGGCGCAGCATCATTTCCGCCGACAAAATCACCGAACCCGGGTTGACCTGGTCCTTGCCGGCATATTTCGGCGCAGTACCGTGGGTCGCCTCGAACATGGCTACGGTGTCGGACAGGTTGGCACCCGGCGCGATACCGATACCGCCCACTTCCGCCGCCAGGGCGTCGGACAGGTAGTCACCGTTGAGGTTGAGGGTGGCGATCACATCGTATTCGGCCGGACGCAGCAGGATCTGCTGGAGCATGGCGTCGGCGATGGCGTCCTTGACGACGACTTCGCGGCCGGTTTTCGGGTTCTTGAATTTCATCCATGGGCCGCCATCGAGCAGCTCGGCGCCGAATTCTTCCTTCGCCACCTCGTAGCCCCAGTCCTTGAAGGCACCTTCGGTGAATTTCATGATGTTGCCCTTGTGCACGATGGTCAGCGACTTGCGGTCGTTGTCCACCACGTATTGCAGCGCCTTGCGCACCAGACGCTTGGTGCCTTCTTTGGAAACCGGCTTGATGCCGATGCCGCAATCCTGGTCGAAACGGATCTTGGTGACGCCCATTTCTTCTTTCAGGAATTTGATGACCTTGGTGGCCTCAGGGGAGCCGGCTTTCCATTCGATACCGGCATAAATGTCTTCGGAGTTCTCGCGGAAGATCACCATGTCGACGTCGCCAGGCTTTTTCACCGGGCTCGGCACACCTTCGAACCACACCACAGGGCGCAGGCAGACATAGAGATCGAGCTGTTGGCGCAGGGCGACGTTGAGGGAACGGATGCCGCCACCGACCGGAGTGGTCAGCGGGCCTTTGATGGAGACCACGTAATCCTTGACCGCGTCCAGGGTTTCCTGGGGCAGCCAGGTGTCCTGGTCATAGACCTGAGTTGCTTTTTCGCCAGCATAAACCTCCATCCAGGAAATCTTGCGCTTGCCCCCGTAGGCTTTTTCTACGGCAGCATCAACCACTTTGATCATCACAGGGCTGACGTCGACGCCAATGCCGTCACCTTCGATGAAGGGAATGATCGGGTTATCAGGGACATTGAGAGAATGGTCTGCGTTGACGGTGATTTTGTCGCCGACGGCTGGAACCTGAATCTTCTTGTAACCCATGCTGAACTCCATTGTTTGGATTGAACATCTGGCTTGGTTCGAGCGTAACCCAGTTGAATCAACACGCAAACCCTCTGTTCCGGGCGCGACCACATCTCGTTTCGTACAAGCCTGAAAGCAAAGGGAAAAGCGCCAATCTCAAGCATTCACGGCGACTCTACGCCCCACCCCGCCCTGCGACCTTTAGACCAATGGACGAGAATCGTTGCATATGAACCATCGGCAGATTGCCAGCTACCTATGTATAATGCCGCCCGCTGACCACAGGGTCACGACGGCTGGCCTCTCTAGCACGAGACTTTCCGCCTGATTGGTCGGGTTGTTACCGCAGTCCGACTGCTTGACGCTCTACTGATGCACCCAACATCACCGCGAAGATTCTCGACATTCGGTTCATGGATGACTTTGAACGAACGCGCTTACCCGGCGCCCCTCGAGTTTCTGCGCACGCTTTAGCAAAGAAGAGAGAGTTAATCCGAATATGCCCACCCGCTCGAAGATCATCTATACCTTCACCGACGAAGCTCCAGCCCTCGCCACCTATTCCCTGCTGCCGATCATCGAGGCTTACACCGCCTCGGCCGATATCGCCGTGGAAACCCGCGATATCTCTCTTGCAGCACGTATTCTGGCCAGCTTCCCCGAGCAACTGGGCGACAAAGCCGTAGCCGACCACCTCGCCGAACTGGGCGACCTGGCCGTTACGCCTGAAGCCAACATCATCAAGCTGCCGAACATCAGCGCTTCGGTTCCGCAGTTGCAAGCCGCGATCAAAGAACTGCAAGCCCAGGGCTACAACCTGCCGGACTACCCGGAATCCGTGACCAACGACGCCGAAAAAGAAGCCAAGGCGCGTTACGACAAGGTCAAGGGCAGCGCCGTGAACCCGGTTCTGCGTGAAGGCAACTCCGACCGTCGTGCGCCGCTGTCGGTCAAGAACTACGCTCGCAAGCACCCGCACAAAATGGGCGCCTGGGCCAAAGACTCCAAGTCTCATGTCGCTCACATGAGCACCGGCGATTTCTATGGCAGCGAAAAAGCTGTCCTGATCGACGCCGCTGACGCCGTGAAGATCGAACTGATCGCCAAAGACGGCACCGCGACCGTCCTGAAAGAAAAGACCACCGTTCAGGCGGGCGAGATCCTCGACTGCTCCGTGATGAGCAAAAAGGCCCTGCGCGCGTTCATCGCCGCCGAAATCGACAGCGCCAAGCAGCAAGGCGTGCTGCTGTCGGTTCACCTGAAAGCCACCATGATGAAGGTCTCCGACCCGATCATGTTTGGTCAGATCGTTGCCGAGTTCTACAAGGACGCCCTGACCAAGCACGCCGACGTGCTGGCCGAAATCGGCTTCAACCTGAACAACGGCATCGGCGACCTGTACGCCCGCATCAAATCCCTGCCGGCCGAGCAGCAAGCCCAGATCGAAGCTGACATTCAAGCGGTCTACGCCGTTCGTCCGTCGCTGGCGATGGTCAACTCCGACAAAGGCATCACCAACCTGCACGTGCCGAGCGACGTTATCGTCGACGCCTCGATGCCGGCCATGATCCGTGACTCCGGCAAGATGTGGGGCACTGACGGCCAGTTGCACGACACCAAGGCTGTGATCCCGGATCGCTGCTACGCCACCATCTACCAGGCCGTGATCGAAGATTGCAAAGCCAATGGCGCTTTCGATCCGACCACCATGGGCAGCGTGCCAAACGTTGGCCTGATGGCTAAAAAGGCTGAAGAGTACGGCTCCCACGACAAGACCTTCCAGATCAAGGCTGACGGCGTGGTACGCGTGACCGACAGCAAAGGCACCCTGCTGATGGAACAGGCTGTTGAAGCCGGCGACATCTTCCGCATGTGCCAGACCAAAGACGCGCCGATCCAGGACTGGGTCAAACTGGCCGTCAACCGTGCTCGCGCAAGCGCAACTCCAGCCATTTTCTGGCTGGACCCGATGCGCGCCCACGACGGCGTGGTGATCGAGAAGGTTCAGGCTTACCTGAAGGATCACGACACCGCCGGTCTGGACATCCAGATCATGGCGCCGGTCGATGCCATGAAATACACCCTGCAGCGCACCCGCGAAGGCAAGGACACCATTTCGGTGACCGGCAACGTACTGCGCGACTACCTGACCGACCTGTTCCCGATCATGGAACTGGGCACCAGCGCCAAGATGCTGTCGATCGTGCCGCTGATGAACGGCGGTGGCCTGTTCGAAACCGGCGCCGGCGGTTCGGCTCCGAAGCACGTGCAGCAACTGGTCGAAGAGAACTTCCTGCGCTGGGATTCGCTGGGTGAATTCCTGGCCCTGGCCGCTTCTCTCGAGCACCTGGGTGTTAACTACAACAACCCGAAAGCGCTGGTTCTGTCCAAGACCCTGGATCAGGCCACCGGCCAGTTCCTCGACAACAACAAGTCGCCATCGCGCAAAGTCGGCAACATCGACAACCGCGGCAGCCACTTCTACCTGGCGATGTACTGGGCACAAGCTCTGGCCGCCCAGACTGAAGACGCTGCACTGCAAGCGCAGTTCGCGACTCTGGCCAAAACCCTGACCGAGAACGAAGCGACCATCGTCGCCGAGCTCAACGCCGTTCAAGGCAAGCCAGTGGACATCGGCGGTTACTACCACGCCGACGCCGAGCTGATCAGCAAGGCCATGCGCCCAAGCGCAACCCTCAACGCGGCGATTGCTGCGCTGGTATAAGGTTGTAAAGGGAACATCACAAACCCCGGCCATGCGCCGGGGTTTGTGTTTCTGCCTTTCGCCCAGGAGATTCAATCAATGCAATGGCTCCCCCACATCACCGTCGCCACCATCGTCGAGGACAACGGCCGTTTCCTGATGGTCGAGGAACACAAGGCTGGCCGTAACGTACTCAATCAGCCGGCCGGCCATCTGGATCCGGACGAAACCCTGATCGAAGCCGCCGTACGCGAAACCCTCGAAGAAACCGGCTGGGACGTCGAGCCCACCGCCGTGGTCGGCATTTATCTGTATACCGCCCCGAGCAACGGCGTGACTTACCAGCGCGTGTGCTTCAGCGCCAAAGCCGTGAAACATCACCCGGATTACCCACTGGACGACGGCATCGTCGGCGCCAAGTGGCTGACCCGCGACGAATTATTGGCCCAGCGCGATAATTGGCGCAGCGAGCTGATCATCCGTTGCATCGACGATTATCTGGCCGGCAATCGCTTCGGCCTCGAACTGATCCGCCCTTCCCTTTAGCCTTGAGGCCGTGAGCCTGATAGAATCGCGTCCTTTTTCAAGACACTCATTGAATCCCTATGCGTGATCCAGCCCCTTCTGACACATCCAAGAAGCGCGTCATTGTCGGCATGTCCGGCGGCGTGGACTCTTCCGTTTCCGCTCTCCTGCTGATCGAGCAGGGCTATGAAGTGGAAGGCCTGTTCATGAAGAACTGGGAAGAAGACGACGGAACGGAATACTGCACCGCCATGGACGACCTGGCGGATGCCCAGGCCGTGTGCGACAAGATCGGCATCAAACTGCACACCGCCAACTTCGCCGCCGAGTACTGGGACAATGTGTTCGAGCACTTCCTGGCCGAATACAAGGCCGGCCGCACGCCGAACCCGGACATCCTGTGCAACCGCGAGATCAAGTTCAAGGCGTTCCTCGACTACGCCATGATGCTCGGCGCCGACCTGATCGCCACCGGTCACTACGTGCGCCGTCGCGACATCGATGGCCGCACCGAACTGCTCAAGGGCCTGGATCCGAACAAGGATCAGAGCTACTTCCTGCACGCTGTCGGCGGCGAACAGATCGCCAAGACCCTGTTCCCGGTCGGCGAGCTGGAAAAACCGGAAGTCCGTGCAATTGCCGAGAAATACGAGCTGGCGACCGCCAAGAAGAAGGATTCCACCGGGATCTGCTTCATCGGCGAGCGTCGCTTCAGCGATTTCCTCAAGCAATACCTGCCGGCACAACCGGGCGAGATCAAGACCACCGAAGGCGAAGTCATCGGCCGTCACCACGGTTTGATGTACCACACTATCGGCCAGCGTCAGGGCCTGGGCATCGGTGGCCTGAAAGACGCCGGCGACGAGCCGTGGTACGTGCTGCGCAAGGATCTGGACACCAACGAGCTGATCGTCGGTCAGGGCAACAACCATCCGTGGCTGTTCTCCAGCGCCCTGCTCGCTTCGGAAATCTATTGGGTCAATCCGATCGATCTGAGCCAGCCGCTGCGTCTGACCGCCAAAGTCCGTTATCGCCAGAGCGATCAGGCCTGCACCCTTGAGAAAACCGACACCGGCTATCGCGCCGTGTTCGACGAGCCGCAACGCGCGGTCACGCCGGGCCAGTCGGTGGTGTTCTATGACGGTGAAATCTGCCTCGGTGGCGGCGTGATCGAAGTCGCCGAGCCTTGGAGCGGCCAGGCATGAGCCCGACTCAGGAGCAATTGACCGCTCTGGGCGGCGTGTTTCTCGCCGCCGTGCTGGTCGACCGGATCGCCAAGACCGGTCAGACCAACGAGGCCGGCCTGAGCTGCATGCTCGGCAGCCTGCTGGTTCGCGACCCGAAAGACACGCTGGATGTTTACGGCGGCGACGATATCAACCTGCGCGAGGGTTACCGCGCGCTGATCGGCGCCCTCGAGCGCGACCCGAGCACTCTGCAGCGCGAACCGCTGCGTTACGCCCTGTCGATGCTTGGTCTTGAGCGACAACTGGCCAAGCGCGACGACATGCTCGACGTGATCGGCAAACGCCTGCCGCAGATCCAGTCGCAGGTCGAGCACTTCGGCCCGGCCCACGAAAACGTGATCGCGGCCTGCGGTGCGCTGTATCAGGACACCCTGAGCACGCTGCGCCAACGCATTCAGGTGCATGGCGACATGCGCAATCTGCAGCAGCCGAGCAATGCCTCGAAGATCCGCGCCCTGCTGCTCGCCGGCATTCGTTCGGCCCGCCTGTGGCGCCAGCTCGGCGGTCACCGCTGGCAACTGGTCGTCAGCCGGCGCAAATTGCTCAAAGAGCTGTATCCGTTGATGCGCAGCGAGTAAATCACCGCGCAACAAAAGCTTTGTAGTCTGTAACGCGTAATACGCCGGTCAGTTGGCGACGGACCGGCGGATTTTTTCATGTATGATACGCGCCCCATTTCGTTGCCCGACTGTCCGAGAACACCCCATGCAGCTCTCTTCGCTCACTGCGGTTTCCCCTGTTGACGGCCGCTACGCCGGCAAAACCCAGGCCCTGCGCCCAATTTTCAGCGAGTACGGTCTGATCCGTGCACGCGTTCTGGTTGAAGTGCGCTGGCTCCAGCGCCTGGCCGCTCACGCCGGCATCCCGGAAGTGCCAGCCTTCTCCGCCGAAGCCAACGCCGTTCTGAATGAACTGGCCGAGAACTTCTCGCTGGTGCACGCCGAGCGCGTGAAAGAGATCGAGCGCACCACCAACCACGACGTAAAAGCGATCGAATACCTGCTCAAAGAGCAGGCAGCCAAGCTGCCGGAGCTGGCCAAGGTCAGCGAATTCATCCACTTCGCCTGCACCAGCGAGGACATCAACAACCTGTCCCACGCCCTGATGCTGCGCGAAGGCCGTGACGACGTGATGCTGCCGCTGATGCGCCAGACCGCCAACGCCATCCGCGAACTGGCCATCCGCTTCGCCGACGTACCGATGCTGTCGCGCACCCATGGTCAGCCGGCTTCGCCGACCACCCTGGGTAAAGAGCTGGCGAACGTGGTTTACCGTCTCGAGCGTCAGATCGCTCAGGTCGCTGCCGTTCCGCTGCTGGGCAAGATCAACGGCGCTGTCGGCAACTACAACGCTCACCTGTCGGCCTACCCGCAGATCGACTGGGAAGCCAACGCCCGCGCCTTCATCGAAGACGAGCTGGGTCTGGGCTTCAACCCGTACACCACGCAGATCGAGCCGCACGACTACATAGCCGAGCTGTTCGACGCCATTGCGCGCTTCAACACTATCCTGATCGACTTTGACCGTGACATCTGGGGCTACATCTCCCTGGGTTACTTCAAACAGCGCACCATCGCCGGCGAAATCGGTTCGTCGACCATGCCGCACAAGGTCAACCCGATCGACTTCGAAAACTCCGAAGGCAACCTGGGCATCGCCAACGCGCTGTTCCAGCACCTGGCGAGCAAACTGCCGATCTCCCGCTGGCAGCGCGATCTGACTGACTCCACCGTTCTGCGCAACCTCGGTGTGGGTTTCGCCCACAGTGTGATCGCGTACGAAGCGAGCCTCAAAGGCATCAGCAAGCTCGAACTGAATGCTGACAAGATCGCTGCCGATCTGGACGCTTGCTGGGAAGTCCTGGCCGAGCCGATCCAGACCGTGATGCGCCGCTACAACATCGAAAACCCATACGAGAAGCTGAAAGAACTGACGCGCGGCAAGGGCATCAGCCCTGAAGCGCTGCAGACCTTCATCGATGGCCTGGACATGCCGGCCGCTGCGAAAGCCGAGCTCAAGCAACTGACCCCGGCCAACTACATCGGCAACGCTGTAGCGCAAGCCAAACGCATCTGATCGACTGCTTGACCCGTTTGAGACGCCCGGCCGCGCCGGGCGTTTTTATTCCCGTCTGAAAAATGCTTTTTTTCAATAGGTTACATATGAATTCCGATATTCCTCTTCAACTTCTGGGTGGTCTTACGGCGCGCGAATTCATGCGCGATTACTGGCAGAAAAAACCACTGCTGATCCGCCAGGCGATTCCTGATTTCGAAAGCCCGATCGACGCCGACGAACTCGCCGGCCTGGCCCTGGAAGAAGAAGTCGAATCGCGCCTGGTGATCGAGCACGGCGAGCGTCCATGGGAACTGCGTCGCGGCCCGTTCGCCGAAGACGAATTCAGCAAACTGCCGGAACGCGAGTGGACCCTGCTGGTGCAGGCGGTTGATCAGTTCGTGCCGGAAGTCAGCGAGCTGCTGGAAAACTTCCGCTTTCTGCCAAGCTGGCGCGTCGACGACGTGATGATCAGCTTCGCCGCTCCGGGTGGCAGCGTCGGCCCGCACTTCGATAACTACGACGTGTTCCTGCTGCAAGGCCACGGCAAGCGCAACTGGAAAATCGGCCAGATGTGCGACTCCGAAAGCCCGCTGCTGCAACACGCCGACCTGCGCATCCTCGCCGAATTCCACGAGACTGAAGAGTGGGTCCTGGAACCGGGCGACATGCTCTACCTGCCACCGCGCCTGGCCCACTGCGGTGTTGCCGTCGACGACTGCATGACCTACTCGGTCGGTTTCCGCGCACCAAGCGCCGCAGAAGTGCTGACCCACTTCACCGACTTCCTCAGCCAGTTCCTGACTGACGAAGAGCGCTACACCGATGCCGACGCCAAGCCGGTCAGCGATGATCCACATCAGATCCAGCACGATGCCCTCGGCCGCCTGAAAGCGCTGCTCGCCGAGCACATGAGCGACGAACGCCTGCTGCTGACCTGGTTCGGCCAGTACATGACCGAGCCGCGCTATCCGGAGCTGGTGGTCGGGCCGGAAGAAGTCGAGGAAGAAGACCTCCTCGGCGCGCTCGAAGACGGCGCCATCCTGATCCGCAATCCGAGCGCGCGCCTGGCGTGGTCGGACGTCGATGACGATCTGCTGCTGTTCGCCAGCGGCCAGAGCCGCTACCTGCCGGGCAAGCTGCGCGAACTGCTGAAGCTGATCTGCTCCGCCGACGCCCTGCACACCGACAACCTCGGTGACTGGCTGAGCGACGAAGACGGTCGCGGCCTGCTGTGCGAACTGGTCAAACAGGGAAGCCTGGGGTTCGCCGACGATGAATAAGATTCGCGTACGTGTTGCAGACTGGCAAAAGGACAACGCCGAGATCCGCCGCATTCGCGAAACGGTGTTCATTGCCGAACAATCGGTTCCACCCGAGCTTGAGTGGGACGCCGATGACGCTACGGCGGTGCATTTCCTGGCCTTCGAAGGCGACTTTCCGATCGGCACCGCCCGCCTTTTGCCCGACGGGCATGTTGGCCGGGTTTCGGTGCTGAAGGACTGGCGTGGCTTGAAGGTTGGCGATGCGCTGATGCAAGCGGTGATTGCCGAAGCGGAAGCACGCGGCCTTAAACAGCAGATGCTCAGCGCCCAGGTGCAGGCCACAGCGTTCTATGAGCGCCTGGGTTTCAACCTGGTCAGCGAGGAATTCCTCGAAGCCGGTATTCCGCATGTCGATATGGTTCGTCATTCGGCCTGAACGATCACGTAACACGCAAAACGCCCCGCCATCTCACGATGCCGGGGCGTTTTGCTGTCTACGATTCAACTTGCCCCACCCCGGGCCGACAAACTGGCAATATCAAGCCTTTCGAAAGCGGAGATAACGGACATGTCCCTACGCACCCTGCTCACCACCCTGCTGCTCGGCTGCAGTTTTTCGGTGATGGCAGCCACAGAAATCGTGCCCCTCAAGTACCACACCAGTGCCGACATGCTGCCGGTGGCTCAGGACTTTATCGGCAAGGACGGCCAGGTCAGCGCCTATGGCAACCAACTGATCGTCAAGGCCGAGCCCGGCAAGATTCAAGAACTCAAGGACCTGCTCTCGCAACTCGACACCGCGCCCAAGCGCCTGCTGATCACAGTCGACACCAACGAAAACAACGGTCGTGGCGATGAAGGCTATTCGGTGAACGGCGCGCAAACCCGCATCATCAGCCGCAGCACCGCCAGCCGTGACGGCGGCATTCAGCAAATCCAGGCCAGCGAAGGTGCTCCGGCACTGATCCAGGTCGGCCAGAGCGTGCCGATCACCAGCAGCCAGACCAACTCCTACGGCGATTACAGCAGCCAGACGCAATATCGCAACGTCACCCAGGGTTTTTACGTCACCGCCAGCGTCACCGGCGAAACCGTTCACCTGGCCATCAGTACCAACCGTGACCGCATGAGCCAGGAACGTCCCGATGTAGTGAACGTGCAAAGCACCGACACAACTGTCACCGGACGCCTGGGCGAATGGATCACCCTCGCCGGCGTGAATCGCCAGACACAAGCCGACAAACAGGGCCTGGCCCGCAGCTACTCGACTCAAGGCCGGGATGACATGACGTTGCGGGTGAAAGTCGACACGTTGGACTAAAGCACCGAAAACTGACTGATTAGTCGTATTAGACGAAAGATGTAGTGCTTGAAAAAAAGCACTACAAAACGTTTGACGAGCCAAAAAAGCGAAGGCATGATGGCCTCGCTCCCGCTAATCAGAGGCCCTGGCAAGGGCCTTCGAAGCGCTGCTCGCAACCATCCCCGCGAGCCGTTTCGTGTCTGTACCGCCCACAAGGTGTGTTTGACGAGGTTGCCGACTGGAACGAAGTTGTCCCGAGGGACGGAAGCGTAATTAGGTAACCCGGCTTTACACTGTAGTTCGTATAAAGGCCCACGACGCCTGAATGCGCCCGCCAGTTCGCCTTTACCTGCTCACTTCCCCTCGAGCCCATCGTTCATCCCGTCGCCTGCCCCGCCGAACCCGACCTGACACCTAAGCTTCTGGTCAGCGAGCGCAAGGAATTTTCCACCGCAGAACAACTTTTCATAAAGACGCGACGAGGTTTATCTCCATGGCACTGACACGCGAACAGCAAATTGCAGCCCTTGAAAAAGACTGGGCTGAAAACCCGCGCTGGAAAGGCGTGACTCGCAATTACTCCGCTGCTGACGTCGTCCGTCTGCGTGGCTCGGTTCAACCAGAGCACACCTTTGCAAAAATGGGCGCCGAAAAACTGTGGAACCTGGTCACCCAGGGTGCCAAGCCGTCCTTCCGCCCAGAGAAAGACTTCGTCAACTGCATGGGCGCCCTGACCGGCGGCCAGGCTGTGCAGCAGGTCAAAGCCGGTATCCAGGCGATCTACCTGTCGGGCTGGCAAGTCGCTGCGGACAACAACTCCGCTGAATCGATGTACCCGGACCAGTCGCTGTACCCGGTGGATTCGGTTCCGACCGTGGTCAAGCGCATCAACAACTCGTTCCGTCGTGCCGACCAGATCCAGTGGAAAGCCGGCAAGAACCCGGGCGACGAAGGCTACATCGACTACTTCGCGCCAATCGTGGCTGACGCTGAAGCCGGTTTCGGCGGCGTACTGAACGCCTACGAGCTGATGAAAAGCATGATCGAAGCAGGCGCCGCCGGCGTTCACTTCGAAGACCAGCTGGCTTCCGTGAAGAAATGCGGCCACATGGGCGGCAAGGTGCTGGTTCCAACCCAGGAAGCCGTGCAGAAGCTGACCGCAGCTCGTCTGGCTGCCGACGTTGCCGGCGTACCGACCATCATCCTGGCCCGTACCGACGCCAACGCTGCCGACCTGCTGACTTCCGACTGCGACCCGTACGACCAGCCGTTCGTGACTGGCACCCGTACCCAGGAAGGTTTCTACAAGGTTCGTGCAGGTCTGGATCAGGCAATCGCCCGTGGCCTGGCCTACGCGCCGTACGCCGACCTGATCTGGTGCGAAACCGCCAAACCAGACCTGGACGAAGCCCGTCGCTTCGCTGAAGCGATCAAGAAGGAATACCCGGACCAGATCCTCTCTTACAACTGCTCGCCTTCCTTCAACTGGAAGAAAAACCTGGACGACGCGACCATCGCCAAGTTCCAGCGCGAACTGTCCGCCATGGGTTACAAGCACCAGTTCATCACCCTGGCCGGCATTCATAACATGTGGCACAGCATGTTCAACCTGGCGCACGACTACGCCCGCAACGACATGACTGCCTACGTGAAGCTGCAAGAGCAGGAATTCGCTGACGCCGCCAAGGGCTACACCTTCGTGGCTCACCAGCAGGAAGTGGGCACTGGCTACTTCGACGACATGACCACCGTGATCCAGGGCGGCACGTCCTCGGTGACCGCGTTGACCGGCTCGACCGAAGAAGAACAGTTCCACTGATCGACTTCGCCTGAGCGAACGGCCTTTGCGGACCGTATAGAAAGCTAACCGCACTGCCGAAAAACTGACGCCCCGACTGGTTCGGGGCGTTTTTTTGCCTGCGCTTTTCCGGGCACCTCAGGAAATGGCACAGCCTGTCAGGCAAAACATTGATCCAGAGCGGTATCCGCATCGGAAAAACCGGTTAAAACGGGCGCCGCCGCTACTTGCAGTAACGCGGATATAAGACAACTTCCCGACTACTGACCCGTTAAACAGTTACCCAATCACTCCAAACGATATCAATTATCATTTAGCGACAACTATGTTCGTTACATTTCCTACAAAACATAATTCGTGAAATCCCGGCTAATGCCCGCAGCGCATGGGCTGCGGGCCCTTCGAGGTGCGCTATGTCCTTATTCCAATAAATAATTTCGCTATAGGAATTTTACTTGCCGGGTGTTTAGCCATAAAATCAGCGCGATTGATTGCTGCGACATATCGTCACTGCCTTATTTCTTTATCAAGCTCAGAGACCTTTGCTCTCTGTTAAGGATTTCCAGCATGCCCGAAGCGACAGGACTCATGGCCCACAACTGGGGCTTTGCCATTTTCCTTCTGGGTGTAGTCGGCCTGTGTGCCTTCATGCTCGGCGTCTCCAGCCTCCTCGGGTCAAAAGCCTGGGGCCGCAGCAAAAACGAACCGTTCGAGTCCGGCATGCTACCTACCGGTGGCGCCCGCTTGCGGCTCTCAGCCAAATTCTATCTGGTCGCGATGCTGTTCGTGATCTTCGATATCGAAGCCCTCTTTCTCTTTGCATGGTCTGTGTCCGTCCGCGAAAGCGGCTGGACCGGATTCGTCGAAGCTCTCGTTTTCATAGCAATTCTGTTGGCAGGTCTTGTCTACCTGTTCCGAGTGGGCGCCCTTGACTGGGCTCCGGAAGCTCGTCGCAAGCGGCAGGCGAAGCTGAAACAATGAGGCTTTGGCAATGCAATACAATCTCACCAGAATCGACCCCGATGCTCCTAACGAGCAGTATCCGATCGGCCAGCGGGAAACCGTTTCCGATCCGTTAGAAGATCAAGTCCACAAAAACATTTTCATGGGCAAGCTGGAAGACGTGCTGAGTGGCGCGGTCAACTGGGGACGTAAGAACTCCCTGTGGCCGTACAACTTCGGTCTGTCGTGCTGCTACGTGGAAATGACCACCGCCTTCACGGCGCCCCACGACATCGCGCGCTTCGGCGCCGAAGTTATCCGGGCTTCACCGCGTCAGGCTGATTTCATGGTTATCGCCGGGACCTGCTTCATCAAGATGGCGCCGATCATTCAGCGCCTGTACGAGCAGATGCTCGAGCCGAAATGGGTTATCTCCATGGGTTCGTGCGCCAACTCCGGCGGCATGTACGACATCTACTCCGTGGTTCAGGGGGTGGACAAGTTCCTGCCCGTTGACGTCTACGTACCTGGCTGCCCGCCCCGTCCAGAAGCATTTCTGCAAGGTTTGATGCTGTTGCAGGAATCCATTGGCCAGGAGCGTCGCCCACTGTCCTGGGTCGTTGGCGATCAAGGCGTTTATCGCGCCGACATGCCTTCGCAGAAGGAACAGCGCCGCGAACAGCGAATCGCAGTCACCAACCTGCGCAGCCCTGACGAAGTCTGATCCAGTCTGTTTCAAAGAAACGAGAAGCTGGCTTCATTCTTTACGTTGACCGAAAGCGAAAAAATAACCATGACTACAGGCAGTGCTCTGTACATCCCGCCTTATAAGGCAGACGACCAGGATGTGGTCGTCGAACTCAACAACCGTTTTGGCGCCGAAGCGTTCACCGCCCAGCCGACCCGCACCGGCATGCCGGTGCTGTGGGTGGCTCGCGCCAAGCTCGTCGAAGTCCTGACCTTCCTGCGCAATTTGCCCAAACCGTACGTCATGCTCTATGACCTGCACGGCGTGGACGAGCGTCTGCGCACCAAGCGTCAAGGGCTGCCGAGCGGTGCCGATTTCACCGTGTTCTATCACCTCATGTCGCTGGAACGTAATAGTGACGTGATGATCAAGGTCGCCTTGTCCGAAAGCGACCTCAGCTTGCCGACCGTCACCAGCATCTGGCCGAACGCCAACTGGTACGAGCGTGAAGTCTGGGACATGTACGGCATCGACTTCAAAGGTCACCCGCACCTGTCGCGCATCATGATGCCGCCGACCTGGGAAGGTCACCCGCTGCGCAAGGACTTCCCGGCGCGCGCCACCGAATTCGATCCGTTCAGCCTGAACCTGGCCAAGCAACAGCTTGAGGAAGAAGCCGCGCGCTTCCGTCCTGAAGACTGGGGCATGAAGCGTTCCGGTGCGAACGAGGACTACATGTTCCTCAACCTGGGTCCGAACCACCCTTCGGCGCACGGTGCGTTCCGCATCATCCTGCAGCTGGACGGTGAAGAGATCGTCGATTGCGTTCCGGACATCGGTTACCACCACCGTGGCGCCGAGAAGATGGCTGAGCGTCAGTCCTGGCACAGTTTCATTCCGTACACCGACCGTATCGACTACCTCGGCGGCGTGATGAACAACCTGCCGTACGTGCTCTCGGTCGAGAAGCTGGCCGGCATCAAGGTGCCAGAGAAAGTCGACGTCATCCGCATCATGATGGCCGAGTTCTTCCGGATCACCAGCCACCTGCTGTTCCTGGGTACCTACATCCAGGACGTCGGCGCCATGACTCCGGTGTTCTTCACCTTCACCGACCGCCAGAAGGCCTACACGGTGATCGAAGCCATCACCGGTTTCCGTCTGCACCCGGCCTGGTACCGCATCGGCGGCGTCGCCCACGACCTGCCGCGCGGCTGGGAAAAACTGGTGAAAGATTTCGTTGAATGGCTGCCAAAGCGCCTCGACGAATACACCAAGGCCGCCCTGCAGAACAGCATCCTCAAGGGGCGTACCATCGGCGTTGCCCAGTACAACACCAAAGAGGCCCTGGAATGGGGCGTTACCGGTGCTGGCCTGCGTTCCACCGGTTGCGACTTCGACCTGCGTAAGGCGCGCCCATACTCCGGTTACGAGAACTTCGAGTTCGAAGTGCCGCTGGCTGCCAACGGCGATGCCTACGACCGCTGCATGGTTCGCGTCGAAGAGATGCGCCAGAGCGTCAAGATCATCGACCAGTGCCTGCGCAACATGCCGGAAGGCCCGTACAAGGCGGATCACCCGCTGACCACGCCGCCGCCGAAAGAGCGCACGCTGCAGCACATCGAAACCCTGATCACGCACTTCCTGCAAGTTTCGTGGGGCCCGGTCATGCCGGCCAACGAATCCTTCCAGATGATCGAAGCGACCAAGGGCATCAACAGTTATTACCTGACGAGCGACGGCGGCACCATGAGCTACCGTACCCGGATCCGTACTCCGAGCTTCGCCCACCTGCAGCAGATCCCTTCGGTGATCAAAGGCAGCATGGTCGCGGACCTGATTGCGTACCTGGGTAGTATCGACTTCGTTATGGCCGACGTGGACCGCTAAGCATGAACAGCACGCTTATCCAGACAGACCGTTTCACCTTGAGTGAAACCGAGCGCTCGGCCATCGAGCACGAGCTGCATCACTACGAAGACCCGCGCGCGGCGTCGATCGAAGCCTTGAAGATCGTCCAGAAGGAACGCGGCTGGGTGCCGGACGGCGCTCTGTACGCCATCGGCGAGATCCTCGGCATCCCGGCCAGCGACGTTGAAGGCGTGGCCACGTTCTATAGCCAGATCTTCCGTCAGCCGGTCGGCCGTCACATCATTCGCGTCTGCGACAGCATGGTCTGCTACATCGGTGGCCACGAGTCGGTGGTCAGCGAAATCCAGAACAACCTGGGTATCGGCCTGGGTCAGACCACCGCCGACGGTCGCTTCACCCTGCTGCCGGTCTGCTGCCTCGGCAACTGCGACAAGGCACCGGCGCTGATGATCGATGACGACACCTTTGGCGATGTCCAGCCTGCCGGCGTCGCCAAACTGCTCGAGGGCTACGTATGACCCTGACTTCTTTCGGTCCGGCCAACCGCATCCAGCGTTCGGCCGAGACTCACCCGCTGACCTGGCGCCTGCGTGACGACGGCGAAGCCGTGTGGCTCGACGAGTACCAGGCCAAGAACGGTTACGCCGCTGCGCGCAAAGCCTTCGCCGACATGGATCAGGACGCCATCGTCCAGACCGTGAAAGACGCCGGCCTCAAAGGTCGCGGCGGTGCAGGCTTCCCCACAGGCGTGAAGTGGGGCCTGATGCCAAAGGACGAATCCATCAACATCCGCTACCTGCTGTGCAACGCGGATGAAATGGAGCCGAACACCTGGAAAGACCGCATGCTGATGGAGCAACTGCCCCATCTGCTGATCGAAGGCATGCTGATCAGCGCCCGCGCGCTGAAAACCTACCGTGGCTACATCTTCCTGCGTGGCGAATACACCACCGCCGCCAAGCACCTGAACCGTGCCGTGGAAGAAGCCAAGGCAGCCGGCCTGCTGGGCAAGAACATCCTGGGCAGCGGCTTCGATTTCGAGCTGTTCGTCCACACCGGCGCCGGGCGTTACATCTGCGGCGAAGAAACCGCACTGATCAACTCCCTCGAAGGCCGCCGCGCCAACCCGCGCTCCAAACCGCCCTTCCCTGCCGCCGTCGGCGTGTGGGGCAAGCCGACCTGCGTGAACAACGTTGAAACCCTGTGCAACGTGCCGGCGATCATTGCCGACGGCGTGGACTGGTACAAATCGTTGGCCCGCGACGGCAGCGAAGACATGGGCACCAAGCTCATGGGCTTCTCCGGCAAGGTCAAGAACCCCGGCCTGTGGGAACTGCCATTCGGCGTGACCGGCCGCGAGCTGTTCGAAGACTACGCCGGCGGCATGCGCGACGGCTTCAAGCTGAAAGCCTGGCAGCCAGGTGGCGCCGGTACCGGTTTCCTGTTGCCGGAACACCTCGACGCACAAATGTACGCTGGCGGCATCGCCAAGGTTGGCACCCGTATGGGTACCGGCCTGGCCATGGCGGTGGACGACAGCGTCAACATGGTGTCCCTGCTGCGCAACATGGAGCAGTTCTTCGCTCGCGAATCCTGTGGTTTCTGCACCCCTTGCCGTGATGGTTTGCCATGGAGCGTCAAGCTGCTGATGGCCATCGAACAAGGCCGCGGCCAGCCAGGCGACATCGAGACCCTGCTGGGTCTGGTCAACTTCCTCGGCCCGGGCAAGACCTTCTGTGCTCACGCACCGGGTGCCGTGGAGCCGTTGGGCAGTGCCATCAAATACTTCCGTCCAGAGTTCGAAGCCGGTATCGCGCCTGCAAGCGCCGCCGTCCCGCCTCTGGCGAAGCCGATCGTAGTCGGCGCGTAAACGCTTAAAAAGGCGAAGGGTCCGTGCCCTTCGACTTTCGTCCGATGACGCCTTTCGGGGCTGACTGGATTCGGACGGATAACAAGATTCCATTAGCCACGCCCGCTGACACCGGGCCAACGAAGACCTTTGAACCATGGCCACTATCCACGTAGACGGCAAAGCGCTCGAAGTCGACGGGGCAGACAACCTGTTACAGGCATGTCTGTCGCTGGGCCTCGACATCCCTTATTTCTGCTGGCACCCCGCGCTTGGTAGCGTCGGGGCTTGCCGCCAGTGCGCGGTCAAGCAGTACACCGACGAAAACGACACCCGTGGTCGCATCGTCATGTCCTGCATGACCCCGGCCACCGACAACACCTGGATCTCCATCGACGATGAAGAATCCAAGGCGTTCCGCGCCAGTGTCGTCGAATGGCTGATGACCAACCACCCGCACGACTGCCCTGTGTGCGAGGAAGGCGGTCACTGCCACCTGCAAGACATGACCGTGATGACCGGCCACAACGAGCGCCGTTATCGCTTCACCAAACGCACCCACCAGAACCAGCAACTGGGCCCGTTCATTTCCCACGAGATGAACCGCTGCATCGCCTGCTACCGCTGCGTGCGTTTCTACAAGGATTACGCCGGCGGCACCGACCTCGGTGTATTCGGCGCCCACGACAACGTGTACTTCGGTCGCGTTGAAGACGGCACCCTCGAAAGCGAGTTCTCCGGCAACCTCACCGAGGTCTGCCCGACCGGTGTGTTCACCGACAAGACTCACTCCGAGCGCTACAACCGTAAGTGGGACATGCAGTTCTCGCCGAGCATCTGCCATGGCTGCTCGAGCGGTTGCAACATTTCCCCGGGCGAGCGTTACGGCGAACTGCGTCGCATCGAAAACCGTTACAACGGTTCGGTGAACCAGTACTTCCTGTGCGACCGTGGCCGTTTCGGTTATGGCTACGTCAACCGCACCGACCGTCCACGTCAGCCGCTGCTGGCCGACGGCACCAAGCTTGGACTGGATGCTGCGCTGGACAAAGCCGCCGACCTGCTGCGCGGTCGCAACATCGTCGGTATCGGTTCGCCACGTGCCAGCCTGGAAAGCAACTACGCGTTGCGTGAACTGGTGGGCGCCGAGCACTTCTACTCCGGTATCGAAGCCTCCGAACTGGAACGCATCCGTCTGGTCCTGCAAGTGCTGAAAGACAGCCCGCTGCCAGTGCCGAACATGCGCGACATCGAAGACCACGACGCTGTGTTCGTCCTCGGTGAAGACCTGACCCAGACCGCCGCCCGCATGGCCCTGGCCCTGCGTCAGTCGGTCAAAGGCAAGGCCGAAGACATGGCCGAAGCCATGCGCGTTCAGCCTTGGCTCGACGCTGCGGTGAAGAACATCGGTCAGCATGAACTGAACCCGCTGTTCATCGCCAGCCTGGCTGAAACCAAGCTCGATGACATCGCCGAAGAATGCGTACACGCCGCTCCCGACGATCTGGCGCGCATCGGTTTCGCCGTGGCTCACGCCCTGGACGCCAGCGCGCCGGCCGTTGAAGGTCTGGACGCCGAAGCCCTGGAACTGGCCAAGCGCATCGCCGATGCTCTGCTCGCGGCCAAGCGTCCGCTGATCATCGCCGGTACTTCGCTGGGCTCCAAAGCCTTGATCGAAGCCGCTGCGAACATCGCCAAGGCCCTGAAGCTGCGCGAGAAGAACGGTTCGATCAGCCTGATCGTGCCGGAAGCCAACAGCCTCGGCCTGGCCATGCTCGGTGGCGAATCGGTCGATGCCGCGCTGCAAGCGGTCATCGACGGCAAGGCCGACGCCATCGTCGTGCTGGAAAACGATCTGTACACCCGTACCGCCAAGGCCAAGGTCGATGCGGCACTGAACGCTGCGAAAGTGGTGATCGTTGCCGACCATCAAAAGACCGCCACCAGCGACCGCGCGCATCTGGTTCTGCCGGCCGCCAGCTTCGCTGAAGGCGACGGTACACTGGTCAGCCAGGAAGGTCGTGCCCAGCGCTTCTTCCAGGTTTTCGACCCGCAATACATGGACGCGAGCATTCTGGTCCACGAAGGCTGGCGCTGGCTGCACGCCCTGCGCGCTACCCTGCTGAACCAGCCGATCGACTGGACGCAACTCGACCACGTGACCGCTGCCGTTGCGTCGAGCACGCCGCAACTGGCCCGTATTGTCGACGCCGCGCCGTCCGCCTCGTTCCGCATCAAGGGTCTGAAACTGGCGCGTGAGCCGCTGCGTTACTCCGGTCGCACCGCGATGCGCGCCGACATCAGCGTTCACGAACCACGCACCCCGCAAGACAAAGACACCGCGTTCGCCTTCTCGATGGAAGGTTACTCGGGCTCCGCCGAACCGCGTCAGCAAGTGCCGTTCGCCTGGTCGCCGGGCTGGAACTCGCCGCAAGCCTGGAACAAGTTCCAGGACGAAGTCGGTGGTCACCTGCGCGCTGGCGATCCGGGCACCCGCCTGATCGAAAGCACCGGTGATTCGCTGAACTGGTTCGCCAGTGTTCCGCGCGCGTTCAACCCGGCCCAGGGCACCTGGCAAGCCGTGCCGTTCTACCACCTGTTCGGCAGCGACGAGAACTCGTCGAAAGCCGCTCCGGTCCAGGAACGCATCCCGGCCGCCTACGTTGCACTGGCCAAGTCCGAAGCGGATCGCCTGGGCGTGAACGACGGCGCACTGCTGAGCCTCAATGTTGCCGGCCAGACCCTGCGTCTGCCGCTGCGCATCAATGAAGAACTGGGCGCAGGTCTGGTGGCATTGCCTGCAGGCATCGCCGGCATTCCACCGGCATTCGCTGGCGTATCCGTTGATGGTCTGCAGGAGGCAGCGCAATGACCTGGTTCACCCCTGAAGTGATCGATGTGATCCTGACGGTCATCAAGGCCATCGTGATCCTGCTGGCCGTGGTGGTCGCAGGCGCGTTGCTCAGCTTTGTCGAGCGTCGCCTGCTGGGCTGGTGGCAGGACCGTTACGGTCCGAACCGCGTTGGTCCGTTCGGCATGTTCCAGATCGCGGCCGACATGCTGAAGATGTTCTTCAAGGAAGACTGGACCCCTCCGTTTGCCGACAAGGTGATCTTCACCCTGGCGCCGGTGGTGGCCATGTCCGCCCTGCTGATCGCGTTCGCGATCATCCCGATCACCCCGACCTGGGGCGTGGCGGATCTGAACATCGGCCTGCTGTTTTTCTTCGCCATGGCCGGTCTTTCGGTCTACGCGGTGCTGTTCGCCGGCTGGTCGAGTAACAACAAGTTCGCCCTGCTGGGCAGCTTGCGTGCCTCGGCGCAGACCGTGTCCTACGAAGTGTTCATGGGCCTGGCCCTGATGGGCATCGTGGTGCAGGTCGGCTCGTTCAACATGCGCGACATCGTCGAGTACCAGGCGCAGAACCTGTGGTTCATCATTCCGCAGTTCTTCGGCTTCTGTACCTTCTTCATCGCTGGCGTGGCCGTGACTCACCGTCACCCGTTCGACCAGCCGGAAGCGGAACAGGAACTGGCCGACGGTTACCACATTGAATACGCCGGTATGAAATGGGGCATGTTCTTCGTCGGTGAATACATCGGCATCATCCTGATCTCGGCACTGCTGGTCACCCTGTTCTTCGGTGGCTGGCACGGTCCGTTCGGCATCCTGCCGCAACTGTCCTTCGTCTGGTTCGCACTGAAGACCGCGTTCTTCATCATGCTGTTCATCCTGCTGCGCGCTTCCATCCCGCGTCCGCGTTATGACCAGGTGATGGATTTCAGCTGGAAATTCTGCCTGCCACTGACCCTGATCAATTTGCTGGTGACCGCTGCAATCGTGTTGTGGAACACGCCTGCGGTTGCGGTTCAGTGAGGATTTGCCCCATGTTCAAATATATTGGCGACATCGTTAAGGGTACCGGTACCCAGTTGCGCAGCCTGGTCATGGTCTTCGGCCATGGCTTTCGCAAGCGCGACACCCTGCAATACCCGGAAGAGCAAGTCTACCTGCCGCCACGCTATCGTGGCCGCATCGTCCTGACCCGCGACCCCGATGGCGAAGAACGCTGCGTAGCCTGCAACCTGTGCGCCGTGGCCTGCCCGGTGGGTTGCATCTCGCTGCAGAAAGCTGAAACCGAAGACGGTCGCTGGTACCCGGACTTCTTCCGTATCAACTTCTCGCGCTGCATTTTCTGCGGTCTCTGCGAGGAAGCCTGCCCGACCACCGCGATCCAGCTGACCCCGGATTTCGAGATGGCCGAGTTCAAACGTCAGGACCTGGTGTACGAGAAAGAAGATCTTTTGATCTCCGGCCCCGGCAAAAACCCTGATTACAACTTCTATCGTGTTGCAGGTATGGCCGTTGCGGGCAAGCCGAAAGGCGCCGCACAAAACGAAGCCGAGCCGATCAACGTGAAGAGCTTGCTGCCTTAAGGAAGAACGATGGAATTCGCTTTCTATTTCGCATCGGGTATCGCTGTTGTGTCCACACTGCGTGTGGTCACCAACACCAATCCTGTGCACGCCCTGCTCTACCTGATCATTTCGCTGATCTCCGTGGCCATGACCTTCTTCGCACTCGGCGCACCGTTCGCCGGCGTGCTGGAAGTGATCGCCTACGCCGGCGCCATCATGGTGCTGTTCGTGTTCGTGGTGATGATGCTGAACCTGGGGCCTGCCTCGGTTCAGCAGGAACGCACCTGGCTCAAGCCCGGGATCTGGGCGGGGCCGGTGATTCTCGCCGCCCTGCTGCTGGCCGAACTGCTGTATGTGCTGTTCGCTCACCAGAGCGGTCAGGCCATCGGTCAAACCACCGTGGACGCGAAAGCCGTGGGCATCAGCCTGTTCGGTCCGTACCTGCTGGTGGTCGAACTCGCCTCGATGCTGCTGCTCGCTGCAGCCGTCACGGCGTTCCATTTGGGCCGTAACGAGGCGAAGGAGTAAGACATGCCTGCTATCCCTCTCGAGCATGGATTGGCCGTTGCCGGCATCCTGTTCTGCCTTGGTCTGGTCGGCCTGATGGTCCGCCGCAACATTTTGTTCGTGTTGATGAGTCTGGAAGTGATGATGAACGCCTCTGCACTGGCCTTCATCGTTGCGGGCGCCCGCTGGGCGCAACCGGATGGACAGATCATGTTCATCCTGGTGATCAGCCTTGCAGCCGCCGAAGCCAGTATTGGCCTGGCGATCCTGCTGCAACTGTATCGCCGCTTCCACACGCTCGATATCGACGCTGCCAGTGAGATGCGCGGATGAACCTACTCTTTCTGACTTTCGTATTCCCTCTGATCGGGTTCCTGTTGCTGTCGTTCTCGCGCGGCCGCTTCTCGGAAAACCTGTCGGCGCTGATCGGTGTCGGCTCCATCGGCCTGTCTGCCATCGTCGCGGCCTACGTGATCTGGCAGTTCAACGTCGCGCCACCGGAAGGTGGCGTCTACACCCAGGTGCTGTGGCGCTGGATGTCGGTGGAAGGCTTCCAGCCGAACTTCGCCCTGTACCTCGATGGTCTGTCCGTGACCATGCTCGGTGTGGTGGTCGGCGTGGGTTTCCTGATCCACCTGTTCGCCTCCTGGTACATGCGCGGTGAAGCCGGTTACTCGCGCTTCTTCTCGTACACCAACCTGTTTATCGCCAGCATGCTGTTTCTGATCCTGGGCGATAACCTGCTGTTCATCTACTTCGGTTGGGAAGGCGTGGGCCTGTGCTCGTACCTGTTGATCGGTTTCTACTACAGCAACCGCAACAACGGTAACGCCGCACTGAAAGCCTTCATCGTCACCCGTATCGGCGACGTGTTCATGGCAATCGGCCTGTTCATCCTGTTCCAGCAACTGGGCACGCTGAACGTCCAGGAACTGCTGGTGAAGGCGCCTGAGCACTTCAAGGTCGGCGATTTCTGGATCGTGCTGGCAACCCTGATGCTGCTGGGTGGTGCGGTCGGTAAATCGGCGCAACTGCCGCTGCAAACCTGGCTTGCGGACGCGATGGCCGGCCCTACCCCGGTTTCGGCACTGATCCACGCCGCAACCATGGTGACTGCCGGTGTCTACCTGATCGCCCGTACCCACGGCCTGTTCGCCCTGGCGCCGGACATCCTGCACCTGGTCGGCATCGTCGGTGGTGTGACCCTGGTGCTGGCCGGTTTCGCCGCACTGGTGCAAACCGACATCAAACGTATCCTCGCCTACTCGACCATGAGCCAGATCGGCTACATGTTCCTGGCGCTGGGCGTTGGCGCCTGGGAAGGCGCGATCTTCCACCTGATGACCCACGCCTTCTTCAAGGCCCTGCTGTTCCTTGCTTCCGGTGCGGTGATCGTTGCCTGCCACCACGAGCAGAACATCTTCAAGATGGGCGGCCTGTGGAAGAAACTGCCGCTGGCCTACGCCAGCTTCATCGTCGGTGGTGCCGCTCTGGCTGCCCTGCCACTGGTGACCGCAGGTTTCTACTCCAAGGACGAAATCCTCTGGGAAGCGTTCGCCAGCGGCAACCACGGTCTGCTTTACGCAGGTCTGGTCGGCGCATTCATGACCTCGCTGTACACCTTCCGCCTGATCTTCATCGCGTTCCATGGTGAAGCCAAGACCGAAGCCCACGCCGGTCACGGCATCGCTCACTGGCTGCCGCTGTCGGTGCTGATCGTGCTGTCGACCTTCGTCGGCGCCATGATCGTTCCACCGCTGCACGGCGTACTGCCCGAGAGCGTTGGCCATGCCGGTGGCGAAGCCAAGCACAGTCTGGAAATCGCCTCGGGCGCCATCGCCCTGGCCGGTATCCTGCTGGCGGCCCTGCTGTTCCTCGGCAAGCGCCGCTTCGTGACCGCAATCGCCAACAGCGGCATCGGCCGTCTCCTTTCGGCCTGGTGGTTCGCTGCCTGGGGCTTCGACTGGATCTACGACAAACTGTTCGTGAAGCCGTACCTTGCGATCAGCCACATGCTGCGCAAAGACCCGCTCGACCAGACCATCGGTCTGATCCCGCGCATGGCCAAGGGTGGTCACACCGCCCTGAGCCGTACCGAAACCGGTCAACTGCGTTGGTACGCTGCTTCGATGGCTGCTGGTGCCGTGTTGGTCATCGGCGCTGTCGTGCTGGTAGCGGTCTGATATGAACCTTGCGAATTTGCGAAAGGAAACGAGCCCGTCATGATTCTGCCTTGGCTAATCCTGATCCCCTTCATCGGCGGCCTGCTGTGCTGGCTGGGTGAGCGCTTCGGCGCCACCCTCCCCCGCTGGATTGCGCTGTTGACCATGACCCTGGAACTCGCCCTCGGCCTCTGGCTGTGGGCCCACGGTGACTATTCATTTGCACCGGCGCCAGGCGCCGATCCGACCTGGGCGCTTGAGTTCAAGCACGTCTGGATCCAGCGCTTCGGCATCAACGTGCACCTGGCCCTCGACGGCCTGTCGCTGCTGATGATCCTGCTGACCGGCCTGCTGGGTATCCTGTCGGTACTCTGCTCGTGGAAAGAGATCCAGCGTCACGTTGGCTTCTTCCACCTGAACCTGATGTGGATCCTGGGCGGCGTTGTCGGCGTGTTCCTCGCCCTCGACCTGTTCATGTTCTTCTTCTTCTGGGAAATGATGCTGGTGCCGATGTACTTCCTCATCGCGCTCTGGGGTCACAGTTCTTCGGACGGCAAGAAAACCCGGATCTACGCAGCGACCAAGTTCTTCATCTTCACTCAGGCTTCCGGCCTGATCATGCTGGTGGCGATCCTCGGTCTGGTCCTGGTCAACTACAACAGCACCGGCGTGATCACCTTCAACTACGCCGATCTGTTGAAGACCAAGATGTCGATGACCACCGAGTACATTCTGATGCTCGGCTTCTTCATCGCCTTCGCGGTCAAGCTGCCAGTGGTTCCGTTCCACTCCTGGCTGCCTGACGCTCACGCCCAGGCGCCGACTGCAGGTTCCGTCGACCTCGCCGGTATCTTGCTGAAAACCGCGGCCTACGGTCTGCTGCGTTTCGCCCTGCCGCTGTTCCCGAACGCCTCGGCCGAGTTCGCGCCGATCGCCATGACCCTCGGTCTGATCGGGATCTTCTACGGTGCGTTCCTCGCTTTCGCGCAAACCGACATCAAGCGTCTGATCGCCTTCTCGTCCGTTTCCCACATGGGCTTCGTACTGATCGGCATCTACTCCGGCAGCCAACTGGCCCTGCAAGGTGCTGTGATCCAGATGCTGGCCCACGGTCTGTCGGCCGCAGCACTGTTTATCCTCAGCGGTCAGCTGTACGAGCGCCTGCACACTCGTGACATGCGTGAGATGGGCGGTCTGTGGTCGCGCATCGCTTACCTGCCGGCGATCAGCCTGTTCTTCGCAGCCGCTTCTCTGGGTCTGCCGGGTACCGGTAACTTCGTCGGTGAATTCCTGATCCTGATCGGTACGTTCGCCAGTGCTCCATGGATCACCGCGATTGCCACCTCCGGTCTGGTGTTCGGTTCGGTCTACTCGCTGATCATGATCCACCGCGCTTACTTCGGTCCGTCCAAATCGGATTCGATCCTGCACGGCATGGACGGTCGCGAACTGATCATGGTGCTGGGCCTTGCGGTACTGCTGATTTACCTCGGCGTCTACCCGCAACCGTTCCTCGACACTTCTGCCGCCACGATGCATGGCGTGCAGCAGTGGCTCGGCACCGCCTTCACTCAACTCGCTTCGGCCCGGTAAGAGCGCTATGGAATTCACGATTCAACACTTTATTGCGCTTGCGCCACTGTTGATCACCAGCCTCACCATTATCGTGGTGATGCTGGCAATCGCCTGGCGCCGCAACCACTCGCAGACCTTCCTGATTTCGGTGGCCGGTCTGAACCTGGCCTTGCTGTCGATCCTGCCGGCCCTGAAAGTCGCGCCTCTGGCCGTGACCCCATTGCTGCAGATCGACACCTTTGCCTGCCTGTACATGGCGCTGATCCTGGTCGCCACTCTCGCCTGTGTCACCCTCGCCCACGCCTACCTCGGCGATGGCGGTTCGGGTTACCCGGGCAACCGTGAAGAACTGTACCTGCTGATCCTGATGGCCGCCGCCGGTGGCCTGGTTCTGGTCAGCGCGCAGCACCTGGCCGGCTTGTTCATCGGTCTGGAACTGCTGTCGGTGCCGGTCTACGGTCTGGTGGCCTACGCCTTCTTCAACAAGCGTTCGCTGGAAGCCGGCATCAAGTACATGGTGCTGTCGGCCGCCGGTTCCGCGTTCCTGCTGTTCGGTATGGCGCTGCTGTACGCCGACTCGGGTTCGCTGAGCTTCGTCGGTATCGGTCAGGCTTTGGCCGCGACCGGTCTGCCAAGCTCGCTGGCACAACTGGGCCTGGGCATGATGCTGATCGGTCTGGCGTTCAAGCTGTCGCTGGTACCGTTCCACCTGTGGACGCCGGACGTGTACGAAGGTGCTCCGGCACCGGTGGCCGCGTTCCTCGCGACCGCTTCGAAAGTGGCTGTGTTCGCGGTCATGGTTCGCCTGTTCCAGATCTCCCCTGCCGCAAGCAGTGGCGTACTGAGCAACGTGCTGACCATCATCGCCATCGCTTCGATCCTGTTCGGTAACCTGCTGGCCCTGACCCAGAGCAACCTCAAGCGTCTGCTCGGTTACTCCTCCATCGCGCACTTCGGCTACCTGCTGATCGCGCTGGTGGCGAGCAAGGGCCTGGCGGTGGAGGCCATCGGCGTGTACCTGGTCACCTACGTGATCACCAGCCTCGGCGCCTTCGGTGTGATCACCCTGATGTCCTCGCCGTACAACGGCCGTGACGCAGACGCGCTGTACGAATACCGCGGCCTGTTCTGGCGCCGTCCGTACCTGACCGCCGTCCTGACCGTGATGATGCTGTCCCTGGCCGGTATCCCGCTGACTGCTGGCTTCATCGGCAAGTTCTACATCATCGCCACCGGTGTCGAGTCGCACCAATGGTGGCTGGTCGGTTCCCTGGTACTGGGCAGCGCCATCGGCGTGTTCTACTACCTGCGCGTGATGGTTACCCTGTACCTGATCGAACCGAACCTGCGCCGCCACGACGCCCAACTGCACTGGGAACAGAAAGCAGGCGGCGTGATGCTGCTGGCGATCGCTGTGGTTGCGTTCTTCCTCGGCGTCTACCCACAACCGCTGCTGACCCTGGTTCAGCAATCGGGCCTGGCGGGCTGATCGCTCAGCGATAGTTGGCTAGAAACAGAAACGGCACCTTCGGGTGCCGTTTTTGCGTCTAGACCGTCTTGAGTTTTTTCACCATCGGCACGCAAACCAGTTGCAGACCTGAAGGCGATTGATAGATCGCCCTCTCCTCCCCGACGTAACCGCAGCGCCGATAAAAATCAGCGGCATTCAACGTCGCATCCAGACAAACCTCTGCCAGCCCCAGATCCTGTGCCAGCGCTTCCAGAAAGTGCAGCACGCGTTTACCAAGCCCACGCTGCATGAAATCCGGATGGATGAAGATTGCACCGATTTCACGGTGCTCCAGATCGAGCATGCCGGTTGCCACGGGTTCACCCTCAACGCAACCCAGATAGAAATGCTTTTGCATGAGCGTGTCATAACCGTCTGCCGCCGAGCCCATTGTCCAGTCGAGCATTTGCTGCTCACTGTAGGCACCGATGCATTGATGCCGGATAGCCAGTCGCCGAATCTCGAACGCTATCCCGGCATCGTCCGGGTCGGCTCTTTTCATTTCGAACATTTCTCTCTCCTTGAGCCATGTGCGGACGGGCATGAAAAAGCCCCGTCCATTTCTGGCGGGGCTTTGGGTAACACGTCATTGACCAGACATGCATGACCTTATGGCCCGCCGGAAGCGGTCATAGAGGAGCACATCATGATCATTCGGTGTTGGGCAGTCATGGCTGGATAGTGCTGCGGATTGTTCCGACGAGTCAATCGCAAGGCTCTTCCCTAAACAGTCGAGCGCTCCCACCACAGTGGCCGACTCGTCCTACAGGTGTTTTTACTATTGGTGACTACCGTTGAAAAGGGGGCGAAAAGGATGGCCTGGAGGCCTTGACCAATTCGATCATCGGGACAAAACTATACGCAGGTAACGTACAGAAAATGGATGCTCTTTTTATCGAATTACCCGCGTTCCAGAAGCACCGGGACGATTACCTGGATGATGACCTGTTTCGCAGCTTTCAGTTGGAGCTGCTGAAAAATCCTGAAGCAGGCGACCTCATCGAAGGCACGGGCGGGCTGCGCAAAATTCGCTTCTGCGACCAACGACGCGGTAAGGGCAAGCGCAGCGGATTACGAGTGATTTATTACTGGTGGTCTGGTTTCGACCAGTTCTGGCTATTCACCGTGTACAGCAAAAACGAGCAAGACGATCTGTTGCCTTCTCAGAAAAGAGTCTTCAAACAGGCGCTGGATACAGAAATCAACACGAGAACCCAAATATGAAACGTGACATTTTTTCCGAACTGATGGAGGGCCTTGAGGCTTTGGCCGACGAGCGCCAAGGCAAGGTCACCCTTCGCACCCACAAAGTCCAGTTACCCAAACTATTGCCGATCACTGCCGAGGAAGTTGTTGCGATCCGCCAGCAACTCAACCTCTCCCGGTCAGTTTTCGCCATGTACCTGCGAACCAACACTCGAACCCTCGAAAACTGGGAACAAGGTCGAGCAACGCCAAATGCCCAAGCGACGACACTCATTCGACTAGTCGAGCGTTTTCCACAAACGATCGACCACCTTGCGGCTCTGACCTGACTTCCGGGATCTAACAAAATTGTAATTCCCCAATCACCTCCGCGTTATCCGCAGCCTGCAACGATGTCACCCGGCGACTCTCCCGGCGGGCCCTTGCCCGTTCGAACAATAAAACCCACGCCGAAGCTCGTTCCCGTTCTGCCGAACCCAAGGAGTGATTGATGGTTAACAACACAAAAATGTCGATGGCTGCTCTGGCAGTGGTTGTCGGCGCCGGGCCGTCCACGGTGTTTGCAGAAGAAAAACCCGAAGGGTTTATCGAAGGCAGCAGTCTGACGGTGCTCAACCGTAACCTTTACTTCAACCGTGACCACCGCAACGGCCAGTCCAGCCCCACGGGCAATGGTTATTCCGAAGCCTGGGCCCACGGCATCATCGGCAAGTTCGAATCCGGTTTCACCCAGGGCACCGTCGGGGTCGGGGTGGACGCGTTTGCGATGATCGGTCTGAAGCTCGACACCGGCGACGGCCGCAACGGTGGCCGCAGTTCGTTCGATGTGTTGCCGGTCAACAGCGACGGTGAAGCACGGGACGAATACACCAAGGTCGGTGGCGCCGCCAAACTGCGGGCCTTCGATACGGTGGTGAAAGTCGGTGATGTGTTCCCGGCCAACCCGGTGGTCGCGGCAGGCGATTCGCGATTGCTGCCGGAAAGCTTTCGCGGTGTGACGGCGACCAACACCAGCATTGAAGGTCTGTCGATTCAGGGCGGCCGGTTGCATGCGATGAGTCAACCGGTGTCCAGCGACCTGCGCGAGAACTTCGCGACCTTCTATGCCGGCCCGGTCAATTCGCCGTGGATCGCTTACGGCGGCGGCGATTACGCGCTGAACAAAAACCTCAGTTTCAGCCTGTATTCCAGTCGCCTGAAAGACGCCTGGAACCAGTACTACGCCGGCACCGCCTGGACGTATCCGCTGTCGGATGACCTGTCGCTGTTCGGCGGCCTGAACTACTACAAGGCGATCGACGAAGGCAAACAATTGCTCGGCGAGTTCGACAACAACATCTGGAGCGGCCGCGTCGGCGTGAAACTCGGCGCCCACTCCGTCGCCATTTCCCACCAGCGCAACAACGGCAACGACGACTTCGATTACCTGCGTCAGTCCGACTCGATCTTCCTCGACAACTCGATTCAGTACAGCGACTTCAACTCGCCGAAAGAGCGTTCGTGGATGGTGCGCTACGACCTCGACATGACCGCCTACGGCATGCCCGGTCTGTCGTTCATGACCCGTTACGCACGCGGCACCGACGCCGATTACTCCAACGCCAACGCCGTGTACATGCGCCGCGATGCCGAGGGCAATCCGCTGACTGACCAGAAGCGTTGGGAGCGTGATATCGAAGTGAAATACGTGGTGCAAAGCGGTTCGATGAAGGATCTGTCGCTGCGTCTGCGCCAGGCCACTACCCGCGCCACCGCGTTCGAATCGGATCTGGATGAAGTGCGGGTGATCGTTGAATACCCGCTGGCGATTCTCTGAGTTTCACGAGCAATGCCCATTCACCTTTAGAAGCTCCTTGCTCCTTTGGTAAGAGGTGAATCTTTGGCGTCCTTCGGGGCGCCTTTTTTATGGATGAAAAAAAGCCCGACTCACTGAACATGAACCGGGCGTTTCAGCCGGGATTAGCGTCAGCCACCCTGCTGACGACAATTCCCCATCACGTTGTAAGTGACCGTATTGAGCTGCCCCTTGGAGTCCTCGTAAGTCATCGCAGCCGGCACGACCGCGCATTCATTCTTTGGCCGGACAACGCTCACCACCTTCTTCACATCCAGCTTCATTCCATACTCGTATTCCTTGACCACCGGCGCCGCTTTGCCCTGACTGGCCGCGTACTGTTCCATGGCTTTGGTGTTGGCGCTGAGCGCCCGGTCGAACGTTCTGTCGCCACCGCCTTCGGCCAGCGCATTCAAGGACATTGCCATGACAGCGGTGAACGCCAACAGCTTAAGAAATTTCATATCCAGCTCCTTCAAAACACGACTCATAAAAAAGCCCACCATCGATGCGCGATGACGGGCTCATTCACTGGCAGCACGCTTACAGGTCTTGGGTCTTGTCGTCCTTCTTGTCATTCACGACGACCGGATCACGGGCCTTTTCCTTCGCAGCAAAAATCTCCATCGAGCGGTCATTGGCGGCCATCATTCGGTCGAAAGTGCGGTCGCCGCCACCTTCGGCCAACACCAGGGAAGACATCATCAGAGCCACGGCAAACGCGCCAATCTGTGCAAGTTTCATCGTTGATTCCTCATTCAAGTCACTGACGGGATCAAGGTAACAATCAGAACCTTTCGTGACGGTGGCGCCGAAATTACATATCCGTTATGTAGAAAGGCCCGCAATGGCGGGCCTGTTTTTGAACCCCGAAGTGACTAAACAGCAGCGGGCGATTCCTCGTCCCGACGATGCGCCAGCTGATACAACGCCGGCAGAATCAGCAACGTGAGAATGGTCGAGGACAGGATCCCGCCAATCACCACCGTCGCCAGCGGGCGCTGCACCTCGGCCCCGGTGCCGGTCGCAAGCGCCATCGGAATGAAGCCCAGGGACGCCACCAGCGCCGTCATCAACACCGGGCGCAATCGCGTCAGCGCACCTTCGTGAATCGCTTCGGACAGCGAGCGCCCTTCCTCCCGCAAGTTGCGGATAAACGCGATCATCACCAACCCGTTGAGCACCGCCACACCGGACAGCGCGATAAAACCGACACCCGCCGAGATCGACAGGGGAATGTCCCGCAGCCACAACGCCATGACCCCGCCGGTCAGCGCAAACGGAATCCCGGTGAACACCAGCAAGCCGTCCTTGAGGTTGTTGAACATCATGAACAGCAACCCGAACACCAGCAGCAACGCCACCGGCACCACGATCTGCAAGCGCTTGGCCGCCGATTGCAGTTGCTCGAACTGGCCGCCCCAGGTCGTCCAGTAACCCGCCGGCACCTGCACATCACGCTCGATCGCTGCGCCCGCCTCGGCGACAAAAGAACCGATGTCACGCCCGCGCACGTTGGCGCTGACGATCACCAGGCGCTTGCCGTTCTCGCGGCTGACCTGATTCGGCCCCAGCACCAGATCGAGGCTGGCAACGTCCTTCAGCGCAATGAAGCCGATCTGACTGGAAGCATCGCCACCTGCCGCCGGCACCGGAATCAACAGTGCCGACAACCCGTCGATGTCCTTGCGCATGGCGTCGGACAAGCGCACCACCATGTCGAATCGACGATCACCTTCGTACAGCGTCCCGGCCTTCTGCCCGCCGACGGCCACCGCGATGGTGTCCTGCACATCGCCAACGTTGAGCCCGTAACGCGCGGCCTTGTCGCGATCAATGTTGATGGTCAGCACCGGCAGACCGGTGGTTTGCTCGACCTTGACCTCGGACGCGCCGTTGACCTTCTGCATCGCGGCGGCAATCTTCGCCGCCGTGGCGTTGAGCACGTCCATGTCATCACCGAACACCTTGACCGCCACGTCGCTACGCACGCCGGAAATCAGTTCGTTGAAGCGCAACTGGATCGGCTGCGACAGTTCATAGTTGCTGCCCGGCAACGTTGCCGCGGCCTGCTGCAGTTCGGCCATCAGGGTTTCGCGGGACTTGTCCGGGTCCGGCCATTGCTCTTTGGGCTTGAGCATCACGTAGCTGTCAGAGATGTTCGGCGGCATCGGGTCAGAGGCGATTTCCGCAGTACCGGTGCGGGCGAACACGCGCTCGACTTCCGGCACTTTATTGAGGATCAACGTTTCCAGCCGCTGCTGCATGTCCACCGATTGCGTCAGGCTGGTGCCCGGCACGCGCAACGCCTGCAAGGCAAAATCGCCTTCGCTGAGACTCGGCACAAACTCGCTGCCCATGCGGCTGGTGACCACGCCACTGAGCACAATCACACCCAACGCTGCGCCGACCGCCATCGTCCGATGGGACATGACCCAGTCCAGCGCCGGCGCATAAACGCGACGGGCACCGCGCATCACCACGCCCTCTTCTTCCTTGACCTTGCCGGTCACGAACAGCGCAATCGCCGCCGGCACAAAGGTCACGGACAAGAGCATGGCGCCAAGCAACGCGATGACTACGGTAAACGCCATCGGGTGGAACATTTTCCCTTCGACGCCGCTCAGGGCGAAGATTGGCAGGTACACGACCATGATGATCAATTGGCCGAAAATCAGCGGTCGCCGCGCCTCTTTCGCCGCCGCAAACACTTCATGAAAACGCTCGGATCGCGTCAGCAGTCGCCCGTGATGCTGCTGCGCATGGGCCAGCCGGCGCAGGGTGTTTTCGACGATCACCACCGCGCCGTCGACGATGATGCCGAAGTCCAGCGCGCCGAGGCTCATCAGGTTGGCGCTGACCTTGTTGCTGAACATGCCGGTGAAGGTGAACAGCATCGACAGCGGAATCACCATCGCCGTGATCAGCGCAGCGCGGATATTGCCGAGGAACAGAAACAGGATAGCGATCACCAGAATCGCGCCTTCGACGAGGTTCTTCTTCACCGTGGCGATGGCCTTGTCGACCAGATGCGTGCGGTCGTACACCGGCACCGCGATCACGCCGGTGGGCAACGACTTGTTGATCTGTTCGAGCTTGGCGGCGACGGCCTGGGAAACCGTGCGACTGTTTTCACCGATCAACATGAACACCGTGCCGAGCACCACTTCCCGGCCATTTTCCGTGGCGGCGCCGCTGCGCAGTTCGCGGCCGATGTCCACGGTGGCGACGTTCTTGATCCGGATCGGCGTCCCGTCGACATTGGCCATGACGATGTTGGCGATGTCCTCGGTGCTCGCCACCTGGCCCGGTGCGCGAATCAACAATTGCTCGCCGCTGCGCTCGATGTACCCGGCGCCGACGTTGGCGTTGTTGCGCTCCAGCGCCGTCACCAGATCGGTGAGGGTCAGTTTGTAGGCCGCGAGTTTTTTCGGATCGGGCGCGATCTGATATTCCTTGGCAAAACCGCCGATGGTGTTGATCTCGGCCACGCCGGGAACGTTGCGCAGTTGCGGCTTGATGATCCAGTCCTGGATCACCCGCAAGTCGGTCGGCGTGTAGGGCGTGCCGTCATCTTTCAGCGCGCCGTCCTTGGTCTCGACCGTCCACAAAAAGATCTCGCCGAGTCCGGTGGAAATCGGCCCCATCACCGCTTCCACACCTTCGGGCAACTGCTCCTTGGCCGACTGCAACCGCTCGTTGACCAATTGCCGGGCGAAGAACAGATCGGTGCCGTCCTTGAAGATTACCGTGACCTGGGACAAGCCCGAGCGCGACAGCGAGCGGGTTTGCTCCAGCGCGGGCAGGCCGGCCATCGCGGTCTCAATCGGAAAGGTGATGCGCTGCTCGGTTTCCAGCGGCGAGAACCCGGCCGCGCCGGTGTTGATCTGCACCTGGACGTTGGTGATATCGGGCACGGCGTCGATCGGCAGTTTCTGATAACTGGCGATGCCGAGGCCGGCCATGAGCAGAACGGCGAGCAGCACGATGATGCGCTGCTCGATGGCAAACTGGATGAGGCGTTCGAACATGGGAGTCTTCCGCGATTAATGACTGTGCTCGGCCGAGGCTTTGCCCAGCTCCGATTTGAGGACGAAGCTGCCGGCACTGGCGACTTGCACGCCCGGTTCCAGTCCGGCGATGACTTCCACCTGGCCTGCCGCGCGACTGCCCAGCTCCACGGCTTGCGCCTTGAAGCCGTCGTCGGTGCGCACAAACACCGTGGGCTTGTCCTCGACGGTCTGGATTGCGGTTTCCGGTACGGCGACTTTGGCCTGGCGGCTGTCGGTGGCGACCAGCGCGGTGACAAACAGGCCCGGGCGCCATGAGCCTTGCGGGTTTTCCAGGGTGACGCGCACGGTCGCGGTACGGGTCTGTTCGCCGAGCAGGCTGCCGACGTAAGCCACGGTGCCGCTGACTTCGGCGTTCAACTCCGCCGCGCTGACGGTGACGGGTTTGCCCACTTGCACCTTGTTCAGGTCCTTGGGCGAAACGCCGAACGTGACCCACACCCGCGACAAATCCGAGAGCGTGAACGCTGCCGTGGTTTCGTCGACCACCTCCCCCGGCGTCAGGTGCTTTTCCACCACCACACCGTCGAACGGCGCGCGCAGTTCATAGCGATTTCCTCCGGTGGCAACCACGCTGCCACTGAGCACGCTGATCTTTTGCCGGGCGTTGCTCACCGCAATCTCGGCTTCTTCCAGGGCCTGACGTGCCTGGAGGAAATCCTGCTCGGCGGAGATCTTGTCCTGCCACAGTTTCCTCTCGCGCTCGAACGTCGTGCGGGCCAGGGCCAGACGGCGTTGCGCGGCCGCCTGCTCGCTGCGCTGATCGGAGATCTGCTGACTGGCGATCACGGCCAGCAACTGGCCTTTCTTCACCGACTGTCCGAGGTTGACCGACACCGACTCGACCACGCCCGGCACGCGCGGCACCACATGCGCGGTGCGGTCTTCGTCGAAGCGCACTTCGCCGGGGAACGACAGACCGAGGCTGAAGTTATGCGCCTGGGCGGCGGCCAGTTGAATCCCCGCCGCCGCGATCTGCTCGGCCGTCAGTTCGATGTGCCCTTCTTCGTCGTGCCCGCCGTCAGCGGCGGCGCCTTCTTCGGCATGGTCGGCGTGTTCCGCCGCTTCATCGGCATGCGCATCGACAGACGCATTGCCGCTCCACATCGAGCCGATGCCAATGCCCAGCGCCAAGGTCGCCGCAGCGACCACGATCAGTTTTTTATCCATGGAAACTCCTCTGCGCCAAACCATCGCGCAGTCATCAGAACGTTGAAATTCAAGGGTTGGCGCTGAGGTCGCCGAAGATGCGTTCGATGCGGACCCGGGCGTCGGTCGCCTCGCTCACCGCCTGGATGTATTGGCTGCGAGCGGCGATCAATGTGCGCTGGGCGTCGAGCACGTCGAGGAAGCCGAACTTGCCCATTTCGAAACCGCGAGTGGCGCTGTCGACCGCACTTTGCGCGGCGGGCAGGATGGTCCGGTCGAATGCCTGGATTTCGCCGTTGGCGGTCTGCCATTGCGCCAGCGTGGTCTGGATTTCCGTGCGCAAGCGCAGTTCGGTGGCGTTGCGCAGGTCCCGCGCCTGATCGGTACGCCGCGCCGCCGCCAGCACGTTGCCCTGATTGCGGTTGAACAGCGGAATCGGCATCGACAGCCCGACCACGTTGACCCGCTCGCGCTCGGTTTCGCTGTACTGGCTGCCGATGCTGACGGTGAGATCGGGAATCCGCTGGGACTTTTCCAGCCCCAGCGACGCTTCGCGCTGGTCGATCTGCAACCTGGCCAGCCGCAGCTCCGCAGTCTCGTTCAGACGCTCAAGCAAACGGGTGGGCGGCGGTACGCTGGGCAGACTTTGAGTCGCGGTCTGCACCGTGGTCGACGTCGGCAACGGTGCGCCCATGACCTGTGCCAATTGCTGGTACGCATTGGCCTGATCACGCTCGGCGCGGCTCAATTCCAGGCGCACTTCCGAAAGCTGCACTTGCGCCCGCGTGCCTTCCACCGGCGACGACTTGCCCGCCTCGATCCGCCCCTGCGCCACACGCACACCGTGCTCGGCGAGTTGCAGCGACTGCCGGGCCAGTTGCAAACGTTGCTGCGCGGTTTGCGCACCGTTGAACGCTTGAAGCACGTCGGCGCGCAGGACGTTGCGCTTGCGCTCCAGCTCGATGCCGGCGGCGTCCTGGGCACGACTCGCCACATCAATCCGCGCGCCGCGCTTGCCGCCCAGCTCGATCGGCTGGCTGAGCATCACCGTGGTGGTGCGCGATTCACGCCGGGTGTCTTCGGCCTCCCACGACACCTCGGGGTTGGGGATCAGCCCGGCCTGCTTGCGGTCACCTTCGGCAATGCCGATTTCCCACTGCGCGGCGGCCAGCTCCGGGTTGCTGGCGAAGGCGGTTTGCAACGCCTGATCCAGCGTCAAAGTCGATGCGCTGGCAAGGCTGGTACAAGCCAGCAACAACAGGCCGCTGGCGGTTTTTTTCAGGCGTGATCGCGCCGTCAGTTCAATTAAACCGGGCAATGGAAGGCTTCCTTCAATCAAGAATCGTTGATGGCGCCACGGTAGGGTTTTGAACTTATCGACAAGGTGACGTGAACATTACAAATCCGTTATCCACGGTTTATCGAAGTTGTTTTGCTCTAGGATTCGAAGTTCGAATGAGTTTGTTGCAATAGATAGAAACAAATGTGCGTTAGTTATCCGCCGAACAGCACTTGCCGAAATGGAAGTCATCAAAAACCGACCATTTCGCTGCGAAAGGCTGTCGCGGATGGCCGATTTAAAGGGCTCAGACGTTGACTCTGTAGCCACTACAGCCTTTACCGTGCACGCCACTCAGTTACGAAGTCCGTCAGGAAGTCCCTACAAAAAACTGCAACTTCCAGACTCACTTAGTTAAATACCCATTCATTAAAAGTGGTGAAACATCATGCGAATCCTTGTCGTCGAGGACGAGCTTAAAGCTGCCGAATACTTGCATCAGGGCCTGACCGAAAGTGGTTATATCGTTGATCACGCGGTCAATGGCGCGGATGGTTTGCACCTGGCGCAACAACAGGTTTATGACCTGATCATCCTCGATGTGAACCTGCCGGAACTCGACGGCTGGAGCGTGCTGGAACAACTGCGTCGCACTCACTCCACCCGGGTGATGATGCTCACCGCACGCGGGCGGCTGGCGGACAAGATCCGGGGTCTGGATCTGGGCGCCGATGATTATCTGGTCAAGCCGTTCGAGTTCCCGGAGCTGCTGGCCAGGGTGCGCACGTTGATGCGGCGCAGCGAGAACATCCCGGTGCCGCAGGTGCTCAAGGTTGCCGATCTGGAACTCGATCCGGGCCGTCACCGGGCGTTTCGTGGCACCCAGCGCATCGACCTGACCACCAAGGAATTCGCCCTGCTGCACCTGCTGATGCGCCAGTCCGGCGAAGTGCTGACCCGCACCCAGATCATCTCGCTGGTGTGGGACATGAATTTCGACTGCGACACCAACGTGGTCGAAGTCTCGATCCGCCGCTTGCGGGCGAAGATCGACGACCCGTTCGACAGCAAACTGATCCACACCTTGCGCGGCGTCGGCTATGTGCTGGAGGCGCGGGAATGAAGCCGGCCAGCCTGTCGCTGCGGCTGGGTCTGACGGTCAGCATTCTGGGCGCATTGCTGGTGGTGTTCCTGGCGATCCTCGCGTATTTCGCCCTGACCCACGAGCTGAACGCGCTATCCCGGGACAGCCTGGAAAAGAAGCTGGAACAAGTCGAGCACAGCCTGACGCTGTACTTCGACACCGGAGAGATCAGTGCCAAGCCGCACATTCTGCTCGATCAGGTCATGGGGCACGACAACCTGACCCTGACTATTTATGACCTGAACAATCTGCGCACCCCGCTGCTCAAGTCCGGTTCGGGTCTGACCGATCCGCGCGTTGAACTGAAGGCGGTACGGGCGACAACCGATCAGTTGACCCACACCGACAGCGCCGATGCCGAAGGTGCGAAGTTTCTCACCGTCTCCAAGCTGATTCGCCTCAAGGACGGCAGCAGCGTACCAGTCCTGCTGTCGATGGATAACGCCCACGATCAGGCCTTGCTCAGTGCTTATTTGCGCTCGACGTTGATGGCTTTGCCGTTGCTGCTGGTATTCATCGGCCTGACCGCTTGGGGCGCCGTGCAGCGAGGGTTGGCACCGTTGCGGGAATTTCGCAAAGTGGCAGCGCGAGTGACGACGCAGGATCTCGATCATCGCCTGTCGGTGCTGAACATGCCCCAGGAACTCAGCGAACTGGCGCAGGGCATCAACGTGATGCTTGATCGCCTGGACAGCGGCGTGCAGCAGTTGTCGCAATTCTCCGATGACCTGGCCCACGAGCTGCGCACGCCGATCAACAACCTGATGGGCAAGGCTCAGGTGACGCTGTCGCGCGAGCGCTCGGTCGAGGAATACACCAACGTTCTGGTGTCCTGCACCGAAGAGCTGGAACGGGTCGCGCGGATTGTCTCGGACATGCTGTTCCTGGCCCAGGCCAGCCAGCCTGCGGCGCACGCCTCGTTCGAGCCGATTGCGCTGGAAGAAGAGGCGTCCAGGGTGGTGGATCTGTTTTCCCTGACGGCACAGGACAAACAGATCGATCTGAAGGTCATCGGCAGCGCGCAGGTGTCGGGGGACCGGCTGATGATTCAGCGAGCGATTTCCAATCTGCTGTCCAATGCCCTGCGCCACTGCCCGTCCGGCAAGACCGTTTCGCTGTTCATCGAACAGGCGCCGAACGAGGTGTCATTGCGGGTGAGCAATCCGGGTGCGGGCATCGAAGCGCAGCACCTGCCGTATCTGTTCGACCGTTTTTACCGGATCGACAGCAGCCGCACCCGGTCACAGGGCAGTACCGGTCTGGGACTGGCCATCGTGCACTCGATCATGACCCTGCATCAGGGCTCTGCGCAGGTTCAAAGCCGACCGGGAGCGATGACAATATTCAGCCTGGTGTTTCCCGTGACGCACCCGGAACGGCACTAAACCTTCAAGCCGATTTGTGCGGTGTTTTCTCAAACCTCATGGGAAAAATCACCGCACAAGTGCTGCATACATCCCCGTAAATCCTTCATCACGAATTTGCGTCGTCCCTGCGCTGAAATGTCTGACAGCGGCAAAAGACAGAACGCCTCAAACCGCTGATTCCTTTCGCGTGGCTCGCCCGTTGCAACGCAGTGCTGCCCCCTCAGAAACACGTCCTCGCGGCGTCAATTCACGCTTTATCAGTACGTATTTCGATACCGCTGAAACCCGCGACTGGAAACGTCCGGACATTTTTGACCCCGCCGTCACCGCCCTTTTAGATTCGGCCCGTGCTTGCAACAGCACTCCCAAACAACAACCAAGGAGCAACATCATGGGCTACATGGGCAGCTGGAACGCAAACCCTATTGATGAACTGGAAGAGCAGGAAGCGCCCTCGGCAGAGCAGATCGAAGCGCTGCAACTGACCGAGGAAGAACGAGCGGAACTCAACGCCGAGTGACAGAACCCGCGGGGGCTTGCGCCCTCGCGGGTTTTCCAGGAAGGAAATCATGCACAAGACAACGTTGGCCGAGCGTGAGCTCACAGCCGATCAGGCAGAACGGCGTATTCATGTCGAACTTTCATGCCTGGGCCTCACGCCACACACCCGCACCTTCGGCAGCAAAGTCGTTGCCGTCCAGGCGAGTCTTCAGGGCAGCGATAACCGCCATGCCTGCGGCTCCGGCAAGGGCTATGCAGATCAGGCGCACCTGGGCGCGCTTTATGAAGCGCTCGAGCACTATTGGACGGATAAGCTCTGCACCTGCGATGTTCACGAAGAGACTGAACGCTATTTCAAAGACACGCCGATGTTTGCCGATGACTCGCTTCTGCACAGGCTCACCAGCCAGCAAAACGTGCGCATCACCTGCCGAACCTATGTCTGTCCGCCGTGGCATGACCGGTTTTTCTATCCGATTGCGCTGACCTCGCCGAACGGCTCACGTTTGCCCTCGTCACCGGGCATGGCGGACTGCCGCGCCGTACAGCGCTACGCCAGCAACAGCGGCACCGCGATTGGCGCCACTTACAACGAAGCGCTGCTGCACGCCGCCAACGAGTGCATCGAGCGCGACGCCGTGTCGTTGTTTCTGCTCGATCATTTCTATTACCAGAACCATCCGCCACTGCGCCGGGTGGCACGTCTCACTGAAAGCGACGAACTCGGTCGTCTATGGGCCGATGCCGAACAGGAAATCGACGGCGAAATCGTGCTGGTGGATATCAGCACCGAGTTCAAGACGCGGACCTTTCTGGCCTTCACTACGAAGCCAAGCCCTCATCCACAGGTATTCGGCAGCGGCAGCTCTCTCGACCCGCGCCATGCTGCGTGGCGGGCGCTTACTGAACTGGTGCAGTTGCAACTGAGTGCCGCCGAACCTGAATACCGCCAGACACTGGCCAATGCGCTGCGCAACCTGCAACCCTTCCCGCGCCTGCTGCGCTGTGCGCAGTTCGAGCCGCAAACGCTGCTGCATCGCTGCGTTCAACACGAGGTGAAACTGCCGGATTCCGCTAAAGACCTGTCGGTGGACAGTCAACTGCACTTGCTGACTCAAGACCTGCGGATTCATGGCCGTACGCTCGGTGCCGCCGTCCTGCAGCGAACCGAGCTCGGCACCACCCTGCTCAACGTGGTGATCCCCGGACTGGAACGCTTCTTCGTGGTCTGCAGCGGTAACGTCGTCGTCCCGCAAGCCCGGGGCCTTACGCTGGAGAGGCCCGCCTCATGAACCGACCCGATCGCAACCGGGAGCTGACACTGGCCCGATCCATGCGCCTTTACCTCAACGAGAACGGCGCTGTTGGTCACTACCTCGAACCACGAGGCAGCGGACTGCATTACATTTTTTTCCTGCGGGTGAACGATGAGCTCTGGGTCGGCCGCAAGCTCCTGCAACGTGACCGGCATTTTCGGTGGCAGGCCGGCAGCGCACTCAAACCCGGCATGCTGTTTGGCCCGCATCTCCATTCATTGTGGGGAGATGACGGGTTGTCGATCGGCTATCGGACCGCTTCCCCCGCAGAGAAGACGCAGGCCTTCGAGCACGCCTTGCATCAGGCTGACAGTGAGATCCTGTTTCCCTTTCCGCTGCTGGATGAGACAGGTCGGGAAGCGGTCTGCCCGGCAGATTTCTGGCAATGCAACGCATCACTGGCCGAACAGCTGAACACTGACGAGCAGCACTTGCGCGAATACTGCGCCGGGCTGCTCCAGGCCATCACTGGAAAAGGCGCACTGATTTACGACCCGGCCTGTTCGACCGGCGCGTTCATCGCCCACCTCGCCCGCGCCCTGCCAGACTGTCTGTGCCTGGGCAGTGACCGTTCGGCCTCGATGATCGAACACGCCAGGCAATGTCACAGCGGGACATCCGTCGAGTTCGATGTGCTGGAGGCGAGTGAAGCTTTCGATGCCGGGATTCGCTGCGATGTCTTGATCCTGCGTTTCCTCAACGCCGAAGTCTTGACCCGTCGTGAGGCCCAAACCGCATTCGAGTCGCTGATCCGCTGCGTCAAGCCCGGCGGCACGATCCTCGTCTTCGGTCACACCCCGGTACTGATTCCGGTCACCTGGCTTGCCTCCATCCACCACCTGAAACTTGAATCCAGTGTCGCGGCACGGTCGGGGCAGGTCGAGCTGTTCCAGTTCTATCGTCTGACGGTTTCGGCGCCATGAGTTTTTCCCTGCACAGCCGAGGTTATTACCCGACCGGCGACGGCCATCAACTCTATTGGGAACGGCATGGTGTTCCGGGACACGAACCGGTGTTTTTCCTCCATGGCGGCCCCGGCGGACGTTTCAGCCGCCACCATTTGCAGTTCTTCGACCAGGGCCGGTTCGACATCATCCTGTTCGACCAACGGGGTTGCGGGCGCTCGACGCCTTACGGCGAGCTGCGGGACAACACTACCGGGCTGTGTGTCGAAGACATCGATGCCCTGCGCCAGCATTTCGGCTTCGAAAAAATCAGCGTGCTGGGCGTGTCATGGGGCAGTTGGCTGGCGATCCAGTACCAGCAGCGATATCCGCAGCACCTGCTGAAAAGCACACTGGTTTCGTTATTCGTGCCGTTTGCCGCCAATGTCCGGGCCTACGATCAGGCGCTCAATGACGGGTTGGCGCAATCGCCTCAAATGTCGCCCGGCCAACGGGCCAGCGACATCTACCGGATCCTCGGCGAAGGCTGTCCATCGCAGCAGCACCGCGCCGCCATCGAATGGTTGAACGCTGTTCTACGTCGCTCAGGGCAGACGATTTGCCCCGACACCCTGGAGCGTTTCGTCGATCAGGAAGCCGTGCTTGCGATCCGTCTGGAACTGCATTACCACCTGCAGAACTATTGCTTCACCCCAAAGGACGAATACCTGACCCTCGACGACAACACCCTGCTGATCCAGGGCATCCGCGACACCCATGGCATGGCCAGCGTGCGCTGGCTCAGGCAACGCATGAACATCCACTGCCGACTGCTGCATGCCGGGCACAACGCCTTTGAAAATGCGATCCTCAAAGCAGTGCGTCGGGCGGTGAAACGTGAAATCGAGGGCTAAGAAAAACGGCACCCGAAGGTGCCGTCCCATTCCTCAAAAACCCTTACTTGCGTGCCGCCTCCCACGACTTGAGCAGTTCGTTGTAGCTCACGGTTTCGCCTTTCGGCTTCTCGTTGGCCAGTTTCGGTTTTGGTGCGCCCGGCTGGTCGAACCAGTATTGCGCGTCGCGCTCGGGGTTCATTTTCGGGGCGCACACCGCTTGGGCCTTGGAGCGTTCCAGACGGGTCATGATCGCGTCCTGATCCTTGGCCAGACCGTCAAGGGCCTGTTGCGGGGTCTTCTCGCCGCTGGCGGCCTCGGCGATGTGGCTCCACCACAGTTGTGCCAGGCGAGGATAGTCCGGCACGTTGGTGCCGGTCGGCGTCCATTGCACGCGGGCCGGGCTGCGATAGAACTCGACCAGACCACCGAGTTTCGGTGCCAGATCGGTCATCGCCTGCGAGTTGATGTCCGACTCGCGAATCGGCGTCAGGCCGACGATGGTTTTCTTCAGCGACACGGTTTTCGAGGTCACGAACTGCGCGTACAGCCAGGCCGCGAGTTTCTGTTTCTCAGGCGTGGATTTCATGAAGGTCCACGAGCCCACGTCCTGATAACCGAGTTTCATCCCCTCTTCCCAGTACGGTCCTCGCGGCGACGGCGCCATACGCCATTTCGGCGTGCCGTCGGCGTTGACCACCGGCAGGCCCGGTTTGGTCATGTCGGCGGTGAAGGCCGTGTACCAGAAGATCTGCTGGGCGATGTTGCCCTGGGACGGCACCGGGCCGGACTCGGAGAAGGTCATGCCCGCCGCTTCCGGTGGCGCGTACTTTTTCAGCCAGTCGACGTATTTGGTGGTGGCGAACACCGCCGCCGGGCCGTTGGTGTCGCCGCCGCGGGTCACGCTGGAACCGACCGGGTGGCAATCCTCGACGCGAATCCCCCACTCGTCCACCGGCAAACCGTTGGGAATGCCCTTGTCGCCGCCACCGGCCATGGAGAACCAGGCATCAGTGAAGCGCCAGCCCAGGGACGGGTCTTTCTTGCCGTAGTCCATGTGCCCGTAGATGCGTTTGCCGTCGATCTCCTTGACGTCTTCGCTGAAGAACTTGGCGATGTCTTCATAGGCCGACCAGTTCACCGGTACGCCCAGTTCGTAGCCGTACTTTTCCTTGAACTTGGCTTTCAGGTCGGCGCGTTCGAACCAGTCGGCGCGGAACCAGTACAGGTTGGCGAACTGCTGGTCGGGCAATTGATAGATCTTGCCGTCCGGCGCGGTGGTGAAGGAGATGCCGATGAAGTCCTTGATGTCGAGGGTCGGCGAGGTGAAGTTCTTGCCTTCGTTGGCCATCAGGTCGGTGATCGATTCGGTCTTGCCGTAGCGAAAGTGCGTACCGATCAGGTCCGAGTCATTGACCCAGCCGTCGTAGATGTTCTTGTCCGACTGCATCACCGTCTGCATTTTTTCCACGACGTCGCCTTCCTGCAGCAGGTCGTGGGTCAGCTTGATGCCGGTGATTTCGCTGAAGGCCTTGGCCAGCACCTTGGATTCATATTCGTGGGTGGTCAGGGTTTCCGAGACGACCTTGATGTCCATCCCGCGAAACGGCTCGGCCGCCTTGATGAACCACTTCAGTTCTTCCAATTGCTGCTCGGCCGTCAGGGTCGACGGTTTGAACTCGCTGCCGATCCATTTTTTTGCGGCATCTTCGTAGGCGTCGGCCCAGGCGGACGCGCTCAAACCGCTGAGTGCCAGCATGGCTGCCAATGAAATGCTATGTCGCAGCTTATTTTTCTTATCGAACATAGAGACCTCCTGTTAGGTTTTCGGAGCACGATTGCCGAGCGATTCGACTAGCCCCAACGCATCACAGCCAACAGCCACACCAGGGACAACGCGGACGCTACCCAGATGCTCCAGTCGGTCACGCCGATTACCAGCAGATGCAGGTAGGCGCTGCCGAGAAGACCGATGAACAAGCGATCGCCACGGGTGGTGGCAATCGGCAGAAACCCTCGCCGCAAGATGCTCGGCGAGCGCAATTCCCAGGTGGTCATGCCCACCAGGATCAACCCGATCACGATGAAAAACGCCGCCGTCGGGACGGTCCAGCTCATCCATTCCATCATCAGTTCCTCAGACCCGGCCCAGGGCAAAGCCCTTGGCCACGTGGTTGCGAACGAACCAGATCACCAGCATGCCGGGGAGAATAGTCAACACCCCCGCTGCCGCCAGTACGCCCCAGTCAATCCCGGATGCCGACACCGTGCGCGTCATCACCGCCGCGATCGGTTTGGCGTTCACCGAAGTCAGCGTGCGCGCCAGCAGCAGTTCGACCCAGGAAAACATGAAGCAGAAAAACGCCGTCACGCCGATGCCGGAGCCGATCAGCGGGATGAAGATCTTCACGAAGAACTTGGGAAAGCTGTAGCCGTCGATGTAGGCGGTTTCGTCGATTTCCTTCGGCACCCCGGACATGAAACCTTCGAGGATCCACACCGCCAGCGGCACGTTGAACAGGCAGTGCGCCAGCGCCACGGCAATATGGGTATCGAACAGGCCGATCGACGAATACAGCTGGAAGAACGGCAGCAGGAACACCGCTGGTGGCGCCATGCGGTTGGTCAGCAGCCAGAAGAACAGGTGCTTGTCGCCGAGAAAACGGTAACGGGAAAACGCATACGCCGCCGGCAGCGCCACGGTCAGGGAAATGATCGTGTTCAGACTGACGTAGTACAGCGAGTTGATATAGCCGGTGTACCAGCTCGGGTCGGTGAAGATCACCTTGTAGTTCGCCAGCGTGAAATCCTGTGGGAAAAGGGTCAGTCCGCCGAGGATTTCGGTGTTGCTCTTGAACGACATGTTCAGCAGCCAGTAGATCGGCACCAGCAGGAAAAAAATGTAGAGCAGCAGGGGAATCAGCTTTCTTTTGCTCATGGCCGGGCCTCAGCGGTTGGCATCGTTGTGGGTCATGGCGGTGTAGAACAGCCAGGACACCAGCAGGATGATCAGGAAGTACACCAGCGAGAATGCCGCCGCCGGCCCCAGGTCGAATTGGCCTACGGCCATCTGGGTCAGGGTCTGACTGAGGAAGGTCGTCGAGTTACCCGGCCCGCCACCGGTGAGCACGAACGGTTCGGTGTAGATCATGAAGCTGTCCATGAAGCGCAGCATCACCGCGATCAACAGCACGCTTTTCAACTTGGGCAACTGAATGTGCCGGAACACGGCCCAGGCCGAGGCCCGGTCGATACGCGCGGCCTGGTAATACACATCGGGAATCGCCCGCAGGCCGGAGAAACACAGCAGCGCCACCAGCGAAGTCCAGTGCCAGACGTCCATCACCAGCACGGTGACCCAGGCATCCATGGTGTTCGCCGCGTAGTTGTAGCTGATGCCCATGGCGTTGAGGCTCGACCCGAGCAGGCCGATGTCGGCGCGGCCGAAAATCTGCCAGATGGTGCCGACCACGTTCCATGGAATCAGCAGCGGGATCGCCAGCACGATCAGTACCACCGACGACCAGCGACCCTTGGTCGGCATGGTCAGCGCAATGGCGATGCCGAGGGGGATTTCGATCAGCAGCACACACGCCGAGTAGATGAACTGGCGCAGCAGCGAATCGTGCAGGCGCGGGTCAAGCAGCACCTGTTTGTACCAGTCGGCGCCGACGAAGTAGCGGCTGGACTGGTCGAAGATGTCCTGCACCGAATAGTTGACCACGGTCATCATCGGAATCACGGCACTGAAGGCCACCAGCAGGAATACCGGCAACACCAGCCACCAGGCCTTGTTGTTCTGCACCTTGTTCATGGCTGTACCTCGCTGTCGGTGGCATCCAACAGAAATTCGTCGGCATAGACCATCAGCCATTGCGCCGGAAAACTGATGTACGCCGTGCCCTGCGGCACCGGTTTGTCCTCGGCCAGGCGCACTTTCAGCGGTGCGCCGTCCAGATCCAGGGTCATGATCTTGTAGGTGCCGAGGTCTTCGACGTGTACGACTCGCGCCTGCATCGCGTCATCGAACGGCTCATCCCACACATGGATGAACTCGGGACGGATGCCGACCTTCAGATTTTTCCACTGACCGTGTTCGATATGGCGCTGCAAGCCGTCGGACAGCGGCAGATGGGTCGAGTTGAAACCGACCCCGCCCGGTTGCGGCTGCACTTCGATCAGGTTCATCCCCGGGCTGCCGATGAAGTAGCCGACAAAGGTGTGGCTTGGCCGCTCGAACAATTCCCGTGGCGTGCCGAACTGGACGATCTGGCCGCCGTACATCACCGCGATCTTGTCGGCGAAGGTCGAGGCCTCCAGCTGATCGTGAGTGACGTAGACCATGGTGATGTTGAACTGCTCGTGGATCTGCTTGAGCTTGCGCCGCAGTTTCCATTTCAGGTGCGGGTCGATCACCGTCAGCGGCTCGTCGAACAGAATCGCCGAGACGTCATCGCGCACCAGACCACGGCCCATGGAGACTTTCTGTTTTTCGTCGGCGGTGAGGTTGCGCGCCTTTTTGCTCAGCAGGTTCTGCAGGTCGAGGACTTCGGCGATTTCCTGCACCTTGCTGTGCACTTTCGCCTCGGCCAGGCCCTGATTTCTCAAAGGAAAGGCCAGGTTGTCGAACACGGTCATGGTGTCGTACACCACCGGGAACTGGAACACCTGGGCGATGTTGCGCTTCTCCGGGGTCAGGTCGTTGACCGCTTTGCCGTCGAACAGCACATGACCCTGAGACGGGCTGAGCAGGCCAGAAATGATGTTGAGCAAGGTCGACTTGCCGCAGCCCGAAGGGCCGAGCAAGGCATAGGCACCGCCCTGCTCCCAGATGTGGTCCATCTCGCGGATCGCGTAATCCTCGGGCCCGCTCGGGGTTTTGCTGTAGCTGTGGGCGAGGTGCTGCAAACGGATTTCGGCCATCAGGCAACCCTCGCGACGCGCCGGCCCGGTGCCTGCACCAGACGGCCCTGCGCATCGAACACAAACAGTTTATGGGTCGGGATATAGATGCGGATCGGCGCATCGACGTCGTATTCGTGAACGCCGGGCAAATGCAGCACCAGCAGGAAATGCTCGTTGCGCACGTGCAGGAAGGTTTCCGAACCGCTGATCTCCGCCACCTCGACGGTCACCGCCAGTTCCAGGTCGTCGTCGTTGCTCGGCACCAGCGAGATATGACTCGGGCGCACGCCGAAACGGAACTCGCCCTCGCCCACCGGTCGCAGATCGACGTTCAACGGAAAGTGCACGAAGTTGGCGAAGCTCACTTCGTTGCCGGCGATACGCCCCGGCATCAGGTTGATCGGTGGCTCGGAGAACAATTCGGCGGCCAGCACCGTTTGCGGCTGGTGATAGACCTCGGTCGAAGGGCCGCTCTGGATCACCCGGCCTTCATGAAGAATGGTGGTGGTGCCGCCCAGCGCCAGCGCTTCATTGGGCTCGGTGGTGGCGTAGATGGCGATGGTGTGGCGCGCCTTGAACAGCTCGCGCATTTCCTGGCGCAATTCTTCGCGCAGTTTGTAGTCGAGGTTGACCAGCGGCTCGTCGAACAGAATCAGTTCGGCATCCTTGACCAGCGCCCGCGCCATCGCGGTGCGCTGCTGCTGGCCACCGGACAGTTCCAGCGGATAGCGCTTCAGGAATTTCTCGATGCGCAGCATCTTCGCGGTTTCCTGAACCTTGCTCTGGATCTGCTCGTTGGAGATCCCGGCCTGGCGCAGCGGCGAGGCGATGTTCTCGAACACCGTCATGGTCGGGTAATTGATGAATTGCTGATAGACCATCGACACGTTGCGCAAACGCACCGGGCGCTGGGTGACGTCGACGCCGTTCATCAGGATGCGGCCGCTGTCGGGCTTGTCCAGACCGGCCATCAGACGCATCAGACTGGTCTTGCCGGACAGCGTGCGCCCGAGCAAAACGTTGAAGGATCCGGGTTCGAATTTCAGGCTCGCATCGTCGATCCAGGTCTGGCCCTCGACGGTACGGCTGACGTGCTCCAGGGTGAGTGACATGGCTCGGCCTTTTTATTATTGGAGTCAAGCGACCTTTCCTGTAGAGCGACATTCGTGCCAGAAACGGCAAGCTGTTGATTTCCCGAAAAATTCGCTGGAGGCCAGGCAAACCGGGGTTCGTAGCTGAACACAAGTGAACAGTTGCTACTGAACAATTGAACAGTCGGGCGATTGACAATGAACAATAGTGAACAACACTCTATGGATGCTTTTTGCTCGTCGAACGAGCCATAACAAAAACAACAAAGCACCTTTCAGAGACTGCCAATCATGGCCGCACCTGCCCCGCCGCTTTCCCACGATGCGATCGTCCAGGACTCCTGGTCCCGTTGCCGCGCCTTCGGTCTCAATCATCAAAGCGCCCCGGCCTTCGATCAGTTGCCCGCCGCCGGCATTGCGCAGTTGCTCGACCGCCATCATTCGCTGGTGCAGACCACTCACCAGGAAGTGCTGCCGTATTACGAGAACATCCTGAGCAATTCCAATTGCCTGATCATGCTGGCCGACAATCAGGGCCAGGTGCTGACGTCCTGGGGCACCCAGCGCTTTATCGAGCCGAATCTGGCGCGCGGTTTTCAGGCCGGCGCCAGTTGGGTCGAACGCGCCAGCGGCACCAACGCCATCGGCACGGCGCTGGCCTGCGAGCAGGCGGTGCACATCGAACACGATGAACACTTTCTCAAGGCCAACCGCTTCATGACCGGTTCCGCCGCGCCGATTTTCGATGCCGAGCGCAAGGTCATCGCCGTACTTGATGTGTCCAGCGACAGCTATCTGCCGCCCTCGCACACCCTCGGCATGGTCAAGATGATGAGTCAGACCGTGGAAAACCGGCTGATCCTCAACCTGTTCCATGGCCAGCACTTTCAACTGACCTTCAACACCGGGTTGAACAACCTCGACAGCCAGTGGGCCGGGCTGCTGATCTTTGATGAGAGCGGTCAGGTGTTGTCGGCCAACCGCCGGGCCGACAATTTGCTGGGTGTGCGCTTGTCGCGGGTCAGCGTTGAGAGCCTGTTCAAGGTGTCGTTGCTGGAGTTGATCAATCAGCCGGATGGGTTGCCGTTTGCCTTGCAGACTTCCGGGCGCAATCGTTTCCAGTGTTTGTTGAAACGACCTAAACAAGCACAGATTCAGGCGCGGGTCTTCACTGAAGCCAGACCCACCGAACCGAAAGTCGCCGTACCCACGGCCATCAGCCTGAGCACGTTGCACTTCGGTGACAGCCGCGTGGAAAAAGCCGTGCGCCAGGCCGAACGCTTGCTGGAAAAGGACATCCCGCTGCTGATTCACGGGGAAACCGGGGTCGGCAAGGAAGTCTTCGTCAAGGCCCTGCACCAGGCCAGCTCCCGCAGTAAACAGGCGTTCATCGCCGTCAACTGCGCGGCGATCCCAGCCGAACTGGTTGAGTCCGAACTGTTCGGCTATGAGAAAGGCGCATTCACCGGCGCCAACCAGAAAGGCAGCATCGGCCTGATCCGCAAGGCCGACAAAGGCACGCTGTTCCTCGATGAAATCGGCGACATGCCGCTGCCGACTCAGGCCCGGCTGTTGCGGGTGTTGCAGGAGCGCTGCGTGCAACCGGTGGGCAGCAGCGAGCTGTTTCCGGTGGATCTGCGGATCATCTCCGCCACCAACCGCTCGCTCAGGGAACAGGTGCAACTGGGGCGCTTCCGCGAAGATCTGTACTACCGCATCGGCGGTCTGACCCTGGAATTGCCACCGCTACGCGAGCGCAGCGACAAGCAGGCGCTGTTCAAACGGCTGTGGGAACAACATCGCGAGCCGTCGCAGTGGGCGGGATTGAGTCGTGAGGTGCTGGAGCTGTTCGAGCGGCACCCGTGGCCGGGCAATCTGCGTCAGGTCAGCAGCGTGATGCAGGTGGCACTGGCGATGGCCGAGGAACAACCGATTCGACCCGAGCATTTGCCGGAGGATTTTTTTGTCGATCTGGAGATGGAGCCCGTGGAAATGGCCGAGCCGTTGGGCATCGACCTGAACGATGCCGAGGCGTTGAACCGTGAGTTGCAGCTGGCCGGCGGGAATATTTCCCACCTGGCGCGGCGATTGGGGGTGAGCCGCAATACGCTGTACAAGCGATTGCGGCAGATTGAAAGCTGAGCGCCTCCATAGCGGATCAGACTGAAACGGCTGGCTCAACAGGCGCAGCCGATGCGGCCGCCAACGTCCGCAGGCCCATCAACACCACAACCATCATCATCAGACCTGCGGCTATCGCAACGCCGAACCCTGCCCGTGCGCCCCAGGCATCAATCACCAGCCCCGCCAGCATGCCGCCGAGCGCCACGCCGATGCTGATCCCGGTGGTCATCCACGTCAGTCCTTCGGTCATCCTCGCCGCCGGGATAATGATCGACCCCAGCTTCATCACCACCACCATGGTCGGCGCAAACGAGATGCCGGCGATAAACAGCATCGCGGTAAGGACATAAACGTCCGGTGAGAAAACCGGCAATACGCCGGTGACTGCCGTGACCAGGATCCCGATAAAGAACTGTTTTTCAATCGCCAGCGAAACCCGCAGCGCGCCGAAGGTCAGACCCGCCACCAGCGAGCCGAATGCATAGGCGGCAAGAATGAAGGTGGCAGCCGATGGCCAGCCTTGCGCATTGGCGAAGGCCACAACGGCAACATCGATCGCTCCGCCAATACCCCCCATCGCCAGCAACGCCAGGACAATGGTGCGAACGCCGGGAATCAGCAGGGTCGAACCGCTGTTTTTCCGGTTGCCCGCCACCACTTTCGGTTCGGTCTGCCGCTGCATGAGAAACGCCGTCACGCCGACAGCGAGCAACCCTACCGCCACCAGCGGCCCGGCTTCTGCGAAGAAACTCACACTCAAACCGATCGCCAGTGGCGGGCCGATGATGTAAGCCAGTTCAGTGAGGACTGTGTCCAGCGAGAACGCGGTGTGCAGTTGCGGCTTGCCACGAAACAGCTGCGTCCAGCGTGCGCGGATCATGGACGGCATGCTCGGCATCGTCCCCGCCAGAGCCGCCAGCACAAAAAACAACGCGGCCGGAGCCCTCAGGTGCACGGCAACAATCAGCGCCAGCAGCATGACGATACTGAAGGCCGTAACGACGGGCAGCACACGACTCTGGCCACGCCGATCAACCTGTTTCGAGATGCGCGGACCGAGCAGCGCATTAGCCAGGGTAAACGTACCGGCGACTGCGCCCGCCAGCCAGTAAACGCCAGTCTGCTGCACCAGCATGGTGATGATGCCGATACCGATCATTGCCTGGGGCAGTCGGGCGATGGAGCTCGCGAGGATCAGCCCGGTGGCGCCGGGTGTCGATACCAGTTCGCGATAGTGATTAGCCATGATTCCTCCCTTCCGGATTCGCCGCTGATGAGCATCCTGCCGCGTGCGCTATCAAGACCTATGCGAATACCAAAAGCAATCACACATTGTCTGGATCGTTCCCACGTCGAGGCGTCGAACCGTCTGCGTGGGAACGCCTCAATGGGCGCTCCGCGTCCGCTTCGGCATGGGACGCGGAGCGTCCCGGGCTGCATTCCCACGCGGAGCGTGGGAACGATCAACTGTCTGCGTGAGATCGATCAATCGGACAGAAAAACAAAAACCCGCACAAGGCGGGTTTTGTTTGTAACAGGCGCAGCAATCAGTCAGCCAGACGCCAGGTCGTGCCGCCCTTGCCGTCTTCCAGCACCACGCCCATGGCGGTGAGCTGGTCGCGGATGCGGTCGGATTCGGCCCAGTCCTTGTTGGCACGGGCAGTCAGGCGCGCCTGGATCAGTGCATCAACCTCAGCCGCATCGACCCGCCCTTCGGCACCGGCCTGCAGGAAGTCATCGGCTTCAAGCTGCAACACACCTAGCACGCTGGCCAGTTCCTTCAAGCGCGCCGCCAGACCGGCCGCCGCATCGAGATCGCTCTCGCGCAGACGGTTGATCTCGCGAACCATCTCGAACAGCACCGCACAGGCTTCCGGCGTGCCGAAGTCGTCGTTCATCACCTGGGTGAAACGCTCGACGAAGGCTTCGCCACCCGCCGGTGCCACTTTCGGCAAGCCTTTCAACGCATGGTAGAAACGCTCCAGTGCGCCCTTGGCGTCCTTGAGGTTGTCTTCCGAATAGTTGATCGCGCTGCGGTAGTGGCTCGACACCAGCAGGTAACGCACGACTTCCGGGTGGTACTTGTCGAGCACGTCGCGAATGGTGAAGAAGTTGTTCAAGGACTTGGACATCTTCTCGCCATTGATACGGATCATGCCGCAGTGCATCCACGCGTTGGCGTAGGTCTTGCCGGTGGCCGCTTCGCTCTGGGCGATTTCGTTTTCGTGGTGCGGAAACTCGAGGTCGCTGCCGCCGCCATGAATGTCGAAAGTCTCGCCGAGGCAGCAGGTGGACATCACCGAGCACTCGATGTGCCAGCCCGGACGCCCGGCGCCCCACGGCGATTCCCAGCTCGGCTCGCCAGGCTTGACGCCTTTCCAGAGCACGAAGTCCAGCGGATCTTCCTTGGCTTCGTCGACCTCGATCCGCGCACCGATGCGCAGGTCTTCGATCTTCTTGCGCGAGAGCTTGCCGTAGCCCATGAACTTGCCGACGCGGTAGTACACGTCGCCATTGCCCGGGGCGTAGGCGTAACCTTTGTCGATCAGGGTCTGGATCATCGCGTGCATGCCCGGAATATGATCCGTGGCGCGCGGCTCCATGTCCGGCTTCTTGATGTTCAGGCGCGCTTCGTCTTCGTGCATCGCCGCGATCATGCGCTCGGTCAACGCTTCGAACGATTCACCGTTCTCGTTGGCCCGGTTGATGATCTTGTCGTCGATGTCGGTGATGTTGCGCACGTAGGTCAGGTCATAACCGCTGAACCGCAACCAGCGGGTCACCAGGTCGAACGCGACCATGCTGCGGCCGTGGCCCAGGTGGCAGTAGTCGTACACGGTCATCCCGCAGACGTACATGCGCACCTTGTTGCCATCCAGCGGCTTGAAGACTTCTTTGCTCTTGGTGAGCGTGTTGTAGATCGTAAGCACGGTGTTTCCTTAAGACTTGATCACTGGCCCCACGAATCGCGCAGGGTCACGGTACGGTTGAATACCGGCTGACCTGGTTTCGAGTCCTTGATATCCGCGACGAAGTAGCCTTCGCGCTCGAACTGGAAACGGTCTTCCGGCTGTGCATTGCCCAGCGAAGGCTCGGCACGACAACCGGTCAGCACTTGCAGTGAGTCAGGGTTGATGTTGTCCAGGAAACTCGCGCTGTCTTCGGCCTTCTCCGGGTTCGGAGAACGGAACAGGCGATCGTACAGACGCACTTCGCACTCGATGCTGGCAGCGGCCGGCACCCAGTGGATCACGCCCTTGACCTTGCGGCCTTCAGGGTTCTTGCCCAGGGTGTCCGGATCGTACGAGCAACGCAGCTCGACGATGTTGCCGTCGGCGTCCTTGATCGCTTCGTCGGCACGGATCACGTAGCTGCCGCGCAGACGCACTTCGCCGTTCGGCTCCAGGCGCTTGTAGCCTTTTGGCGGCTCTTCCATGAAGTCATCGCGGTCGATGTAGATTTCACGGGCGAACGGCAGCTGGCGCACGCCGAGTTCTTCTTTCTGCGGATGACGCGGCAGTTCGAGGTTCTCGACCTGATCTTCCGGGTAGTTGGTGATCACGACTTTCAACGGACGCAGCACGCACATGGCGCGCGGGGCGTTCGCGTCCAGGTCCTGACGGATGCTGAACTCGAGCATGCCGAAGTCGACCACGCCGTCGGAACGGTTGGTGCCGATCATCTCGCAGAAGTTGCGGATCGACGCCGGGGTGTAGCCACGACGGCGGAAACCCGACAGCGTGGACATGCGCGGATCGTCCCAGCCATTGACGTGTTTCTCGTCAACCAGTTGCTTGAGCTTGCGCTTGCTGGTGATGGTGTAGTTGAGGTTCAGACGGCTGAATTCGTACTGACGCGGGTGCGCCGGCACCGGCAGTGCGTCGAGGAACCACTCGTACAGCGGACGATGGCTTTCGAACTCCAGGGTGCAGATCGAGTGGGTGATGCCTTCGATGGCGTCCGACTGACCGTGGGTGAAATCGTAGTTCGGGTAGATGCACCACTTGTCACCGGTCTGGTGGTGATGAGCGTGGCGGATGCGGTACATGATCGGGTCGCGCAGGTTCATGTTCGGCGAGGCCATGTCGATCTTGGCGCGCAGCACGCGGGCACCGTCCGGGAATTCGCCGGCGCGCATGCGGGCGAACCAGTCCAGGTTCTCTTCCACCGAACGGTCGCGGAACGGGCTGTTCTTGCCCGGCTCGGTCAGGCTGCCGCGGTATTCCCTGGCTTGCTCGGGCGTCAGGTCGTCGACGTAGGCCTTGCCGGCCTTGATCAGCTCGACGGCCCAGTCGTGCAACTGGTCGAAATATTGAGAGGCGTAGCGCACTTCGCCGGACCATTCGAAGCCCAGCCATTTGACGTCGCTTTCGATCGCGTCGATGTATTCCTGGTCTTCCTTGGCCGGGTTGGTGTCGTCGAAACGCAGGTGGGTAACGCCGCCGAACTCCTGGGCCAGGCCGAAGTTCACACAGATCGACTTGGCGTGGCCGATGTGCAGGTAGCCGTTGGGCTCAGGCGGGAAACGGGTGACGATCTGCGTGTGCTTACCCGAGTCCAGGTCCGCCTGGATGATCGGGCGCAGGAAATTGACCGGCGTAACGGGGCCGGTCTTGGAATTCGAGGTAGGGTCGACAGTGGGCTTGCTCATAGGATCCTTGAACGTACAGTGCGCGGCCGGGACACGGGCCTGACAAAACAAAGCCGCTATCATAGCCGATGCTGTCAAGCCCCTGACAGAGCAGGGCTTAAAAGGAATGCATTTAATCGCCGGGTTTTGAAAAACAGCCTCGAAATTCGCGCCTGTCACGCTAAACTGCGCACCTTGGCCCTCACGGGCTGAACCGGTACGGGGCCCAAATGTCCCAATACCCACGAATTCCTTATAAAGAGCATCGATCATGACTCAAGTTAAATTGACCACCAACTTCGGTGACATCGTCATCGAACTGAACGCTGAAAAGGCGCCTCTCACCACCGCCAACTTCATCGAATACGTCAAGAAAGGTCACTACGAGAACGTCGTGTTCCACCGCGTCATCAAAGGCTTCATGATCCAGGGCGGCGGTTTCGAGCCAGGCATGAAAGAAAAGAAAGACAAGAGCCCGAGCATCCAGAACGAAGCCGACAACGGTCTGAAGAACGACAAGTACACCATCGCCATGGCCCGTACCATGGACCCGCATTCGGCTTCGGCGCAGTTCTTCATCAACGCCTCCGACAACAGCTTCCTGAACCACACCGCCAAGACCGCCCAGGGCTGGGGTTATGCCGTGTTCGGTAAAGTGGTTGCGGGCACCGACGTTGTCGACAAGATCGAAGGCGTTTCCACCACGTCCAAGGCAGGCCACCAGGACGTACCCGCAGACGACGTGATCATCGAGAAAGCCGAGATCATCGAAGCGTGATATTGCTGATTTCAGACTTGCATCTGGAAGAGGAGCGCCCGGACATTACCCGGGCGTTTCTGGATTTGCTCGCCGGACGCGCCCGCTCGGCGAGTGCGTTGTACATTCTGGGCGACTTTTTCGAGGCGTGGATTGGCGACGACGCCATGACCCCCTTCCAGCGTTCCATCTGCCAGGCCCTGCGCGAACTCAGCGACAGCGGCACGGCCATTTTTCTGATGCACGGCAATCGCGACTTCATGCTCGGCAAGGCCTTCTGCAAGCAGGCCGGCTGCACGCTGTTGAAGGACCCGAGTGTCGTGCAGTTTTACGGCGAACCGGTGCTGCTGATGCACGGCGACAGCCTGTGCACCCGCGACGAAGCCTATATGAAGCTGCGCCGCTACCTGCGCAACCCGCTGAGCCTGTTCATCCTGCGCCACCTGCCCTTGCGCACCCGCCACAAACTGGCGCGCAAACTGCGCAGCGAAAGCCGGGCGCAGACGCGGATGAAGGCCAATGACATCGTCGATGTCACGCCGGAGGAAATTCCGCGGATCATGCAGGAATACGGGGTGAAAACCCTGGTTCACGGGCACACCCATCGCCCGGCGATCCACAAGTTGCAGATCGGCGATCAGGCGGCGAAGCGGATTGTGCTGGGGGATTGGGATCGTCAGGGTTGGGCGTTGCAGGTGGATGAGAACGGGTTTGCGTTAGCGCCGTTTGATTTTGCGCCACCGTTGGCATTGCCGCACGGCTGAAGATCGCTACCCCCTCACCCCAGCCCTCTCCCCCAAGGGGGCGAGGGGGAAAGGGAGCCGATATTCGTAGTTTTCAGAATCTGAGCTCGACTCTGTTTCGCAAGTCTGCACTTCAAGGCCTGAGTTCAACTCGGACTTTCAGGTCGGTGTAACCCGAATATCCACCTCGGTCAGTCCCCTCTCCCTCCGGGAGAGGGTTAGGGTGAGGGAAAGCTCTTGATCTTAGTGCCCGGAAGCCGCCGGCCCTGCCTTGGCTGCGAATGGCGGCTTGGCCAGCCACACAATCAGAATCAACCCCATAAACCCCCATCCCAGCAGCGTGAAGTAATCCACGGTGGAGAGCATGTACGCCTGACTGGTGAGGATCTGATCCATCTGCGCATAGGCCGATTGGCTCGCGCCACCCAGCGAATGCAAGGTCTCGCGAGTCGCTGGTTCGAAGGTGCTGATACTCTCGCTCATGTAGGCATGATGCTGATCCGCCCGGCGAATCCAGATCCACGTGGTCAACGACGCCGCAAAACTGCCACCCAATGTCCGCAGGAACGTCGCCAGACCCGCACCATCGGCAATCTGGTTCGGCGGCAAGTCCGACATCAGAATGCTCAGGGTCGGCATGAAGAACAGCGCCACGCCAATCCCCATGAACAACTGCACCAGAGCGATGTGCTGGAAGTCCACCTCGTTGGTGAACTCCGCACGCATGAAGCAGCTCAGGCCGATCGCCAGGAACGCCAGCCCGGCGAGCAGACGCAGGTCGAACTTGTGCGCGTACTTGCCGACAAACGGTGACAGCAGCACCGGCAGAATACCGATCGGTGCCACCGCCAGTCCGGCCCAGGTCGCGGTGTAGCCCATCTGGGTCTGCAACCACTGCGGCAGGATCAGGTTGATGCCGAAGAACCCGGCGTAACCCAACACCAGCACCAGCGTACCGATGCGGAAGTTGCGATAGGCGAACAGGCGCAAATTGACTACCGGATGCTGGTCGGTCATTTCCCATATCACGAATACCGCCAGCGCGATCACCGAAATCGCCGCGCCGATGATGATGAAGTTTGACTCGAACCAGTCCAGGTCATTGCCCTTGTCGAGGATCACCTGCAACGCACCCACGCCGATGATCAGCGTGATCAGCCCGACGTAATCCATCGGCTGACGGCTGGTGACCACCGGGCGTTTGGCCAGCTGCTGGCGCACCACCATCACCGCGAAAATTCCGATCGGCACGTTGATGAAGAAGATCCACGGCCAGCTGTAACTGTCGGTGATCCAGCCGCCGAGGATCGGCCCGGCAATCGGCGCCACCACCGTAACCATCGCCAGCAACGCCAGGGCCATGCCCCTCCTCGCCGGTGGATAGACCGCGATCAGCAGCGTCTGGGTCATCGGGTACAACGGCCCGGCCACCAGGCCTTGCAGCACGCGGAAGCCGATCAGTTCCGGCATCGATGTGGAAATACCGCAGAGGAACGAAGCCAGCACAAACAGAATGGTCGCCCACAGAAACAGCTTCACCTCGCCGAAGCGACGGCTCAGCCAGCCGGTGAGCGGCAGCGCAATGGCGTTGCTCACGGCGAACGAGGTGATGACCCAGGTGCCCTGCTCCGAACTCACGCCGAGGTTGCCGGAAATGGTCGGCAGCGCCACGTTGGCGATCGTGGTGTCGAGCACCTGCATGAAGGTCGCCAGCGACAGGCCGATGGTGCTGAGCAACAGGCTGGGCGGCGTGAAAGAGGCGTTATTGCTCATCGCGAATCCTATGAAGCCGGGTTGGCGCCGTGTCTGTTACGGACACAGCTGCCCTTTGTGGGAGCAAGCCCGCTCCCACAGGGGGAAAGAGATCAGCGTTGCGCAGTCTTGCTGACCGCCGCGCTGTTGTCGTGGATCAACTGGGTGATCATCGCGTCGGCTTCGGCCAGTTGGCGATCGTAGACGTTGGTGCTGAACGAGGCCTTTTGCGGCGGTTGCTGGGCCAGTACCGGGCCGCTCTGGTCGTGCAGATTGACCTCGACATTGGTCGACAGGCCGACGCGAAGCGGGTGTTTGGCCAGCTCTTCGGCGTTGACGTGAATCCGTACCGGCACACGCTGCACGATCTTGATCCAGTTACCGGTGGCGTTCTGCGCCGGCAACAGGGCGAACGCGCTGCCGGTGCCCGCGCCGAGGCTGTCGACGGTGCCGTTGAACTTGACGTCACTGCCGTAGATGTCCGACTCGATCTCCACCGGTTGGCCAATGCGCATGTCACGCAGCTGGGTTTCCTTGAAGTTGGCGTCGATCCACAGCTGATCCAGCGGAATCACCGCCATCAGCGCGGTGCCCGGCTGCACACGCTGGCCAAGTTGCACGGTGCGTTTGGCGACATAACCGGTGACCGGCGCAATCAAGGTGCTGCGAGCGTTGGTCAGGTAGGCCTGACGCAGTTGCGCGGCGGCGGCCATCACGTCCGGGTGCGAGGACACCACGGTGTCATCGACCAGCGCGCTGGTGGTTTTCAGTTGCTGTTTGGCGTTGGCCAGGGCGTTCTGCGCCGAGGTCAGGTCATCGCGGGCGTGGGACAGTTCTTCCTGGGAAATCGCCCCGCCGGCCGCGAGGTTTTTCCGGCGGTTGAAGTTGTCCTGGGCTTTCTGCACTTCGGCCTGTTGCGCATTGACCTGGGCCTTCATGCCGTCGACGTTGCTGTACAGGCCGCGCACCTGACGCACGGTGCGGGCCAGATTGGCCTTGGCACTTTGCAGGCCGACTTCGGCGTCATTCGGGTCGAAGTTGATCAGCACCTGGCCTTCATGCACCAGATCGCCATCGTCAGCACCGATGCTGACCACGGTGCCGGTCACCAGCGGGGTGATTTCCACCACGTTGCCGTTGACGTAGGCGTCGTCGGTGCTTTCGCTCCAGCGCCCGATGAATTCGTGATACGCCCAGACGCCGGCACCGGCGAGGGCAACCACAACGGCCAGCACCAGCAGCATCACCTTGCGTTTGCGCGGATTGCCAGTGTCCTGGGCGTTGTCTTGAGCTTGTGTGTTTTCGGCAGTGGCCATGACAAGTACCTTGAATTAGTTGTGCGGCGTGGCTGGGGTGGCGTTGGCTGCGGTCAGGGTTTGCCCCTGGAAGCCGCCGCCCAGCGCTTGCATCAGTTGAATCGACAGGTCGATCTGCTCGGCATTCAGGTTGGCCAGCTGACGCTGGGCCTGCAGCAATTGCTGCTCGATGCTGAGCACGTCCAGGTAGTTGCCGATGCCGGAACCGTAACGCTGGACGACGGTGTTGTAAGAATCCTGGGCAATCTCGGTTGCGTGCTGCTGGGCGCCGATCTGCCGGCCGATGTCACGCAGCTGGTTAATGGTGTCGCTGACATCGCCCAGGGCTTTCACCAGACTTTTGTTGTACTGCGCCACGGCGAGGTCGTAATCGGCGTCGCGGGCATCGAGGTTGGCGCGCAGGCGTCCGCCATCGAAGATCGGCACCGAAATCGTCGGGGCAATGTTGAAGAAGCGACTGGCGGAACCGAACATCGCGTCCCCCAACAAGGATTCGGCACCAGCGGAAGCCGACAGGTTCAGGTTGGGATAGAAGCGGGTCTTGGCCGAGTCGATGTCCTTGCTCGCCGCCTCGACACGCCAGCGCGCGGCGACCAGATCCGGACGACGGCCCAGCAGTTCGGCGGGAAGCACCGATGGCAGTGCGACAGCGCTGGCTTGCAGGACTTTCGGCCGAGCGATTTCGTTACCGCGATCCGGGCCTTTGCCGAGCAATACGGCCAGGGCGATTTTCGCGCTGTTCAGGCGCTTTTCAGCGTCGATCAGGCTGGCTTCGGAGCTGGCTTCCAGACTTTGGGTCTGCTGGAACTGATACTGGCTGTCGATCCCGGAACTCAGGCGGCGCTGGCTCAGGTCGAGCATCTGTTTGGTGCGCTTGAGGTCTTCGTTGGCCAGGTCATAAACGATGTGCGCCTGACCCAGATCGCTGTAGGCCCGGGCCACGTCAGCAGCCAGGGTCAACTGTGCGGCCTGACGGTCGACCTCGGCGGCGCGGGCCTGACCGAGTGCGGCTTCCCAGGCGTCACGCTGACCGCCCCACAGGTCGAAGTTGTAATTGAAGCCGGCGCTGATGTTGCGCACGGTGGAGTAAGCCCCACCCTGCCCCAACGGATCCTGATCCCGGGCCAGACGCGAACGGCTGATGCCGGCGCTGGCGTCGAGGGTCGGATAGCGCTCGGCATCGGCGGCGTACGCGGCGGCGCTGGCCTGATGGGCGCGGGCGTCGGCGATCTGCATGTCCGGGCTGTCTTTCAGCGCTTCGCGGATCAGACCGTCGAGCTGCGGATCGCCGAGGCTGGTCCACCAGTCGCTCTTCGGCCACGCGGCCTGGGAAAGGGTCACGCCGTTGAGCGATTGCCCGGTCTGCAGGGTTTTCGCATCGAGACTGGTGCCCTGGGTATCGAGGCCGCTGTAGTTGGCGCAACCGGCGAGAATCATCGCCGACAGCACCAGTGTCAGGCTGCTGCGCAAGGTTTTACCGCTCATTGTGTTCACCTAACCGCTGGATGGTGATCGGGTCACCGGCTGCCAGCAAAATTTTCTTGAGGATGTATTCCAGGGTTTTCAACTCGTCCGGGGTCACGGCGCCGGCCAGCTCATTCATGGCGTCGGCGCCGATGTGCGGCAGGCGATCGGCCAGTTGCTGGCCCTGCTCGGTGAGTTTGAGTTGCACCTGACGGCGATCGCCTTCGCTGCGTTGGCGAACCAGGAAACCTTTCTGCTCCAGACGGTCGAGCATGCGAGTCATCGAACCGCTGTCCAGCGACAGATGCCGGCACAGCTCGGCCGGGGTGTCGACGCCGAACTGGGCCATGATGATCAACACCTTGAACTGCGCGGCGGTGATGCCGTGGGGTTCCATGTGGGTGTCGATGATCTTGTCCTTGAGCAAGGCGGCACGGCCGAGCAACAGGCCGAGATGGCAATGCTGGAATTCGTCGGGGGTGAAATGCTTCATGTGCTCACCTAATAACTGCCTAGGCAGTGAATGTATGTCGAGATGTTACTGCCTAGGCAGCGAATGTCAACGTAATAGTTAGGTTGCTTTGTAATTAGTTGACCAGTGGGCTGGGTTTTCTGTTGTCCATGCAGACGCCATCGCGAGCGGGCTCGCTCCCTCAGAGTTGTGAACATCACAAAACCCTGTGGGAGTCAGCCTGCTGGCGATTGAACCAGCTCGGTATAAGGGAGGGAAAAGCGGGCTAGAAATCCCGCTTGTAGAAGATGTCCAGCGAACTGGCCACGCCGCTGGCGGCTTCGAGGTAGACCTTCTTGCTCAGTTTGTAACGCAAGGCGATGGTGTTGGCCGGTTCAAACACGCCGACGCCGTAACGCAGGCTGAGTTTTTCCGAGATGTTGCCGCTGGCCACCACGCTGGTGGTGTTGCCGCTGCCTTGGGTGTCGAGCTGGAAGTCCTGAATGCCCAAATCACTGGCCAGACTGCTGGTGACCCCGGAACTGCCCATCAGGCCCAGACCGAGCGCCGCCTGCGCGAGCATGTTGTTGTCTTCGCCGGTAGTGCTCAGCGGACGCCCCAGCACCAGATAGGACAGCGCCTGTTCCTGACTCATCGCCGGCTCCGAGAAGATCTGCGTGGTCGGCTGCTCGGCGCTGCCGCTCAAGCGAATGCCGGCGATCACGTCATCGGTCTGGCGAATCGCTTCGATGTCCAGATACGGCTGATCGATCGGCCCGGCAAACAGCAGACGCGCGCGACGCACCGTCAGGCGCTGGCCGTAGGCGCGATAACGCCCGTCGTTGAGCCACAGTTCGCCACGGGTGTCCATGTTGTCGCCGATGTGCACGTGGCCTTGCAGGTTGGCGGTCAGGCCGAATCCGGCGAAGCTCAACTTGTCCTGGCCGACCACCACGTCGATGTCCATTTTCATCGCCAGCGGCGGCTTGCCCTCTTCGGTCTGCGCGCCGACGATGATCGTGTCATCGGAGACTTTCACCGTCGATGGCGGCAGTTCGCGCACTGTGATTTCGCCTGTCGGCACCAGCACCTTGCCGGCAATCGCCAGCTCATCGCCGGCCATGGAAATCTTCAGGTCCGGCGCCACTTCCAGTTTGGCGTAGGGTTCGACCGTCACTGGCAATTGCGTGCCCTTGAGCGCCAGATCCACCACCAGCGCCTGGCCCCAGGCGATGTTGCCGTTCAGGCTGCCCTGCCCGCTCTTGCCGCTTTTCCAGGCGCCGTTCAATTGCACGGCTTCACCGGCGATCACCGCTTGCAGTTGCAACGCTTGCAGTTCGATCGGCAACTCTGGCCCGGACACTTCGCCGTCGCTGAGTTGCACCGTACCGTTGACCAGCGGCGCGAGCAGACCACCGGAAATCGTGCCGCTGCCGTTCAGCCGCCCGGTGAGTTTCTCGACCATCGGCACAAACGGCCGCGCCACCGACAGATCCAGTCCGCTGAGGCGGAATGTACCGCTGAGTGGCTTGTTCTTCGGCAGCGGGTTGAGCTGCGCCTGCACCATCAATTCACCGAGCTTGCCACCGACGAAGTTGAGGTCGGTGTCGATGCGCTTGGGCGTGAGTTTGCTGGTGAGCTTGAGGGTCTGGTACGGGAAGTCGACCCACTGATCCTTTTCCTTCATGCGCAAGGTGCCGCCGCTGGCATCGATGCTGACCACGCCGTTCGGGCCGCTGGCCGGCAGATCCAGTTGCAGGTCGGCGTTGAGCTTGCCCTGCCAGGCGAAATCCTTCGGCAGCCATTGCGCCAGGCTTTCGATCGGGAATTGCTTGAGGTGATAACGCAGCTTCGGCTCCGGCATCAGGCGCTGGTCTTCGCCACACAGGCTGGCATTGCCGGACATCCAGCAATGGGCGCCGAAGTTGATCTTGCCGTCGGCCAGACGCTCGAGCTTGGCCGGGTTCTGCAGTTTCCAGTCCTGGCCGCCGGCCTGAATATCACCACTGGCCAGACGCCCGCGCCAGTTGCCTTTGTCCAGATTGCCGTCCAGGCCCAGCGCCAGTTTCAGCTTCGGCCCGAGCAGGTCGAGGTTGAGTTTCTGGTTTTTGATATCGCCCTGAGCGCTGGCGGTCAGGGTGCCCAGCGACGTATCGCCAGCCTGGATGCCACTGCCCTTGAGGTCGATTTTCGCCCGTTGCGCGCTGTCGAGGGTGGCGTCGAGGTTGAGGCTTTGCAGGCGATTGTCCTGGAACGCCAGTTGCGAACCTTGCAGGCCGAGCTTGCCTTGCGGCGCCTTGAGCGTGCCGGCGACATCGACCCGACCATTGATCTGCCCGCGCAGTTGCGGCCAAAGCTGGGCCAGACGCGCCAGTTTGATGTCGATCTGTCCCGTGAGTTTCTGTTGCAGGCTGCCCTTGCCGTTGATGCTGTTGTCGCCGAGGCGGATTTGCAGGGCATTCAGATTCCACTGCTCGCCCGCGCCGTCGGCCTTGGCTTGCAGGATCGCCGGTTGCCCGCGCAATTTGCCCTTCAGATCGAGGTCGGCGTTCAGGCTCAGGCGCTCGTTTTTCATTTCGCCCTTGCTCTTTAACGGACCGGCCAGGGTGCCCGGCAGCTCCGCGACCCAATACGCCGGGTTGAGCGCCGACAATTCCAGCGCGGTGTCCCAGGCGATGCCATCGGCGAACTGCACGTTCACATGGCCTTCGGCCTTGCCCTGCCCGGCTTCGAGTTTCAGTTGTGGCAGGAAGATCTGCTTGAGATTGCCGCTGAACGGACTGCTCAGGGTGAACGCCCCCGCCGGACCATCTGCAGCGGCGGCGAAATTACCGATGTACTGACCGTCGGTGTAGGAGACTTCGCCGGTGAAGGTACGCAACGTGATCTGCGGCTCGTCGATCTCCGGATAGAGCCGGTGCCACGGAAAATCCAGCCAGTTGATATTGGCCTGGGCACTGAGGCCTTTGCTCCAGTCGACATTGCCGGTGAGCTTGAGGCTTTGCTTGTCGTTGGCCGTCAGATCGAGGCCGGCAATCTGCGCGCCTTTGGCGTCGACCTTGCCTTTGAGCAGCAACGCCACCGGGCCTTTTTCGGCAGGCAGTGTCGCATTGCCGAGCAATTGGTAACCGTTCTTCAGGTCGCCTTCGCCGGTCAATACCAGTTGATTGAATTGCAGGGTATCCGGCAGATCGGCGCTCGGCTTGAAAGCCTCCGAGGTGATCCGCACTTTGGCCGGCAGGTCTTCTACCAGCGGTTGCAGCTCGCCGCTCAACTGGCCGTCGAGGTAGCCACGGCTGTCGGCGTGCAGGTTGAGGGTTTTCAGCAGGTCGCCGTCGACTTTCAGCGCCAGCGTCCACGGTTCGGGTGCCGGCGACGGCAAGGTCAGATCACCGGCGATGTTCAGCGGCCAGTTGCCGGTCGGTTGCAACAGGCCGGACAGGTTCAGGCTCAACTCGTCGCGCTGCAGTTTCACACTGTCGATCTGCAGGCCCTTGGCGGTCCAATGCGCCGCCAGTTGCAGGCCTTTCAACTCTTCACTGCCGTTGAACAACAGGTTGCCGACCTGAACGTCGCCCAGCTCGATGGCCACGGGCAATTGCAGATCAGGAAGTGTGATCGGACCGCTTTCGGTGACGTCCTCGCTCGGCGGAAATTGCAGGCTGACGGTATCGGCCTTGAGCTGTTCGATGCACAACGTCATGCGCGTCAGGCACAGCGGCGACCACTCGAAGATCGGTTTGCTCAGTTCGACGCGGCTGCTGTCCTGCTGCCACAGCAGATGATCGGCGCTCCACTGCCCGCCGAGGCGACCCTGGAAATTGTCGACGCTCAGGCCCGGTACCAGACCCAGCACCCAACGGCTGCCGGCCTGAGTTCCGAGCACAGCGGTAATGCTCAATACAATCAGCAGCACCAGCGACAACAACGCCAGCGCCGATATTTTCAAACCACGCTTCACAGCTCAGGCCCCATGGAAAAGTGCAGCCGGATGCCGCCATCGTCGTCCAGCGCGTGGGCCAGGTCGAGGCGGATCGGCCCCACCGGTGAGACCCAGCGCACACCGATACCGACCCCGGTCTTGAGGTTCGGCAGTTCGAGTTTGTTGAAGGAGTTGCCCTGATCGACGAAAGTCGCCACGCGCCACTTCTCGGCAATCGAGTATTGATACTCGACGCTGCCGGCCACCATGTAGCGCCCGCCGATGCGGTCGCCCTCGGAGTTCTCCGGGGACAGGCTCTGATAGTCATAGCCGCGCACGCTCTGATCGCCACCGGCGAAGAAACGCAGCGACGGCGGCACCGATTTGTAGCCGTTGGTGGCGCTGCCGCCGACCTGGACCCGACCGAGCAAACGGTGCTTGTCGAACACGGTGGTCAGGCCCTTGATCAGCGCCGTGCCATAAAGCAGGTTGTTGTCCGAGCCGAGGCCTTCTTTCGCCACTTTGCTTTCGAAGGTCAGGCGATAGCCATTGTGCGGGTCGATGCGGTTGTCACTCTTGAGGTAGGAATAGCTGACGCCGGGCATCAGCAAGGTGCTCAGACCGGAGTCGTCGCCGAGCTGGTATTCCTCGCGCTGCCATTTCAGCGAGATCACCCGCTGCCAGCCGCTGGGCAATTTGCTGTGCCATTCCGGGCCGAAGGTCAACAGCTTGCTCAAGGTGTCGGAACCGTCGATGTCCTCGTATTGATAACCGCCGGCCCAGCGCAGTTTGTCGGTCAGCGGCGGGTCCAGCGGGATGTCGTAGAACAGACCGACGTTCTGCCGTGGCGCCGACAGTTCGGCCTCCCAGCCATAACTGTCGCCCTGCGGGTTGACCCAGTGACGGGTCCAGTTGGCCTTGATGCGCGGGCCGACGTCGGTGGAATAACCCAGACCCAGGCCCATGGTGCGCGGCTTGCGGGTGTCGAGTTTGACGTCCACCGGGATCACGTCGTTATTTGCGGCGGTCGGTGCGGCGTCGACCCGCACGCCCTCGAAATAGCCGCTCGATTGCAGGTCGCGGTTGAGTTCGGCGATCAGCTCGGAGTCATACGGCTCGCCGGCCTTGAACGGCACCATGCGTTGCAGCAGGTCTTCGTCGAACGGTGTGTCGCCCTCGAAACTGACTTTGCCCAGCGCATAACGCGGACCGCTTTCGTAGATCAATTCGACGTCGGCGACCCCGGCGCGTGGATCGACCATCAATTTCTGGCTGGTGAAGCGGCCACTGAAGAACCCATAGCGCGAAGCCTGGTTCTGGATCAGGCGCTTGGCGTCTTCATAACGCCCATGGTTGAGCACCGCGCCGGGCTTGAGCACGTCACTTTTCGGGACTCGAAAGGATTTGAGAGAGGCCGCCGGGCCGTCGACCCGCACGGTTACGTTGCGCAGGCGGATCGGCTCGCCGGGATCGATGTTCAGCACCAGACGCGGTTTTTCACCGCCCTTGACGTCACTTTCGATCTGCGGCTGGTAATAACCCAAGGCCTGGGCGGCCTTGCGCGCCTGTTCTTCGGCGCCGCGACTGAAGCGCTGCAAGGCTTCTTCGTCACGATCGCCGAGGCTGCCGATATAGCCTTCTATATTGGCTTTCAGTTCATCGTTGGACGGTTTGATCCGCACATCCAATTCACTTTGCGCCAGCGCCGCGCAGCTGGTTAACAGCATGAGCACGCCACTGGTAAATCTTCCTGGAAACTTCATAGGCGCGGATGCTATCACGGGCTTGGGAGCGTGATAGAACAGGAAATTCCCCCAAAAGTTCGACGGTCATCCCGTTGCTGTTTGTAACACCTGCGGGTTGGCGTGGAAAAACACGTGCTCGCGCACCGGGCCGACCGCCACTTCACCGATTTCCTCGTAACCCTGACGCTTGTAGAACTCCAGGTAACGCGGGTTGCCGGTGTCGAGGATCACGCCTTGGGAGGTTTCGTCCACCGCGCACCAGTTGTGCACCGCTTGCAGCAGTTGCTCGCCGAAATGCTTGCCCTGAAATTGTGGATGCACGCCGAGCAGCGGCAGCATGTGCACCGAGTCGGTCGGCACGCAAGCTTCAACGGCAGCGTGATACTCCAGATAACGCCGGGTGCAGCGAAAACCGGTGCTCAGCACCATGCGCAAACGCCAGGCCCAACTCTCGGTAACACCCAGGCGCCGTTGCGGCGGTGCAATCAGGGCGATACCGATCAGGCGATCGTTGACCAACAGGCCGATGGCCGGCAGATCCTGCAGGAAATGCTGTTTGACCAACTCCCGCACCGTGGCCCGTACCCTTTGTTCATAACCCGGACGCTCTGCTTCGAACAGGTAGGCGAAGGTCGGCTCGTGACGATAGGCCTGATAAAGAAGGGATCGCGCTTCGCGGGAATAGCCGCGGTCGAGCATATGAATGTCGGCGATGGCGGATTGGGTTTCAGGCATGACGGTGATTCTCCCTGGACGGGACTCAAGAGGCCCCGTTCTTGTTATACGAGCCTTGGGCTGAAGGGATCGTTCCCACACCCGAAAGACATTAGCAGCGCATATGGACTACCGCCACGCTGGCCCAGATCCTACATGTCAGCTAGCATCGCCCTTTTGCCAGGACTGCCGACCATGAAGATCGTTTCCTTCAACATCAACGGACTGCGGGCCCGTCCGCATCAGCTGGCGGCGCTGATCGAGAAGCATCAGCCGGACGTGATCGGCCTGCAGGAAACCAAGGTCCACGACGACCAGTTCCCGCTGGAAGAAGTGCGGGCCCTGGGTTATCACGTGTATTTCCACGGTCAGAAAGGTCATTACGGCGTTGCCCTGCTCTCGCGCCAGGAACCGATTGCCGTACACAAAGGTTTTGCCACCGATGAAGAAGACGCACAGCGGCGCTTTATCTGGGGCACGTTCGCCGACGCCAACGGCGTGCCGGTGACGATCATGAACGGCTATTTCCCACAGGGTGAAAGCCGCGACCATCCGACCAAATTCCCGGCCAAGCAGCGCTTCTACAGCGATCTGCAAGCGCTGCTGGAAAGCCAGTTCCACAACGAACAGCCGCTGGTGGTGATGGGCGACGTCAACATTTCCCCGGAAGACTGCGACATCGGCATCGGCCCGGACAACATGAAGCGCTGGCTGAAAACCGGCAAATGCAGCTTCCTGCCGGAAGAGCGCGAGTGGATGGCCCGCCTGAAAAACTGGGGCCTGACCGACAGCTTCCGCCATCTGAACCCGGACGTGACCGACACGTTCAGCTGGTTCGACTACCGCAGCCGTGGTTTTGAAGACGAGCCGAAGCGTGGTCTGCGGATTGATGTGATTCTGGCGTCTCATGGCTTGCTGCCGCGTGTGAAAGCCGCCGGTGTCGACTATGAACTGCGCGGGATGGAAAAGCCTTCGGACCATGCGCCGATCTGGCTGGAATTGAGCTGACCCGCTTGAAGCAGAAGATCACAGCCGGCGGTTGTGATCTTCTGTCCTGTCATCTTTCAGCAACCTCACTGACTTAATCTCCCCGGCAATCCCCTTGGCTGCAATCGGTGCCGGCATGACCCTGCGTGTTCTGTTCGTCTTTCTCCTGAGCGCCTGGCTGCAGGTTTCGGCCGCGGCATTGCCCATTCCCGAGAACGGCCCGGTATTGCGCATCCAGGGTTCCAACACCATTGGCGCGGCGCTCGGCCCGGCGTTGGTGGAAGGCCTGTTGCAAGATCAGGGACTGTTGAAAGTCCACAGCGAAACCCCGGACACCGCCAACGAACAACGGATCGTCGGCCTGACGGCCCAAGGCCAAAGGGTCGTGGTGGAGATCGCCGCCCACGGTTCGAGCACCGGTTTCACTGCACTCAAGAACGCCAGCGCCGATCTGGCCGCCTCGTCGCGCCCGATCAAGGACAGCGAACTGCTGAACCTGCAAGCCCGGGGCGATCTGAAAAGCCCCGGTGCCGAGCAAGTCATCGCCATCGATGGTCTGGCGATCATCCTTCACCCCGACAATTCGCTGAATCAACTGAACACCGAACAACTGGCGCGAATCTTCAGCGGCGAGGCGAAGACGTGGGAAGACGTCGGCGGCAAGGGTGGGACGATTCATTTATATGCGCGGGATGATCAGTCCGGTACGTACGACACGTTCAAGGAACTTGTCCTCAGTCGTCGTGGGAAATCCCTGAGCAATGCCGCGAAACGGTTTGAATCCAGCGAGCAGTTGTCCGACGCAGTCAGTGCCGATCCGCAGGCCATCGGTTTCATCGGCCTGCCCTATGTGCGTCAGGCCAAAGCCGTGGCGATTGTCGACGGGCAGTCCCAGGCAATGCTGCCGCTCGCCAGCCTGATCGCCACCGAAGACTATCCACTGTCGCGGCGGCTGTTCTTCTATCTGCCGCCCGACAGCAACAATCCCTGGGCCAGGGCGTTGGTGGAGTTTGCGCAGAGCCGCCAGGGTCAGGCGATTGTCGCGGCCAACGGTTTTATCGCCCAGACCGTGCAGGCTATCGCCGTCACGCCGAATGCGCTGATGCCCGAGGGTTATCAATCCCTCAGCCGCCACGCCCAGCGTCTGACGGTGAACTTCCGCTTCGAAGAAGGTAGCGCCAGCCTCGACAACAAGGCCCGTCAGGATCTGGCCCGGGTGTTCGACTATATAAAGCACCACGACAAGACCGACCGCGCGGTAACACTGGTGGGCTTCGGCGACGCCAAAGACGACCCGGCACGGGCTGATTTACTGTCGAAGCTGCGGGCGATGGCGGTACGCCGGGAGTTGGTGAAAAACGGCGTGGTATTGCGCGAAGTGCGCGGGTTTGGCGCACTGATGCCGGTGGCGACCAACAGCGGGGATGAAGGCCGGATCAAGAATCGGCGGGTTGAGGTTTGGGTTTACTGAGCGTCGAATCACTGATCGTTCCCACGCTCTGCGTGGTAACGCAGCCATGGACGCTCCGCGTCCACTGTGACGCGGAGCGTCACGGTATGCATTCCCACGCAGAGCGTGGGAACGATCACCGCGATCAGCGCTTTGCGTGGGAGCGATCAGGGGTGAAGTGCTGAATCAGCGCTCGCTACGCAGCATTTCCTTCGGCACATACTTGCCGATCTCGAACTTGCCGATCGCAGCGCGGTGCACTTCGTCCGGGCCGTCGGCCAGGCGCAGGGTGCGTTGCATGGCGTACATGTAGGCCAGCGGGAAATCGTTCGACACCCCTGCCCCGCCATGGATCTGGATCGCCCGGTCGATCACTCGCAACGCGACGTTCGGTGCGACGACCTTGATCTGCGCGATTTCGCTCTTGGCGACCTTGTTACCCACGGTGTCCATCATGTACGCCGCCTTCAGGGTCAGCAGGCGCGCCATGTCGATTTCCATCCGCGAGTCGGCGATCTTGTCGACGTTACCGCCCAGACGCGCCAGCGGTTTGCCGAATGCAGTACGGCTTACCGAACGTTTGCACATCAGTTCCAGTGCGCGCTCGGCCATGCCGATCGAACGCATGCAGTGATGAATCCGGCCTGGGCCAAGGCGACCTTGAGCGATTTCGAAGCCACGTCCTTCACCGAGCAGGACGTTTTCGTACGGCACCCGCACGTTGTCGAACAGCACTTCGGCGTGACCGTGGGGTGCGTCGTCGTAACCGAACACCGGCAGCGGACGTAGGATCTTCACGCCGGGGGTGTCGACCGGCACCAGGATCATCGAGTGCTGGGCATGACGCGGGGCGTCGGGGTTGCTCAGGCCCATGAAGATCAGGATCTTGCAGCGCGGATCGCAGGCGCCGGAGGTCCACCATTTCTTGCCGTTGATGACCCACTCGTCGCCATCGCGCACGGCGCGGGCGGCCATGTTGGTGGCGTCGGAGGACGCAACGTCCGGTTCGGTCATGGCGAACGCCGAGCGGATCTCGCCGCGCAGCAGCGGTTCGAGCCAGCGCTGTTTCTGTTCTTCGTTGGCGTAACGCACCAGCACTTCCATGTTGCCGGTGTCGGGCGCCGAGCAGTTGAACGGCTCGGGCCCGAGCAGCGAACGGCCCATGATTTCCGCCAATGGCGCGTATTCGAGGTTGGTCAGGCCAGCACCAAGCTCCGACTCAGGCAGAAACAAATTCCACAGACCTTCGGCTTTCGCCTTGGCTTTGAGTTCTTCCATGATCGCCGTGGGCTGCCAACGATCGCCTTCGGCGACCTGGCGCTCGAACACGGCTTCGGCCGGGTAAACGTAAGTGTCCATGAACGCGGTCACGCGCTCACGCAGTTCTTGCACCTTGGGCGAATAAGCGAAATCCATGAGCAATTACCTTTTTTCGGCAGGTTGTTTAAGTCATGCAATCGATGCTAGAACAGCGTTGATAATTTACCTAGCCTATTCTCGGCGTGTATAAACATTCATCACCGATATATGATCGGTTGATTTTCCTGGCCGCCCTGACCCGCGCCATCCATCTATAACAAGCACCTATAACAAGAGAGCCGCGTAATGAATCTGAGCAAGGTCGACCTCAACCTTTTCATCGTCTTCGACGCGATCTACACCGAAGCCAACCTGACACGCGCCGGGCAGATTGTCGGCATTACCCAGCCTGCGGTGTCCAACGCATTGGCGCGGTTGCGCGAGACCTTCAACGACCCGCTCTTCGTCCGCACCGCCCAGGGCATGGTGCCGACGCCCATGGCGCAGAACATCATCGGTCCGGTGCGCAACGCGCTGTCGCTGTTGCGGGTATCGGTTCAGGAAAGCCGCATTTTCAACCCCTCGCAAGCGGTCAAGACCTACCGTATCAGCATGACTGACCTGACCGAAGCGGTGATTCTGCCGCCGCTGTTCCAGCGTCTGCGTCGTCTGGCGCCGACTGTGATCATCGAAAGCTTTCTGTCCAAACGCCGGGAAACCACCAAGGAGCTGGCTGCCGGGCGTCTCGACTTTGCCGTGGATGCGCCGCTCAACACCGACCCGCAGGTGCGCCACGTCAAGCTGATGGAAGACCGTTACGTCTGCGCGATGCGCAAGGGTCATCCGCTGGCGACCAAGGAAAAATTCACCCTCGACGATTACCTGTCGCTGACCCACATTCATATTTCCAGCCGGCGCAGTGGTCTGGGCCATGTCGATCTGGCGCTGGGCAAAATGGGCATCCAGCGCAAGATCGCCCTGCGCTCGCAGCACTATTTGATGGCGTCTCAGGTGTTGCAGCAGACTGATATGGTAATGACCGTGCCGGAGCGCTTCGCCCGTCGGCATGACCTGCATGCGTTCAATCTGCCGGTCAACGATGTGCCGCCGGTGGAAACCCATTTGTACTGGCACGAAAGCACCGATCAGGACCCGGCCAACCGCTGGATGCGCGAGCAGATGATCGAGTTGTGCCAGCAAGTGACAGCCCACGAGAAGAAGCTCGACAAGCTGCAGGCGCCCGCCACTTGACGTAAACGTCAACCTGCCATTAGCTTAGCGCCAAGACCCTTCTTCGAGCGCTTTCATGAGCAGCCAGACCTACAGCATTTCCGACCTCGCCCGCGAGCTGGACATCACCACCCGGGCGATCCGCTTCTATGAAGAACAAGGCCTGCTCAGCCCCGAGCGCCGAGGCCAGGAACGCATCTATTCGCCACGCGACAAGGTCAGCCTGAAGCTGATCCTGCGGGGCAAGCGCATCGGTTTTTCCCTGGCCGAGTGCCGTGAACTGATCGAGCTCTACGACCCCTCCAGCGGTAACACCAAACAACTCAACAGCATGCTGGCGAAAATCAGCGAGCGCCGGGCACAGCTTGAACAGCAACTGCTGGACATCGAACAGATGAAGCTGGAACTCGACACCGCCGAAGAACGCTGCGTGCAGGCGCTGGAGCAGACGCTCAAGAGTCAGCAATCAGTTCAGTAACCTAAATAAATCCCACACGGGGTTCCGCAGGAATTCAAAGAGCAGGTCAACACCATGTCCCTCCCCTCCCAAGTACGCCTGATCGAAGTCGGCCCGCGTGACGGCCTGCAGAACGAAGCCCAGCCCATCAGCGTCGCCGACAAGGTGCAACTGGTCGACGCGCTGAGCGCCGCCGGTCTCGGCTATATAGAAGTCGGCAGTTTCGTCTCGCCCAAGTGGGTGCCGCAGATGGCCGGTTCCGCCGAGGTGTTCGCGCAGATCCAGCGCAAGCCCGGCGTAACCTATGGTGCATTGGCGCCGAACCTGCGCGGTTTTGAAGATGCACTTGCGGCGGGAGTGAAGGAAGTCGCGGTGTTTGCCGCTGCGTCCGAAGCGTTTTCGCAGCGCAACATCAATTGCTCGATCAGCGAAAGCCTGGCGCGGTTCGCGCCGATCATGGAATCGGCGAAACAGCACGGCGTTACCGTGCGCGGTTACGTGTCCTGCGTGTTGGGCTGTCCTTATGAAGGTGAAGTCGCCCCGGAGCAAGTGGCGATGGTGGCCCGCGAGCTGTACGCGATGGGCTGCTATGAAGTGTCGCTGGGTGACACCATCGGTACCGGCACCGCGGGCGCGACCCGCCGGCTGTTCGAAGTGGTCTCGAAACAGGTGCCACGCGAGAAACTCGCCGGCCACTTCCACGACACCTACGGCCAGGCCATGGCCAACATCTATGCAAGCCTGCTGGAAGGCATCGCGGTGTTCGACAGCTCGATCGCCGGCCTCGGCGGCTGCCCGTACGCCAAGGGCGCCAGCGGTAACGTCGCCACCGAAGACGTGGTGTACCTGCTCAACGGCCTGGGCATCGAGACCGGTATCGACCTCGACGCCTTGATTGCCGCCGGCCAGCAGATCAGCTCCGTGCTGGGCCGCCCGACCGGTTCGCGCGTGGCCAAGGCTCGCAGCGCACAGTGAGGGATGGTGTTACCGCCGAGCGCGAAACGTGGGCACAAGCGAGTAACACGGAAACAAATTGTCTGGTTTTGCCTGAAGGAAAAATCCTTCAAAAATCTCAAGCCATTGATTTAAAAGGGTTTTTAAAAGTTGGCACGGCTTCTGCTATCTCTATGGCATAACAAGAATAAAAAGCAGCAAACCAATAAAAATAAGACGTACCGACTCTGACATAACAAAAACAACACGGCAGAGACGCAGCTAACAGATTTTTTTGGAGAAGGTGTGCTTTTCAGGGTGTTCCTCGGAATGACCCGCAACCGGGCAGAGAACAATAAAACTACCTTCAGGTAGCTCCCGAATCGGTTGGATCGCTAGACGAGAAAGCAGATCAGCGCTCAAAAAAATACGTTTGCTCTTGACCCCGGATGGGGGTCGCCAAAAAACAGCGGTAAAGGGCCACGGTTGCCAAAAACAACAACAGACCGCCCCTCAATAATAAAAAGAGCACGCGACGACAAAATTAAAGGGGAGCTTCGGCTCCCCTTTGTGCTGTCTGGCGTTCTGAAATCCTGCAGAAAACTGTGGGAGCAAAGCCCCCACAGATTCGCTCCTCAACCCTCGTTACTGCGCAACTCCTCAATACTGATCTCGCGCATCCGGAACTTCTGGATCTTGCCGGTCACCGTCATCGGAAACTCCTCCACAAACTTGAAGTACCTCGGCGTCTTGAAGTGGGCGATACGCTCCTTGCACCACGCTTGCAGTTCTTGCTCGGTGGCGCTGTGGCCGGGATGGAATTTGATCCAGGCGACGATTTCTTCGCCGTAACGTGAGCAGGGAATGCCGATCACCTGCACGTCCGCCACCGCTGGGTGGGTGAAGAAGAACTCCTCCAGTTCACGCGGGTAAATGTTTTCGCCGCCACGGATGATCATGTCCTTGTTACGCCCGGCGATGCACACGTAACCCTCGTCGTTCATGCTCGCTAGGTCGCCGGTGTGCATCCAGCCCGCCGCGTCGATGGCTTCGGCGGTGGCATTCGGGTTGTTCCAGTAGCCAAGCATCACGCTGTAACCACGGGTGCACAGCTCGCCGATGGTGCCGCGTGGTACCGGATTGCCGGCCTCGTCGATGATTTTGCTTTCGAGTTGCGGCTGGGTGCGGCCGACGGTGGTGACGCGCAGTTCCAGTTCGTCGGATGGGCCGGTCTGCAGCGACACCGGGCTGGTTTCGGTCATGCCGTAGGCGATCTGCACTTCGCTCATGTGCATTTCGTTGATGACCCGTCGCATCACTTCGATCGGGCAGGTGGCGCCGGCCATGATCCCGGTGCGCAGGGTCGACAGGTCGAACTCGGCGCGCTGCGGCTGATCGAGCATGGCGATGAACATGGTCGGCACGCCGTACAGCGCGGTGGCCTTTTCTTCGGCGACCGTGCTCAGGGTCAGCAGCGGATCGAAGGCATCGTTGGGATAAATCATCGTGCTGCCGTGGGTGATACAGCCGAGGTTGCCCATGACCATACCGAAGCAGTGATACAACGGCACCGGGATCACCAGCCGATCAGCGGCGGTCAGGCCGAGGCTTTCGCCGACCATGTAACCGTTGTTGAGGATGTTGTAGTGACTGAGGGTCGCGCCCTTGGGGAAGCCGGTGGTGCCGGAGGTGTACTGAATGTTGACGGGCTGATCGAAGTGCAGGCTGTCGCTGCGTTCACGCAATTGTTCTGGAGAGACACTGGCGGCCAGATCTGCCAGTTGCGACCACGGGAGAAAACCCGAAGGCGGCTGGGGATCAAGGCTGATCAACCCGCGCAGCTCCGGCAGGCGCTCGCTGCGCAGTTCGCCGATGGATTGCTCGGCCAGTTCCGGCAGCAAGCCTTGCAGCATGCCGTGATAGTTCGAAGATTTGAAGGCGCCGGCGCAGACCAACCATTGGCAACCGGATTGTTTGAGCACGTATTCGAGTTCGGAGCTGCGGTAGGCCGGGTTGATGTTGACCAGAATCACGCCGAGCTTCGCGGTGGCAAACTGAGTGATGCACCACTGCGCGCAATTCGGCGCCCAGATGCCGAGCCGATCACCGGCCTGCAAACCCAACGCCAGCAGCGCTCTGGCATGCACGTCCACCGCGTCGGCCAGTTGCCGCCAGGTGTAACGCAGCTGCTGATGACGCACCACCAGCGCCTCGCCGTCCGGGTACTGCGCGACGGTCTCGTCGAACTTCTGCCCGATGGTCATCGCCAGCAAGGCTTTGTCCTGGGAACCACGGGTGTAGCTGCGCTGCGGGTTTGCACTGGGTTGATCCATAACGACCCCTATTGTCTTTATTAGTGGGTGTTGGACCGGAGCCACGGCAGCTCCGACCATTCAGAACTGGCCCTACTCTCGCTCAAGTTGACGTTAACGTAAAGGGTGATTGACAGCCATTCGTCACAGGCTTACGTTAACGTAAAGGTGAGAACTGAAACGCCCTTCTCCCCACCCTACAAAAAAGCCAAAAGGTGACCCATGAGCTACCCATCCCTGAACTTTGCCCTCGGCGAAACCATCGACATGCTGCGCGATCAGGTTCAGTCTTTTGTCGCCAAGGAGATCGCCCCGCGTGCCGCGCAGATCGACAGCGACAACCTGTTCCCGGCCGATCTGTGGCGCAAGTTTGGCGATATGGGCCTGCTCGGCATCACCGTACCGGAAGAGTACGGCGGCGCTGGTCTGGGTTACCTGGCGCACGTGGTGGCGATGGAAGAAATCAGCCGTGGCTCGGCTTCCGTGGCGTTGTCCTACGGCGCCCACTCCAACCTCTGCGTGAACCAGATCAACCGCAACGGCAACCACGAACAGAAAGCCAAATACCTGCCAAAACTGATCAGCGGCGAACACGTCGGTGCCCTCGCCATGAGCGAGCCGAACGCCGGTTCCGACGTGGTTTCGATGAAACTGCGGGCCGATAAACGCGGCGACCGTTTCGTGCTCAACGGCAGCAAGACCTGGATCACTAACGGCCCCGACGCCAACACCTACGTGATCTACGCCAAGACCGACCTGGAAAAAGGCCCGCACGGCATCACCGCGTTCATCGTCGAACGTGACTGGAAAGGCTTCAGCCGCAGCAACAAGTTCGACAAGCTCGGCATGCGCGGCTCCAACACTTGCGAGCTGTTCTTCGATGACGTCGAAGTGCCGGAAGAAAACATCCTCGGCGTGCTCAACGGCGGCGTGAAAGTGCTGATGAGCGGCCTCGACTACGAGCGCGTTGTCCTGTCCGGTGGCCCGACCGGGATCATGCAGGCGTGCATGGACCTGATCGTGCCGTACATCCACGACCGCAAGCAGTTCGGCCAGAGCATCGGTGAATTCCAGCTGATCCAGGGCAAGGTCGCCGACATGTACACCCAGCTCAATGCCAGCCGCGCCTACCTCTACGCTGTGGCCCAGGCCTGCGAGCGCAACGAAACCACCCGCAAGGATGCCGCCGGCGTGATCCTCTATACCGCCGAACGCGCCACGCAAATGGCTCTGGACGCGATCCAGATTCTCGGCGGCAACGGCTACATCAACGAATTCCCGGCCGGCCGTCTGCTGCGTGACGCCAAGCTGTACGAAATCGGCGCTGGCACCAGTGAGATCCGTCGCATGCTGATCGGCCGCGAACTGTTCAACGAAACCCGCTAAACGGAGCTGTCCATGGCTATCCTGCATACCCAGCTCAACCCTCGTTCAGCGGAGTTCGCCGCCAACAGCGCGGCGATGCTCAAACAGGTCGACGTCCTGCACACCCTGCTCGCCCAAGTGGCCCAGGGTGGCGGCGCGAAAGCTCAGGAACGTCACACCTCACGCGGCAAACTGCTGCCCCGTGAGCGGATCAACCGCTTGCTCGATCCGGGCTCGCCGTTTCTGGAAATCAGCCAGTTGGCCGCTCACGCCGTGTATGGCGAAGAAGTGCCGGCCGCTGGCGTGATTGCCGGGATTGGCCGCGTGGAAGGCGTCGAGTGCATGATCGTCGCCAACGACGCGACCGTGAAAGGCGGCTCGTACTACCCGCTGACCGTGAAGAAACACCTGCGTGCCCAGACCATCGCTCAGCAAAACCGTCTGCCATGCATTTATCTGGTGGACTCGGGCGGCGCCAACCTGCCGCGTCAGGACGAAGTGTTTCCGGATCGCGAGCACTTCGGGCGGATCTTCTTCAATCAGGCCAACATGAGCGCCATGGGCATTCCGCAGATTGCGGTGGTCATGGGTTCCTGCACCGCCGGCGGCGCTTACGTGCCGGCGATGGCCGACGAAGCGATCATGGTGCGCAATCAGGCGACGATTTTCCTCGCCGGCCCGCCGCTGGTGAAAGCCGCGACCGGTGAAGTGGTCAGCGCCGAAGACCTCGGCGGGGCCGATGTGCACTGCAAGACTTCCGGGGTCGCCGACCATTACGCAGAAAGCGATGAGCACGCCCTCGCCCTCGCCCGCCGCAGCGTCGCCAACCTCAACTGGCGCAAGCTCGGCGAAGTGCAGCAGCGCGCGCCGATTGCGCCGCTGTACGCCAGCGAAGAGTTGTACGGCGTGGTGTCGGCGGACGCCAAACAGCCTTTCGATGTGCGTGAAGTGATTGCGCGACTGGTCGACGGTTCGGTGTTCGATGAATTCAAAGCTTTGTTCGGCACCACGCTGGTCTGCGGTTTCGCCCACCTGCACGGCTACCCGATCGCGATCCTTGCCAACAACGGCATCCTGTTCGCCGAAGCCGCGCAAAAAGGCGCGCACTTCATCGAACTGGCCTGCCAGCGCGGCATTCCGCTGCTGTTCCTGCAGAACATCACAGGCTTCATGGTCGGCCAGAAATACGAGGCCGGCGGCATCGCCAAACACGGCGCCAAACTGGTGACCGCCGTCGCGTGCGCCAAGGTGCCGAAATTCACCGTGATCATCGGCGGCAGCTTCGGTGCCGGTAACTACGGCATGTGCGGGCGGGCCTACGATCCGCGTTTCCTGTGGATGTGGCCGAACGCGCGGATCGGCGTGATGGGTGCCGAACAGGCGGCCGGCGTGCTGGTTCAGGTCAAGCGCGAGCAGGCCGAACGCAGCGGTCAGGCGTTCAGCGCCGAGCAGGAAGCCGAGATCAAGCAACCGATTCTCGACCAGTACGAAGAGCAGGGTCACCCCTACTACTCCAGCGCACGGCTGTGGGACGACGGCGTCATCGACCCGGCGCAAACCCGCGATGTACTAGCCCTGGCCTTGTCCGCGTCGTTGAACGCGCCTATCGAACCGAGCCGCTTCGGCGTGTTCCGGATGTGATCGGGAGAACCTCATGAGCGACTTCAACACCCTCGAATTGCACAGCGACCCACGGGGTTTCGCGACCCTGTGGCTGAGCCGCGAAGAAAAAAACAACGCGTTCAACGCCGAGATGATCCGCGAACTGATCCTGGCTTTGGACAAGGTCGCCAGCGACGCCAGCCTGCGTTTCCTACTGGTGCGCGGACGCGGCAAACACTTCAGCGCCGGCGCCGATCTGGCCTGGATGCAGCAATCGGCCGAACTCGATTACCACACCAACCTCGACGACGCCCGGGAACTGGCGGAGCTGATGTACAACCTCGCCAAACTGAAAATCCCGACCGTGGCCGTGGTTCAAGGCGCGGCGTTCGGTGGCGCGCTGGGCCTGATCAGTTGCTGCGACATGGCGATTGGCGCCGATGACGCGCAGTTCTGCCTGTCGGAAGTGCGCATTGGCCTGGCGCCGGCGGTGATCAGTCCGTTCGTGGTGCAAGCCATCGGCGAACGGGCGGCGCGGCGTTATGCGCTGACGGCCGAGCGATTCGGCGGACAGCGGGCGCGGGAAATCGGTTTGTTGTCCGAGAGCTATCCAGCGACCGAGCTTGAACAGAAAGTCGAGCAATGGATCGACAACCTGCTGCTCAACAGCCCCGCCGCCATGCGCGCCAGCAAGGATCTGCTGCGTGAAGTCGGCAACGGCGCGCTGACCCCGGCACTGCGTCGCTACACCGAAAATGCCATCGCCCGCATCCGCGTCAGCCCGGAAGGCCAGGAAGGTCTGCGGGCCTTTCTGCAGAAGCGTCCGCCGAGCTGGCAAGCCGCAATCACCACCAAGGAGCCGCGTTGATGAGCGCACCTGTTCTCACCACCCTGCTGGTGGCCAACCGTGGCGAAATCGCTTGCCGGGTCATGCGTACCGCCAAGGCGCTGGGCCTGACCACCGTCGCCGTGCACAGCGCCACCGACCGCGAAGCGCGGCACAGCCGTGAAGCGGATATCCGCGTCGATCTGGGCGGCAACAAAGCGGCCGACAGCTATCTGCAAATCGACAAACTGATCGCGGCGGCCAAGGCCAGCGGCGCTCAGGCGATTCATCCGGGGTATGGCTTTCTGTCGGAGAACGCCGGTTTTGCCCGCGCCATCGAAGCCGCCGGCCTGATTTTCCTCGGCCCGCCCGCCTCGGCCATCGATGCGATGGGCAGCAAATCCGCCGCCAAGGCATTGATGGAAACTGCTGGCGTGCCGCTGGTGCCGGGTTATCACGGCGAGGCTCAGGATCTTGATACCTTCCGCGATGCTTGCGAACGCATCGGTTATCCGGTGCTGCTCAAAGCCACAGCCGGCGGTGGCGGTAAAGGTATGAAAGTTGTCGAGGACGTCAGCCAATTGGGTGAAGCGCTGGCCTCGGCTCAGCGTGAAGCGCAGTCGTCGTTCGGTGACTCGCGGATGCTGGTGGAGAAATACCTGCTCAAGCCGCGTCACGTGGAAATCCAGGTGTTCGCCGATCAGCATGGCAATTGCCTGTACCTGAATGAGCGCGACTGCTCGATTCAGCGTCGGCACCAGAAGGTCGTCGAAGAGGCGCCGGCACCGGGCCTCAGTCCGGAACTGCGTCGGGCGATGGGCGAAGCGGCGGTGCGTTCGGCGCAGGCCATCGGCTACGTCGGCGCCGGCACGGTGGAATTTCTGCTGGACGCGCGCGGCGAGTTTTTCTTCATGGAGATGAACACGCGGCTACAGGTCGAACACCCGGTCACCGAAGCCATTACCGGGCTCGATCTGGTGGCCTGGCAGATTCGCGTCGCCCGTGGCGAAGCGTTGCCGATCACTCAGGATCAAGTGCCGCTGAACGGGCATGCAATTGAAGTGCGGTTGTATGCGGAAGATCCGTCGAATGATTTTCTGCCGGCGACCGGGCGTCTGGATCTGTATCGCGAATCCGCCGCAGGGCCGGGGCGCCGTGTGGACAGCGGCGTTGAAGAAGGCGACGAGATTTCACCGTTCTATGACCCGATGCTCGGCAAGCTGATTGCCTGGGGCGAAGATCGTGAGCAGGCGCGTTTACGGCTGCTGAGCATGCTCGACGAGTTTGCGATTGGCGGGCTGAAGACCAACATCAACTTCTTGCGGCGGATCATCGGGCATCCGGCGTTTGCGGCGGCCGAGCTGGATACCGGGTTCATTCCGCGTTATCAGGAACAACTGTTACCAGCGCCTGCTGCGCTGAGCGATGAATTCTGGGAGGCGGCGGCGCAGGCTTTTGCGCAGAGCCTGCCGGAGATGGCTAGGGCGGATGATCCCGCTTCGCCTTGGGCGCTTCAGAGCGGTCTGCGCGCTGGGTTGCCACGGGAAATCACTCTGCATTTGAGTTGCGAGGGGCAGGATCGGGCGTTGACGCTCGGCGCTGGCGGCAAAGCAAAACTGATCGGCGAACAACTGGTGCTCGAGCACGATGGGCTGCGCCGACAACTGCGTGCGATTCGTCGTGGAGAGGTTCTGTTTCTGCAATGGGACGGCGAGCTGCGACGCGTTGAAACGTACGACCCGATCAGCGCTGTCGAAGCCAGTCACAGCCATCAAGGCGGTCTGACGGCGCCGATGAACGGCAGCATCGTGCGGGTGCTGGTGGAGGCCGGGCAATCGGTTGAAGCCGGGGCGCAATTGGTGGTGCTGGAAGCGATGAAGATGGAGCACAGCATCCGCGCGCCCCATGCCGGCGTGATCAAGGTGCTGTATTGCCAGGAAGGCGAAATGGTCAGCGAAGGCAGTGCACTGGTCGAACTGGAAGAAGCTTGAAAGGTGGATCGATCCTACGCTTGGCGAGGATCGATCTGACTAGTATTTGGCGGTTGCCTGAACCACGACACCGATAATTCGGCACTCGTCGGTCAACAAGGCTTTCGGCCAGGTCGGATTGAGCGGCGCCAGGTAACGCTGGCCGCCCTCTTCGATCAGTTTGCGGAAAATGGCCTCGTCGCTGTCCGGCCACTGGGCGATCACCAATTTTCCGGGCTCGGCTTCCAGCGCCGGATCCACCAGGATCATCATCCCCTCGCCGATGCTCTGCCCAGTGGGCGCGGTCATCGCATTCCCCATCACGGTGAGCCAGAACGCCGGGCCACGGGCGTGATAGTCCGTCAGTTCGAAACGTCGCTTGTCCTTGGCACTCGAATACGCTGGCTGGCTTTCACGGGCCTCGATCGGCGCATTCCACTCGCTGACCGGGTAGCGAAAGTAAGGGTTGTACTTCTGTGCCAGAGGCATTTCGTCATCCGCATCGATCTGCGGTTCACGAATCACCACTGCGACTTCGAGATACTCCATGCCCAGCGCTTTCAGCACGCGGTTCATCTGCGTGATTCCGGGCTCGCGACGCTTGTTCAGCCAATGGCCGATGCCACCCTGAGACATGCCGACACGCTCGCCGAGCTCGACTTGAGTGACGTTGAGTTCACTCATTTTGGCCTTGACCAACTCAATCCATTTATCCATGTGCGGCACCATACGTGGACGCCTTCGGCCGACAAAACACATATTGTAGTATTTAAATTCTGGTCACAAATACTATTGGTACTATTCTTGGGTCACGGATTTGAATCGACCAAGGAGTGACCTTTCACCATGAATATCCCCAGCAAAGACTTGCCCGACCTGCAAATGGACACCACCTTTACGTCTCCGCAAGGGTGCGCCGCTGCGCAACGGGCGTTGGACTATTACTTGAAACCAGCTGTGTCAGAACCGGAAGTGGATGAGCGCTTTTTCGGCGTGAACAGCAACCTGAGTGGCGAAGAATCCCTGGTCCACGCCTCCGACCTGCTCCGTTGTGCAGCAGCGACGGCGTTCAAGGCTGCGGACAGCTTGCAGGGCGTCAATCGGGATCTGGCGTTTTCGGTCGTGCACATGGTGGACATGGCGCGGGCGATGGTTGATCACTCGCTTGATGGCGCAGTGCGCTGAAGACGGGAGTTCGGACGGACAGGAAAGAACTTTCCTATCGCGCAGATAAAAACATTTGACTTGCAAATGATAATGATTATTATTGCAAGCAACTGGTCGCGAGATCAGTCGATGGACCAGAGACCTTAGGTCGGTCTTCTGGACTATCTCCTCATCAGGCTAATCACGGTTTTTGACCCGGCTTTTTGCCGGGTCTTTTTTTTGCCAGTTATCTGGCTTGTGGCTTCAGGCTAATGAAGTCTTTGGGTGCCGCAAATTCAATGGCGCGGATAATATCAAAAGGATATTGCTTGGCAAGCGAACCCCGGCCACATTGGGGCAAAGTAATGCCAATTAGCACTTGAGAATCAATCGCACAGCCACTAAGCTGCATCCGCGTCATGGAAGACGCCCCCCGCCACAACCCGCAATTTCCCTCGGTTTCACCCCTGTCTTGCGTGTAAAGTAGCCGCCATAAAAATCATATTCAGGAACCGATTATGACCGTGGCCAAATCTTCGTTCGACATCAGCGCCAACTTCGACAGCGGCAACATCCAAGTCATCGACATCAGCAACCCGCTCAACCCGGTTCTGGCAATTCGGCCAGATACTCGCAGCGGCCATTTCCAGTGGTTCCACTTCAAGGCCAGCGGCCTGCACGTTCATCAGGAACACTGGTTCCGCTTGGTCAACGCCAGCCAATCCTCGTACAACAAGGCCTGGACCGGTTATCAGGCAGTCGCTTCCTACGACCACGTCAACTGGTTCCGCATTCCGACCCAATTCGAAGGCGACAGCCTGCGCTTCTGCCTTGAAGCCGAGCAGACCCACGCCTGGTTCGCCTACTTCGAGCCTTACAGCCGCGGCCGTCATGACTGGCTGATCGAGCAAGCGCTGACCAAGGCCGGCACCGAACTGCTGGCCACCGGTAAAAGCGTCGAAGGCCGCGACATTCAGCTGCTGCGCAAAGGCACCGGCGCCGAAGGTCGCCGCAAGATCTGGATCATTGCCCAGCAACATCCCGGCGAGCACATGGCCGAATGGTTCATGGAAGGCGTGATCGAACGCCTGGAGCATCATGACGATCCGGTATTGAACAAACTGCTGGCCAGCGCTGATCTGTACCTGGTGCCGAACATGAACCCGGACGGCGCCTTCCACGGTCACCTGCGCACCAACGCCATGGGCCAGGACCTGAACCGCGCCTGGCAGAACGCCAGTCAGGAAGTCAGCCCGGAAGTGCTTTTCGTACAGCAGCAGATGGAAAAGTACGGCGTCGATCTGTTCCTCGACGTACACGGCGACGAAGAAATCCCCCACGTGTTCACTGCCGGTTGCGAAGGCAATCCGGGCTACACCCCGCGCCTGGAGAAGCTCGAAGAGCACTTCCGCAGCCACCTGAAGCACACCACCAAAGACTTCCAGACCAAGTACGGCTACACCCGCGACGAACCGGGTCAGGCCAACATGACCCTGGCCTGCAACAGCGTCGGCCAGAAGTTCGACTGCCTGTCGCTGACCCTGGAAATGCCATTCAAGGATCACGATGACGCGCCGAACCCGCTCACCGGTTGGTCGGGCAAGCGCTCGAAGCAACTGGGCAAGGACGTGCTGACCACCATCGCGGACATGGTCGACACCCTGCGCTGATCGTCCCCTGATTTTCGCTTCACGAAAGATCGCAGCCTGTCTGCGATCTTTTTTTTGCGCCGACTTTTACCCAATCAGGTTGCAAATCAAAACCGGATTCCTTACCGTCGATCAAGTTTCAAATTGAAACCTGAAAGGATCCGGGACATGAAAACTGCAACATTCGATAAAGATGTCGTGCTGCTTTTCGCCATCGCCTGCGGCCTCGCGGTGGGCAACGTGTATTACGCCCAGCCGCTGCTGGATGCAATGGCCGACGCCTTCGGCCTGTCGCCGGGCAGCATCGGCATCGTCATGACGTTGACTCAGGTCGGCTACGGCCTCGGGCTGTTGTTGCTCGTGCCCCTTGGCGACCTGCTCAACCGCCGGCGGCTGATCGTCACGCAAACGCTGTTGTCCGCCGCTGCCTTGCTGATGATCGCCTTGGCCTCGAACAGCGTCTGGCTACTGATCGGCGTCACCCTGACCGGCCTGCTGGCCGTGGTCACCCAGGTGTTGGTCGCCTACGCCGCAACCCTGGCCGTCCCGGCGCAACGCGGAAAGGTTGTGGGCGTGATCACCAGCGGCATCGTCATCGGCATTCTGCTGGCGCGCACGGTGGCCGGCGGTATGGCTGATCTGGCCGGCTGGCGCTCGATCTATCTGCTGTCAGCGGGATTGACGCTGGTGATGGCTGTGTTGCTGTTTCGGGTGTTACCCAAGGATGAAGAAGCACGACCATCCACGCATTACGTGGCATTGATTGCCTCAGTGTTCAGCCTGTTTCGTGAAGAACCGGTGCTGCGCCAACGTGCGATCCTCGCCCTGCTCACCTTCGCCAGCGCCATGGTGCTGTGGACGCCGATGGTGTTACCGCTGGCCGCCCCGCCGCTGTCGCTTTCCCACAGTGAAATCGGATTGTTCGGACTCGCCGGCGCGGCGGGTGCACTCGCCGCCGCCAGAGCCGGACACCTGGCGGATCGAGGATTGGGGCAATGGGTAAGCGGTCTGTCGCTGCTGCTGATGCTCGGTTCGTGGTTGCCGATCGCACTGACCCAGTCTTCGTTGTGGGCGTTGCTGCTTGGCGTCATCACCCTGGATCTGGGCTTGCAGGCCGTGCACGTCACCAGCCAGAGCCTGATCTACAGCGTCCGCCCAGAGGCACAAAGCCGACTGACTGCCGGCTACATGCTGTTTTATTCAATGGGCAGCGCCTTGGGCTCAATCGCCTCGACCGCCATGTACGCCTGGGCAGGATGGCCGGGCGTCTGCTGGCTGGGTGCCGCAATCAACGTGGTCGCGCTGCTGTACTGGTGGCGAACGCTGGCCACCCGGAAACGTGGCGAGGCGGCTTGCGCCCTCGCCACGTCGGACTGACACACGATCAACCGCGATTGCGTCCCCGCAGCATGCTGTCGAGCACCTCGTCGCGGCGCACCCAGCCATGGAACAGCGCCGCCGCCAGGTGCAGCAGCACGGTCAGGAACAGCAGATACGCCAGATACCCATGAGCCTTGCGCAGCAACGCGAACACCTGCGCATCCGCCGGCACGATCGACGGCAATTGCAGGGACGTGCCGAGCATCACCGGATCCCCCGCCGCGCTGATCATCGCCCAGCCGAGCAGCGGCAATACCAGCATCAGCGCGTATAGCAACAGATGAGAGGCCTTGGCCGCCATCACCTGCCAGCCCGGCAGATCCGCCGGCAGCGGCGGCTGACGGGTGCCCAGTCGCACCAGAATGCGCACGATCACCAAAGCGAGTATCGCGATGCCCAACGGTTTATGCAGGTTGATCAACCATTCATGCCGCGCCGACACCGAGGTCACCATACCGGCGCCGATGAACAACATCGCGATGATCATCAACGCCATCAACCAGTGCAGCAACCGCGCCAGCGGATTGAAATGAGTCGGTTGCGTGCTCATGGGCGAGCCTCCTTTTTGCCGGTGGGCAGTTGGCTGACTTCGCTGGTGCGACGCAGGTAGGAATCGGCGTAACCGGCCGAGCGCGCGGCGAGCAGCGGATCGTCGGAACCCTGAATGCCGGCCGGCAGCACCAGCGGATCGTAGTTGATGTCACGGCATTCGCCGCTGAGCTGCGGCTGGGTCTTTTCCAGCACCAGGGTGCCGGCGTTCAACGTTTTGCGACCGGCGGGCCAGGTCTTGCTCGCATCGTTCACCGGATCGTCAGCGTTGGCCAAGGTGATGTTCAACTGAAAACGCAGCGGCCCTTCGGCCAGGCGCTGCACCAGGTCTTTTTCAAGGAAGTCGCTACCTTCAGGCGCGGTCGCACCGGCAGCGTCCTGGGCCAGAGGCGTCATGCTCCAGCGCACCGCTTGCTTCTTGCCGCTGGCGTCCACCAGATAGAACGCGTTGACACTGTTGTAGGTTTCCGTCGCGTAACTGGCCGAAGGTTTGGCGGTTTTTATCCAGGTCAGAAACGGCACGGCTTCCGGGTGTGAGGCAAAAAATGCCGGCACCTTGGTCGGATCCGGTTTACCGGTGGCGGGATCCGGCGATTGCGCCTGCTGCAATTGATAGAACGCCTCGGGCGTGCCGACCGGGAACACCGGCATGCTGTTCATCCCGGTGCGCCACTGCTGGCCGTTGGCCTGAGTGAAACGCAGCGCCAGACTGCGGATCGGTACGGCGCTGTCCGGCGCATACGGACTGCCGGCCGGCAACGCAAAGCGCCCGACCACCGGAGTGCGCGGCTCGTTGAACACTTGCGCGACAGAATACGAGCGAGCCTCGCCGCTGCTCTCGAAATGTCCGATCACGCAAACACCTTTGGCGTGATTGCGGCGAAAGCCGGGATGCACGCCGTTGTTCTTTTCCAGCACATCGACCAACGCTTTAGGCGTCAGACGTTGTGGGTCAAATGAACCATGAACGTAGGCAAAGGCCCCGGCCAGGGCTGCGACGACCACGGCGATTCCGCCAAGACGCAACACCAGGCTCGCGGCACTCAGTGGCGGGCGTTGTGGCCCGCCGGGCGATGAGCTGCGATCAACCATGAAGCACTCCAGGGCCATCGGCCACAAGTAGGAAGAATCAGCAAGACGCACGTCATCGGGATTTATTCCACGGCCCGGTATTTATTTTTCAGAACGTGGAATAACCTCCAATGCCGGGCGTCTTCCTAGTCCACAGCGTAGCGACTAGTACAACTTCATGAGCGAATTCGACGAACAACTGCGAGAAATAATCCCCAGATTGCGGCGTTTTGCCGTGTCGTTGACTCGCAACAGCAGCAGCGCCGACGATCTGGTACAGGCCAGTCTGGAGCGCGCGCTGTCGGGTTGGGGCGAAAAACGCGCCGACGGCGATCTGCGCGCCTGGTTGTTTTCGATCCTGTACCGGCAGTTTCTCGATGCGCATCGGCGTTCGCGGCGTTATGCGCGGATGCTCGAATTCTTCACCGGCCGTGATGACGCCGAGCCCTCGGTGGAACGCACCGTCATTGCCCAATCGACTTTGAAGGCCTTCGACCGACTGCCCACCGAACAGCGCGCCCTGCTGCTGATGGTGTCGGTGGAAGGCCTGACTTATAAGGAGGTCGCCGAGATTCTCGACGTCCCCACCGGCACCGTGATGTCGCGCCTGTCCCGTGCTCGCCAGGCCCTGCGCCAGCTCAGCGACGGGGAAATCAGCAGCCCTTCCTTGCGGATACTCAAATGATCAGTCTGCCCCCCAACGAACGTGACCTGCACGCCTACGTCGATCACCAGCTCAGCGAGGCCGACCGGCATGTGCTGGACACCTGGCTCGCCAGCCATCCGGACGAAGCGGCGCAGGTTCGCGCCTGGCAACAGGACGCCCAGCACCTGCGCGCCGCCCTCAGCGGTGCCTTGCAACAACCGGCCAATCCTGACCTTGATCCGGCGCTGATCCGTCAGCGCCTCAAACGCCAGTCACGCCGCCAGTGGGCCAGCGCGGCGGTGCTGCTGATTGCCGTCAGCCTCGGCGGTGTCGGAGGCTGGAAGGCCCGGGACATGACTGTGTTTCATCCCCCGGCACCGATGACGGATGCCTTGCAGGCGTACCGTTTGATCGCCCAGCAAGGGCTTCTGCCGGCGGACTACAAGGTCGATGGTGACGGCGATATCCAGCGCTGGCTCGACCGTTATTTCACTCAGGCCAATCGCCTGCCGGACCTGACGTCGGCCGGTTTCGCACCGGTCAGCGGCCGTCTGCTGAGCACCGATGAAGGCCCGGCGGCGATGGTGATGTATGAAGACCGGAGCGGGCACAAGGTCAGTTTCTATGTACGTCCACCGGGACCGAAGAATACCTTCCTGCCCCGGGGCAGCCGCCAGGACGGAGATCTGCAGGCCGAGTACTGGTCCGGCAAGGGCTACAACTACGCGATGGTCAGCCCGGCCAATACCCCGGCGGCGAAAATGCTCCAGCAATCCGTGAGTTTCTAGCCGGTTCAGAACCCCACATCCAGCACCACATTGTCCAGGTAGGTTCCGGCGGGCGGTGTGGTCTGGTCGGTGTAGATTTTCGCGTTGTAATTGAAGATCTGGCTGCCGGTGCCCAGCCCGTTGCCGGGGTTGACCTCGGCATCGCTGCTGGCGCGGCGAGCCGCGCCGACACTGCCCCAACGGGTGGTGCCGGCACTCTTGAAAATGTCGTAGGCCAGATAGTTGCTGCCGGAAATCATCCGCCGTCGTCCGCCGACACTCAGTGCATTTTGCCCGTCGTTCAGACCCACCGTGTAGGCACTGCCCTTGGTGCAGGCGAGGTTGATCGTCTGCCCGGTCACCGGGGTGAATGCACTGACCACCGGCGCACTGCCGAAAGCGATGTTCGGCGCGGTGATGGTGCAGTCGTTGGACACCGTCAGGTTGACCGTCAGCGTCGTGGTGCCGCTGTTGATGTCGCGGCCCAGGCAAAGCCCGCCGACACCGATGCCCGAACAATAATTCCAGTTCCAGAAAATGCTCAGTGTCTCGGTATACACGCCGGCCGCCACGTTGCTGCCGATGGTGGTACCGAAGTACAGCGGAACGGTTTTCGGCACCGTACCGCCGAGCAAACCGAGGGCATCGATGATGCCATTGCGGGCGAAGTCATAGGCGGTGCCGCGCGTCAGCGGGTAACTGGTGCTGTTGTTGGCGTAGATCGTGTAACCGATGACGTCACCGGTGGGCCCGAGCAAACCGCTCTGGGTTGAGGTGACGGTGGCCCAGAAATGGTCATTGTTGGTCAGCAGCGACAGCAGCGAACCGGTGCAACTCAAGCCTCCGTTCAAGGTAGAACTGGGTTGCGAGGTAGTGCGCACGGCGATCGAACTGATGTTCCCGAACCCGGCCGGTGTGGTGGTCACCACCGAACACAGCGCCTGCGCCAGCCCCGGCAGCAGCAACAACAGCCACAGAACAAATCGCGCCCGGATCATTGGCACACCAGCGGGCCGATCAGTGGCACTTCGTCCTGCTGCAGATCGACACTGAATTGCGCCTGGCAAGTCTTGCCGTCCGCAAGTGTCACTCGCAGCGAATTCTGCGCCTGGAGATTTTCCAGATAGACCAGCCCGTCCCAGCCGACCACCGTCCGCGTGCCGCTCTGCTCGTGCAGCACGCCACTGCCCAGCGGCAATTCCTTTTGTTGCGCATCCACCAGCACGATGCTCGCGGCAATCACCCGGCTCAGCGGAAATTCCAGCAGATAGCCACTGCCCCGGCGTACGGCAATACGCTGTTCGACGTTGGGGCTGCGCACGTTGGCCGGCAGGTTCAGCGGGTCGATTTCGTATTTGCCGCGGTAATAGGCGCTGCTCCACGGCACCAGCAGGTGGCCGTTGCGGTCGGTCTGGCCGACCTGCTGGTTCTCGTAACGCACCGGAATGTCCGCATAACCATCGGTGCTGACCACCACGAACGCATCGTCGATGCGGTTGGCGGCGAACACCTGGTCATCCATCCACACCAGCGAGCCGCTGGCATCGGCCCAACGGGTTTCGGCGTCGGACGTGCCGTAGACGCCCGCCTGCAATTGCACCGATTGCAGGCGCCAGGTCACGTCCGCCTGACGGTAATCGGCGCCGTCGCCCTTGGCATAGCCGAGATTGAAGCCCACCCCGCCCTCGGACGGTACGGCGCGGCTGTAATTGACCCGTTGCTGGGTCTGTCCGGTCTTGCTGCGTTCGCTGCTGATGGCCAGGCTGCCGCGCAGGTCGAACGGAATCACCAGTTGCGCCTGCACTGCCCAGTTGCTGTCACCGATTTCGCGGTTGGCCGACAGGTAGAAACTGCTGTTGCGCCACAGCGGTTTGCTCCAGCTCAGATTGAGCAACCGCGTGCGGGTTTCGTCTGCCGCGCGAATATCGAAATAACCGACGCCGAGACTGCCCCAGCGCTCGAGGTTGAGGCTCAGGGTCGCCTGCTCGCTGCGCTTGCTGAGTGTGGTGTAAGGGCTGTCGACCACGGTCAGGTCGGCATAGCGATCGCGGCGTTGCAGACGCTGATAGGAAAAGCTGTAGCGCTGGCCGCTGTATTGATAACCGAGGCTCAGTTGCTGACCACCGTCGCCATCGAAACGGCTCTGGCTGATCGCGCTGTTGAGCACCCCGAAATTGCCCAGCCGCAAGTTACCGCCCAGCCCGCCGAGGGTCAGGGTATCCGCCGCTTCGGCATGACTCTCCAGAGTAAAGGTGTCGCTGACGCCGTAACGCAGACTGCCCGAGGTCACGCCCGGCCCATAGCTAAAATCCTTCAGGCCATAATCCCGGCGCAACGTACCGGCTGCCACCGAAAAATCGCTCAGACCTTTTTGCAACAGGCTGCTGGTGACGTAGAACGGCACCGTGGTTGACACCTGCCGGCCCAGCGCATCGGTGGTCACCACCACCGCCTCGCCCGCACCGTTGATAAACGGAATGTTGGTCAGGGTGTACGGCCCCGGTTGCAGGTCGGTACTGCTGGATTTGTAGCCGTTGATGAACAGATCCACCGAAGATGGCACCGCCGCTTCCCCGGCGAATTGCGGCAGCGGATAGGTCACCAGATCCGGGCGTACCGCAAAATCCCTGGAGAACTGCACACCGCCCAGCCGCACCGAACTGCTCCAGGGCAAGGCGCCGCTGACCACGTCCCCGGCCTCGTAGGTCAGCATCCGTTCGTCATCGGAGTAACGCCAGGTGGTGTCGTAACGCAGATAACCGTTGTCCAGCGTGCTGACCGCATCCCCCGACAACGTGCGGCGATATTGCCCGGTGTTCGACAAAGTGCCCCAACTGTCGAACACCCGCACCTCGTTCCACGCCGCCAGATAAGTGCCGGCGTCGTCGGTGTCATTGAGATACAGGTCATAGTTGAATAACGCGCCGAAACTGCTCAGCGCCGGGGTGCGTGGATAAACCTCGCGGTTGCCGATGAACTGCTCCGGCAGCCAGTCCGGCGGCACGTCGAGCAGCAGGCGCTGGCCGACACTGTCGTAATCGCTGTGCAGGCCCGGCAGGCCGTCGAGATCGACTTCGGCACCCGCCTCTTCCGGCAGCTTCATGCCGGTGTCGCGCAATACGCTGGCCGGCAGGAACAGGCGCCCGCCGCGCTGCTCCACCGCCACCACCCGACCGGTATTCATCTGGTTGACCACCAGTTCCAGAAACAACTGTGCATCGCTGACGGCCTCCATGCCGCTGGGAGGCGGCGGCAGTTCGCCGGCCCCGGATGGATGAATGAACATCAGGCACCACGCGCCGGTCATGAGCCACAACGGACGCTGAATACGGCGAGCCCATCCCGGACTCATTAGCGTGTTACGTCCGTCAATGGACTGATTCCTCCTGAAACCGCTGGCGCCGAAGCCAGGCTTCGACATGACTCGCTACGGCTATCGCGCCGGCGGAATGCTCTGCACCTGCGCCGCGCCATTGATGCGCCCCGCCAGCTCTCCCGTCACCGGCCCCGGTGCCGGCCAGCGCATCACTGCGCCGGGCAGCACGTAACCGAGCAGGCCTTCGGCCAAGGGTTTGCTTTGGCTGCCCTGCTTGATGGCCACATCGGTCAATCGCGCATGAACCGCGCCCTGATTACGCACTTCCACATAAGGACGGCCCTCCATCGCCACCGTCCGCCAGCTCAGTTGCGGCAGGCCGATACCTTTGGGGTCACGCTGACGGGCGCTGTCTTCCTTGCTCCACAGGCCCGCGCCATAGGCGAACAGCGGCACCGAGTAGCGCATCTGGAAGCGGATCGCCGCAGCGGTCTTGCCGTCTTCGGCAACGGGCGGCTGGGCCGAGGGGATTTCATCGATGATGATCCGGTACGCCAGCTCCTGACCTGGCGGCACGTCTTTGGTACGGGTCAGGCGCACCAGTTGCTTCTGACCCGGCTCGATCTTCGCCACCGGCGGACTGCCGATCACCTCGCGTTGATTGCGGTATTGCTCTTCGAAACCGCTCTGGCTCCAGCCGAACACGCGGATCTGCAGGTTGGCGGTTTCCGTGCCGCGATTTTCCAGCCACAGCGCACTGGCCTGTTGATCGGCCTCCAGCACCGGATCGATCGGCCAGATCAGCACCGAACTGGCGGCCTGGGCCTTGAGCGTCCCGAACATGACCAGCGCCAGCACGGCGCAACACACGGACCAATAGCGTGACGTGAAAAACCCCATAAACCTGCTCCTTGTCATTTCACATCACCACGACAGCTGCACCTGCAACACATCGCTGTATGTCCCCCCGGGCTGATTGCCCGGCAATTGCACCTGTCCGTAGATCGGCAGACTGATATTGTTCGCATCGCTGTAGGCCACCGCCACACTCTGACCGATGCCCAGGCTCTGGCTGAATGCCGCATCGCGAAACAGCGCATACGCCACCTTCGCGCTGCCTCCGCTGATCTGCATGCGTCGCTCTCCGCTGTTGTACTGGCCGCCATCGACCGTCATGTTCAGCGCCACCCCCGGCGTGCATTGCAGCGTGACACCACCGGTCAATGCGACCTGCACCGTGCCGGTGGCCAGCGCCGAACGCGAACCGAAATTCAGCCCGCCATAGTTCGATACGCCCCCCACCACCAGACAGCCCGGTGTCACTGTGGCACTGACCTGAAAGCTCTGGCTGGTCACCGCCGCCAACGGCAGCGGCAAGCTGCCCGCACACAACAGAAACAGCACCGCACCGCCATGCCGGGCCATGGCACTAGAACGTCAGTTCGACGGAAATCGTGTCGGTATACGTGCCCGCCGGCAGCCCGGCCTTGCCCACCGCCTGACCGTAGATGTTCACGGTCTGCGCCACACCGGTGCTGGCGGCGAGGTTGATCACCCCGTCGATGGCCAGCAACTGCGAGTGTCCGGCGTCGGTGTACAGGTCATACGGCACGTAGTTGGCGACCCCGTCGTACAGTGCGCGAGTACCACCCGGCGAGAGCCCGTCATGGGCGCCGGCCCGAACCTTGACCGTTGGGGTGGTGCCGGCCGAGCACAGGATCGACAGCGCCCCGCCCCCGCCGCCCAGCACCTGCCCGGTGGCCGTGGTGAACAGGCTGTTGGCGGTGCCGAAGTTCAACGCACCGAAGTTCAGCCCGGTCGAACCGCCGGAACCGTTGACCTGGCAACTGCTGATCAGGATCAGGCTGGAAGTGATCTGGCCGGTGACCGTGGTGGCGGCATTGACGCTGGAAGCGAGCGTCAGGCCGAGCAACGACAAACCTATCCTTGATGCAATCGTACGCATGGTGTTCGTCCTCTACGGGGTTACCAGTCGAGCGTCACCGTCAGGGTGTCGGTATAGACACCAGCCGGTACCGCTCGGGTGTTCGCCACCACCGAGCCAAATACCGGGATGGGTATCTGTGCGCCGCTGGTGACAGCGAAATTGTGTTGTTGACCGATGCTGTAGCTCTGGCTGCCGGAGGCATCGAGAAACAGCTGATAGGGGAGCGTCTGGCGCCCGTTGCTCAACCGGCGTGTGGTGCCGTCGCCGTGGGTGCCGCCGTCGATGGTCACGGTGAACCCGGTGACCGAAGGGTTGCAGGCGACATTCAGTTGGCCGCTGCCCGCTTCGCTGAGGCTGGCCTTGATCGGTGCGTTCCAGGTCGGGCCCTGCTGGCCGAAATCGAGAGAGCCCAGCCCATCCACCGGGCTGGCGGGGCTGGAGGCGTTGGTGACCTCGCAGCCGGCGATCAGCGTCAGTCGCGCAAGGATATGCCCACTGACCGCCGCCGACGCGATCTCGGTGAACAACAGCAACGTGGCTGTGGCGATTACTCGCCCGTGTCTGCCCATCATTGAGCCCCGACTCCTTCAGGATCACTCGACCATTGCGCTCGTCATTGAACGCCCTTCCCTGCGCCACCCGGTTCCACCGAATGGCTGAAAAACTCCGCGATCACCAGGTGACCGTCACCTTCACCAGATCCGAATACCGGCTGACGCGCGGCACCTCCGCCATACGCTCGATCCGCCCGTATAACGGCAAGTCCACCGTGCCGCTGTCCGGCACCCGGCCACTGACCGGCACATCCACCACCAGCGGCACCCGCCGCGCGGCGTCCTGATACAGGCGATAGGGAATCGGCTTGCTGCCGGCCTCCCCCGCCATATAACGCACCTCGCCCACGCCGCCGTGCAGGCCGCCATCGACGCGCAACTGATACGGGGTGTCCGGGTTGCATTCCAGACGCGGCAGGCGCGAATTGGGCAGCGCCGCGCCGAGTGGCCCGTCCCGCTCGCCAAGCCGCGCGGTGGTGCCGAAGTCGAGCACACCCAGTTGCTCGATACCGGCCTCGCGTTGCAGGCCGATCAGCTGGCAACCGCGCTGCACATCGACCCGCACCTCGACCTGAAGGTCGGCGGCGTGGACCGGTACCGCGAGCCCGCCCAGCAATGCCCAGACCATCCCTGCATTCACCGCCCGTTCCTTGATGGCGACAGCGTCTCTGTCGTTACAGTGTTTCAGGTTAGCAACGGACGCCGATTGCGCCAGTCGATTGGATCCAGTCGCCCGCCGGGATTTGTTTCGAAAGATTGGCAACACGCCGATTTAAAGTGTTGAAAAATCCTGTACACACCGCAGATTGCTCTACGGAAAAACGATAAAGCGCAGTGGAAGCAAAACTACCCGTCTGGTTAAACTACCCCGCCGCGCTCCGGGGAGCCGGCCCGATGATGACGGAGTGATTGCAGTGCCCGCCCGACCGCCCGACCGTTCGCGTCTGATCCAGCGCTGGTCAGCCTTGCGCCATTTCTTCGGCAAACGCTCCGTTACAAACGCGGGCCAGTGCGCTGCCAGCGCGCAATCGGTGCGTGACTATTTCCGGCAAAAGGCCCACGGCCAGGGCTACACCCTCAGCCACAGCCAGCAGCGGGTCATCGACTGCATGGCCCATCAGGCCGGTCTGTTGTTCGGCACCCCTGCGCAAACCCCGCCCAGCCTGTATCTGCACGGAGCGGTCGGACGCGGCAAGAGCTGGTTGCTGGACGGATTTTTCCAGGCATTGCCCATCGAGCAAAAGCGCCGTCTGCACTTCCATGGATTTTTCGCCCAGTTGCATCAGGGCATGTTCGAGCACCGCGATCGCGATGACGCGCTCGCCGTTACCCTCGATGCGCTGTTGATGGACTGTCGGGTGCTGTGTTTCGATGAATTTCACGTGCATGACATCGGCGATGCGATGCTCATCACCCGCCTGTTCAAGGCACTGTTCAAGCGCGGGATCCTGTTGCTGGTGACCTCCAACTACCCGCCCGAAGGCTTGCTGCCCAATCCGCTGTATCACGCGCGGTTCAAACCGGTAATCGACCTGATCAATGCGCGCATGCAGGTCATGGAAGTCGGCGGCCCCCACGATTACCGCAGCCAGGCGCGTCGGCACGCGCATCAGGTCTTCACCCAGGGCCATTACGTCTGGCCGGCCAGCCCGGCGCAGCGCCTCGCCTTGAACCTGCCGCCCCTTGATGCCGCGCCGTTGCCCTTGGCGGTCGGCAGCCGGCATTTGCAGGCGCGACTGTGCGAAGACCGGCGCGTCGGCTTCACCTTCAACGACCTCTGCGAACAGCCCACGGCGGTGATGGATTATCTGGAACTGTGTCGGCGCTTCGACCACTGGATCATCGATGAACTGCCGGAACTGGGCGAATGTTCGATCGCCGCCCAGCAGCGGTTCATCAACCTGATCGACGTGCTCTACGATCAGGACAAACATCTGACCCTGCTCGGCCAGCTCCCGTTGCGCGAAAGCCTCGGTGGCCAGGCGATCGATCTGGCCCGCACCCGCAGCCGGCTCGGGCAATTGCGCGAAGTGCACGAACCAGGCTGATTTGCCGTTATCATGCGGTCCATTTCCGGCGCCCTGCGCCTTCTCGATAGCGATCCTTTTTCATGCACACCCTTGCACAACTGCGCGCCGGCGAACTGTCACGCATCACCCGGCTGGACCTGGCCGAAGGACTGACTGAATTTCCGCCGGAGATTTTCAACCTGGCCGACACGCTGGAAGTGCTCAACCTCAGCGGTAACGCCCTGAGCAGCCTGCCGGACGACTTGCACCGTCTGACGCGCCTGCGCGTGCTGTTCTGCTCCGACAATCAGTTCACGCAATTGCCGGCGTGCCTGGGCCAGTGCCAGGCGCTGACGATGATCGGCTTCAAGGCCAACCGCATCACTCAGGTGCCCGGCGCGGCGCTGCCGCCAAATCTGCGCTGGCTGATCCTGACCGACAACGCCATCGAAACCCTCCCCACCGAACTGGGCGAACGTCCGCTGCTGCAAAAACTCATGCTTGCCGGCAATCGTCTGAACACCCTGCCGCCGTCACTGAGCCAGTGCCATCGACTGGAGCTGATCCGCATCGCCGCCAACCAGTTGACCGAGTTGCCGCAATGGCTGCTGACCCTGCCGAGCCTGACCTGGCTGGCCTACGCCGGCAATCCGCTGGAAACCGAAGCCGATGCGGCCGCCCTCGACAAAGCGCCACTGATCGACTGGTCGGCGCTGCAATTGGAACAACCGCTGGGCGAAGGCGCTTCCGGGGTCATTTACCGGGCGCAGTGGCAGCCCGCGAATCAGCCGGCCACGTCCGTGGCAGTCAAGTTGTACAAGGGCGAAATGACCAGCGACGGCTCGCCGCTGCATGAAATGAACGCGTGCATCACCGCCGGGCTGCACCCGAACCTGATCCGCGTCGAAGGCCGCATCGACCAGCATCCCGATGGCCAGCAAGGTCTGGTGATGCAGTTGATCGATCCGAGCTATCGCAACCTGGCCGGGCTGCCGAGCCTGGCGTCCTGTTCACGGGACGTATATGCCGACGATTGTCGTTTCAGTGCCGACGTTGCCCTGCGTATCGCTCGCGGCATAGCCTCTGTCGCCGGGCATCTGCACCGTCACGGCATCACCCATGGCGATCTCTACGGACACAACATTCTGTTGAACGATCAGGGCGACTGTCTGCTGGGGGACTTTGGCGCGGCGTCGTTCCATGCCATGGCGGACACGCCTGAAACCCGCGCGCTGCAACGCCTCGAAGTGCGTGCGTTCGGGATTTTACTGGGGGAACTGCTGACGCGTATCGACTCGGGGTTGAGCGATGAACAGCGTCAGGTGCTAGAGGCCCTGGAACAGCGCTGCTGTCAGCCGGATGTGCTGGCGCGGCCGGGGTTTGGCGAGATCAGCCAGGCGTTGCAACACGCCTGAAAAAAATCGCAGCCCGAGGGCTGCGATTTTCCGGTTTGTCAGCCGGCCAGACCGACGAACATATCCTGCACGTCGTCATGGTTGTCCAGGCCTTCGAGGAACGCCTCGACTTCAGCCATCTGCTCGTCGCTCAGACCGCTGACCGGGTTCTTCGGCTGATAGCCCAGTTTGGCCGACAGCACGGTGAAGCCTTGTTCCGGCAGGGCTTTCTGCACGGCATCGAGGTCGGTCGGATCGGTCAGGAACAGGGTCGCGCCCTCTTCGCCAGCCTCGAAATCCTGGGCGCCGGCTTCGATTGCGGCCATTTCCGGATCGGCGTCCGGGGTGTCCGGCGACGCTTCGATCATGCCGACATGGTTGAAGTCCCAGGCAACGGAACCGGAAGCACCCAGTTGGCCCTTGCGGAACGCCACGCGGATTTCCGCCACGGTGCGGTTGATGTTGTCGGTCACGCACTCGACGATCAGCGGCACCTGATGCGGTGCGAAACCTTCGTAAGTCACGCGATGGTACTGAACGGTTTCGCCCAGCAGGCCTGCGCCTTTCTTGATGGCGCGGTCCAGGGTTTCCTTGGGCATCGAGGCTTTCTTGGCCTGTTCGACCACCAGACGCAGGTGTGCGTTGGTCGCGGTATCGGCACCGTTACGCGCAGCAATGGTGATTTCCTTCACCAGTTTGCCGAAGATCTTGCCCTTGGCGTTGGCTGCCGCTTCTTTGTGTTTAACCTTCCACTGTGCGCCCATTACTCACTCTCTTGATCTGTGGCGCCGAGACATCTATTGGCCGACGCATGGCGCCAAGTTTATACGGCCTAAAGTCGGCAATCGACCAAAAATTCCGATGCGCATCGACATCTTCTACGCGCCTTGTAGGGCGATTCTGAAAAACTGGTTTGCCACGTCCATTCGACGTCGTGTTTTCGTACCCTCTGTCGCCCGTATTGCCTGAACAGAGCCCGCCCGAATGCTCAATGACAAGGAAAGTCCGTTTTCGCTGACCCTGGCCGAGGGTGGGATAAGCCTGCCAGTCCTGCACTTCAGCGGCCACGAAGCGCTGAATCAGCCCTTTCGGTTCGAGATCGAAGTCATGGGCCTGGCGCCCGCCTGGGCACCCGGTAAGTTGCTGCATCAGGCGGCGTTTCTGCATCTGGACGACGACCACGGAGTTCACGGCATCATTCAAAGTGCCAGCTGCGAACACCGCGCAACGCACCGGATCGCTTACCAACTGGTGCTGATGCCGCATCTGCAAGCGCTGGAGCAACATCCCGTACGCCGTGTCTTCACGCAACTGAGCGTGCCGGCCATCCTTGAACAACTGCTCAGCGAACATCACCTGCCAGCCCACAGTTACCGGATCGAGATGACTGTCGGCCATTACCCTCCGCGCCCGTTCTGTATTCAATACGAAGAAACCGACCTGGCCTTTTTGCAACGGCTTTGCGAAGAGGAAGGCATCCACTATCACTTCGAACATCAGCCGGACGGTCATGTGGTGGTGTTCGCCGATGACAGCCTGAGCCTGCCGCAACAACCGACAGCGATGGCTTTCAACACGCAGATTGATGCGCCGGCAACCGGCCTCAGCAGCCTGTTCCAGCGCCATGAGGCGGTGCTGCCTCAAATGCCAGTCGGCGTACGTGAGCGAGGGCAATCGATTACGGGCCACGAGGCCGCCAATCACACGCTGGGCAGTGCCGTCGCCCCACCGGGATTTCTGCCGACTGCGCAGCGTCACGTCGCCCAGCGCAGTCGCCGCCTGCTGGAACGCCAACGCTGCCGGTCACGCTCGATCCACGGCCGCAGCGATTGCCCGCGACTGCTCAGCGGGGGCCTGTTGCAAGTCATGGAGCACCCGGTGAGCGCGTTCAACGAGCAGTGGCTGATCATCGACTTGCGTCATCAGGGCCAGCAACCTTCGATACTCGATCCGGTGCCAACGGTTCGTCGCTATCACAACGACTTTACGGCGCTGCCCTGGTCGACCCCGTTTCGCCCGCCGCCGAAACAAGAGCGTCCGAGCATCCCGGGGTATCAGCCGGCGCAAGTGCTCGGCGTGCCGGGGCAACCGGCGCAAGTGGACGCTCAGGGCCGGATCGTCGTCCGGTTATGGCCCGATCAGCCACACTCCGACGCAAGCGAAGGGCTGTGGTTGCCGGTGGTCATGCCTTTTGTCGGCGGTGGCCTGCCTCGGGAAAATCTGCCCTGCGCCGGCAGCGAGGTCTGGGTGAGTTTTCTCGACAGCGATCCCGACCGACCGATCCTCTGCCTCGACGCTTGTCGGCTCCGCCAGGCACCGCCGACAGAAAACGAACCCGACGACGACCTCCTGCTCGACTGGCTGCTCAACCGTTCCGCCCCGCCAAGCTGACGCTCAAGCCTTGTCGGCCTTGCCCGCCGCCGCTGCGAATTTCGCCAGACGCACGTCAAGGTGCCGGGGCCGCCGACCGTGATCCTCGGCGCGTTCCTTGCGGCGAATGGCGTTGCGCACCATCAGCGAGCCGAGGTAGCGGATCGGCTCCGGCGGAAAGTATCCCAGTGGCCCGTTGACCAGCGGCGATCGCGTCCACGGGCTGTCGAGTCCTTGCACCAGCGAGGCGAGAATCTGCCCGCCCATGTGGCACGGCCCGACGCCGCTGCCGGAATAACCGAAACCGTAGAACACGTTGCCGCTGGCACTCATCTGGCCGAAGAACGGCAATCCGGTGACCGAGCGATCCGAGGGGCCGTTCCAGGTTGCATCGACTTTCACATCCGCGAATGCCGGGAAGAAATCGTCGAGGCTACGTTTTAGCAATCCGGTATAGGGCGATGGCTGGTCGAACACCGGCAGCATCCGCCCGCCATAAGCGAAGGTGTTGCCGCCCTTGCCGAGCATGATCCGGCCGTCCGGGGTGTTGTGGTAGTAGTGCACGAAAATCCGCGAGTCGAGCACGGTGACGCCGCTGGTCAAACCGATTTCCTGCAACAGATCCAGACGCGGTTCGGTGATCAGCATGTCGCTGGAAACGATCGCCACGCTGCGCTCGAACTGCGGGAAAGCGCGGGCCATCCACGCATTCATCGCCAGCACCACGCGGTCGGCGGTCACCCGGCCGTTCGCCGTGTGAAGGCGCGCCGGACGGCCCTCCTCCAGCCCGGTCATCGCCGTGCTTTCGTGAATTCGCACGCCCAACTGCAACGCCACCCGGCGCAAGCCACGCACCAATTTGCCCGGCTGCACACTGGCGGCGGCCGGCGAGAACCAGCCCTCCAGGTGCTTTTCCGAACCGGCCATGCGCTGTACATCGGCGACCGGCCGCTGGGTAAACGAGTTGATGCCATTGCGCTCCAGCGCCGCAATCACCGCGTCGGTGGAGCCGCATTGCGCGCGGTTGGTGGCGGTGTAAAGCGTGCCGTCGAGGCGGTAATCGGCGTCGACGCCGTACTGCTCGCAGAACTCGCCGATGGCGTGGATGCTGCGCTCCGATTCCTTGACCAGCCGCACCGCCTCTTCGACGCCGAACAGCCGCTCCAGGGTGAAATACTTCGCCGACCACGACAGCGCACAACCGCCGTTGCGCCCACTGGCGCCGGCACCGCAAATGTCGGCTTCGATCAGCAACACATCAAGTTCAGGGTTCTGCTGCTTGAGCATGATCGCCGTCCACAACCCGGTGTAACCGCCGCCGACGATGCACACATCGGTGCGCACATCGCCTTGCAGCGGCGGGCAAGATTCGGACGTGTCGAGCTGCAAAGCCTGCTCCAGCCAAAACGGTCTCATGAAAATTCTCCAGTCAGTCGGCCACGACACAGCCTGCCGCGAGTGCCGCAGCAGGCCGCGAGACAAGGGGTTTCAGTTACGCAGGGGTTTGACGGTCAGGGCACGATTGGGCACGTAGGCGCGCGGTTCCATGACGCCGACCGGGCGGCTGTTCCAGTGTGGAATCAGCACCAGCGCCGAGAACAGCGCACAACCGGCGAACACGATGAACACCGTCACCGAGTCGAAGTAACCCGGCAGCAAACCACCGAGCACCGCACCGACCGAGCCGCAGCCGTTGACGAATCCCGCCGCCGTGGCGCCGGCCTTGGCCTTGCCGAAATCGATCGCGGCCGCGCCGCTGATCATTGAGTCCGGGCCGTACAGGGTCAGGCCCATCACGAACAACAATGCGACCACCAGCATCACGCTGCCGGTGTGCAAGGCGCCCATGAACAGCGCAAGGGTCACGGTCAGCGCCAGCAGACTCAACACGCAGGCCGGCATGCGGCGGGCGCCGAACAGTTTGTCCGAGGCCAGGCCGATCATGATCGGACCCAGCAGACCGGCCAGTTCAAACGCCGTGGGAATGATCGCCGCACCAACCTTGCCGACCGAAGGCATCTGTTCGAACACGATCACCGGGCCCCACAGCAGAATCGCGTAACGCGCCGGTTTCAACAGGAAATACGCCAGACCCAACACCAGCACCGTGCGGTTACGCAGGATTTCCTTGAGCGGTTCCCACACGCTGAGTTTGCTGTTGGCTTCGGCTTCCTCGGCACTGATGACCGGTTCCGGTTCCACCGCCGGCAGGCCGACATCTTCCGGTTTGTTGCGCTGAAAGATGAAGAACAACACCGCCACCGCCGCGACCACCGCCGCACTGGAAATGAACGCCGCGTGCCAGGTGCCGACCAGCGTGTACGCCCACCAACCGGCGAACGGCGAGGCCACCAATCCACCGAAGGCGTAGCAGGAACTCCACAACCCGAGCACTCGCCCGCGCTGTTCCGAAGGGAAAAAACTACCGAGGTTCTTGCACAACCCCGACCAACCGGTGGACTGCGCCAGGCCCTGAATCAACATGCAGGTGGCGAAGATCGGCAAGGTCGCAAAACTGCCCATCACCAGCGCTGCCGCAGCGGAAATCAGCAACCCGCCAAGCACCACGACCCGTGGGCCGAAGCGGTCGGCGAGCATGCCCCAGGTGAACTGGCCGATGGCGTAGGCCGCCAGGTAAATCGCGTCGAGGTTGGCCATGGCCATTTTGTCGAGGGTGAAACTCGGGTCTTCGGCGATGCCCAGTTTTGCCACCGAAAAGGCTTTGCGGGTGAAATAGAACGCGGCGTAAGCGAGCCAGGTGACAGCGAAGATCTGCATGCGCCAACGCGCAATGGTGCCGATGTGCTTGTTCATTGTGGTTCTGACCTCAGGGTGTGAGTGTGCCGGCAGAATCGATGAGTAAACGCCTGTGTTTTTTATTGTTGAGCACTGCGATATCACCCCGTCCCTTCGGCGATACCGGTCAGATGAGTCCTGGTGTTGCACGCACAGACTCATGGCCAGCGTCGCTGCCCGACCGGGCAGTCAGCGTTGGCGTAAGCCGATCAAAGCAATTACTGTTTAATAAATACAATCGATTTATCGTATTTCACACATAAGCTCAGCTTGTTACTGGAGTCAGAACATGTCGGTTTCCCACGCCCAGCTCAAAGCCTTTCACGCCGTGGCCGTGCACGGAAGCTTCACCAAGGCCGCCGAGCGGCTTTATCTGACGCAGCCGGCGATTTCCGACCAGGTGCGCAAGCTGGAAGAACGCTTCGGTGTGTTGCTGTTCCATCGCAACAAGCGCTCGGTGCGCCTGACCGATTTGGGCGAACGCTTGCTGGCGATCACCCAGCGTCTGTTTGTGGTCGAGGCCGAAGCCCAGGAGTTGCTGCAGGAATCCCAGGCCTTGCAGACTGGCAGTCTGATACTGGCAGTGGATGCGCCGGTGCATGTGCTGCCGCAGATCGCCCGGTTCTGCGAACGCTACCCGGGGATCAGCGTGAAAATCGAGACCGGCAATACCGATGAATCGCTGTTTCGACTGTTCAACTATCAGGCCGATCTGGCGTTGCTCGGTCGCGATGTCAGCGATGAACGCCTGCTGTGTGTGCCGCTGCGCAACGACCCGATGGTGGCGTTCGTCTCGCGCCATCATCCGTGGGCCGAGCGTGAATCGATCTGTCTGGAAGATCTGGACGACACGCCGCTGGTGCTGCGCGAACACGGCTCGGTGACTCGCCAGACCCTGGAAGAAGAAATGGCCCGGGCTGGTTTCCGCATCCGCCCGGCGATCCAGGTCGAAGGCCGGGAAGCGGCGCGGGAGGCAGTGGTGGTGGGGATTGGCGTGGGTGTGGTGTCGGCGGCGGAGTTTGGTGCGGACTCACGGGTTTGCGCGCTACCGATCACCGATTGCACCCGGCGCTTGACCGAAACGCTGGTGTGCCTGCGCGAGCAGAGCTCGCGGCGGGTGGTGGCGACGTTTCTAGAGATGGTGCGCGAGAGTCTTGTTCAGGCGGGGGCCAATCCGAAGAACGCCTGAATCAACCGCAACTCCCGCCGCCGCTCCACGCAGCCGATCATGTGCCGGTTCACCAGCCCTTCTCCCGCGATGGGAATCGCGACGACACGGGGGTCATGGCTGACCTCCACCGAAGACACCACCCCAACCCCCAGTTCAGCCGCCACCGCCTCGGTCACCGCCTCGCGACTGTCCAGTTCCAGCAACACCCGTGGGCTGACCGACGCTTGCGCACAGGCCTGATCAAACGTGCGCCGGGTAATCGAACTCGGCTCGCGCAAGACCATGATCACCTGATCCAGCTCCTTGAGCCTGACCTCGCCTGCACGTGTCGCCCACGGATGCGCGGCCGGCACCAGCGCGCAGATCCGCGATTCACTCAACGCTTGCAGATGCAGCCCTTTGCGCGGCTCGACCTCGGTCAAGACCGCCACATCGGCATGCTCGGACAACAACGCCGCCAAGGTTTCCTGGGCATTGCCCAACCGCAGATTCACGGTGATCCCCGGATAGCGCGCCCGCAGGCTGGCGAGCATCGGCATGACCATGTGCGGACCGTCCGCCGCCACCTCAAGGCGTCCGGTGAGCAATTGCCGATTGGCCTCGAGCAACGCCTGGGCCTCCTCGGCCATACCGAACATCGCCCGGGTGATCGCTGCCAGTTTGGTGCCCTCTTCCGTCAGCTCGACCCGGCGCGCCGTGCGTCGCAACAGGGTGATCTGGTAATGCTCCTCCAGCGCCTTGATGTGCCCGGTGACCGCGGGCTGGCTGATGAACAGGCGTGCGGCGGCACGGGTGAAGCTGCCCTCCCGGGCCACGGCGTCGAAGGCGCGGAGCTGGAACAGGTTCATGAATAACCCTCACTGATGGCTGGCATAACAACAAACAATTTGATTGATGATCCGGCGAATTGCAACGTAGGCCCCGTAGCTTCATCCCACAGCGCTATCGCGAGGACATACGAATGAGTACTGCCGCACCCATCCTGCTCACTCCCGGCCCGTTGACCACCTCGGCCCGCACCCGCCAGGCGATGATGGTCGACTGGGGTTCATGGGATGACCGCTTCAACCAATTGACCGCCAGCCTGTGCGAACAACTGCTGGCGATTCTCAACGGCGCCGACAGCCATCACTGCGTACCGTTGCAGGGCAGCGGCACCTTCGCCGTCGAAGCCGCGATCGGCACCCTCGTCCCCCGTGACGGCAAGGTCCTGGTGCTGATCAACGGCGCTTACGGCAAGCGTCTGGCGAAAATCTGCGAAGTGCTGGGCCGCTCGTTCAGCACCTTCGAAACCGCTGAAGACGAACCGACCACCGCCGCCGACGTCGACCGCCTGCTGTGTGCCGACAGCGACATTACCCACGTCGCGCTGATCCACTGCGAAACCAGCACCGGCATCCTCAATCCGCTGCCGGAAATCGCTCAGGTTGTAGAGCAGCACGGCAAACGCTTGATCATTGATGCCATGAGCTCGTTCGGCGCGTTGCCGGTGGACGCGCAAAAAGTCCCGTTCGACGCGCTGATTGCCGCCTCCGGCAAATGCCTGGAAGGCGTACCGGGCATGGGCTTCGTGTTCGCCCGCAAGGAATCTCTGGCCGCAGCCGCCGGCAATTCGCATTCGCTGGCGATGGACCTGTTCGACCAGCACAGCTACATGAAAAAAACCGGCCAGTGGCGCTTCACCCCGCCGACCCACGTGGTCGCGGCGCTGCACGAAGCGCTGCTGCAATACAACGAAGAAGGCGGCCTGCCGGCACGGCATGCGCGTTACGCCGCCAACTGCCAGGCGTTGATGGAAGAGATGGGCAAACTCGGCTTGCGCAGCTTCCTGCCCGCCGCGATCCAGGCGCCGATCATCGCAACCTTCCACGCACCGAAAGATCCGCGCTACCAGTTCAAGGACTTCTACGAACGGGTCAAGGCCAAGGGTTACATCCTCTACCCCGGCAAGCTGACCCAGGTCGAAACCTTCCGCGTCGGCTGCATCGGCCACGTCACCCCGGCGCAGATGCGCGAAGCCGTCGCGGCGGTGGGTGAAGTGCTGCGCGAGATGGAAGTGCTCGACATCTGATTCACCCGGCCCGCTCCCTTATTTGAATTGCCTTGCCCACACAGGATTCTGACCAACATGAACTACAACAACCCAACCCAGCTGCAAGCCGCCATCCTCGACTGGGCCGGCACCGTGGTCGACTTCGGTTCTTTCGCACCGACCCAGATCTTCGTTGAAGCCTTCGCCGAGTTCGACGTCCAGGTGTCCATCGAGGAGGCCCGTGGCCCGATGGGCATGGGCAAGTGGGATCACATTCGCACCCTGTGCGATCAGCCGCAGGTTGCCGAGCGCTATCGCAAGGCATTCGGCCGCACCCCGACCGACGATGACGTCACCGCGATCTACAACCGCTTCATGCCGCTGCAGATCGAGAAAATCGCCGAGCATTCGGCGCTGATTCCCGGTGCACTGGAGACCATCGCCAACCTGCGCCAGCAAGGGATCAAGATCGGCTCGTGCTCCGGCTATCCGAAGCAAGTGATGGACAAGGTCGTGGCACTGGCCGCCACCAACGGCTACATCGCCGACCACGTCGTGGCCACCGACGAAGTGCCGAACGGCCGTCCATGGCCGGCGCAGGCGCTGGCCAACGTGATTGCGCTGGGCATCGACGATGTCGCCGCCTGCGTGAAGATCGACGACACCGTGCCGGGGATTCTCGAAGGCCGTCGCGCCGGGATGTGGACCGTGGCGCTGATCTGCTCCGGCAATGCGCTGGGCCTGGATTATGCAGGCTACCGCGCATTGGGCAGCGACGCGCTGGCCAGCGAACGCAAGCGCATTCACGCGCTGTTCGAAGGTTCGCGCCCGCACTACATGATCGACACCATCAGCGATCTGCCGGAAGTGATCGCCGACATCAACAAGCGCCTGGCCAACGGCGAGATGCCGCAAAGCAGCTGATTGCACCCATCTCGACAAACAAAAACGCCAGTGTCTGCCCGACACTGGCGTTTTTTCATGGGTGTTTTCAGTCAAATCGCTGACTCAGCTCAGTGAAAGCTTTTTTAGCCTCGGGCAAACGCGCCAAAGGGGATTACAGTTAAGGCATGCCGTCGCAGAACGGCACGCTTGAGCCCTGAACCGTGAGGAACGCCGTATGCCGTGGACAAATTCCGAATCCCGTTACAGCACCGTGTCGATCCTGTTGCACTGGCTGATGCTGGTGCTGTTGGTACTGGTGTACGCCAGCATGGAATTGCGTGGTCTGTTTCCCAAGGGCAGCGGCGGCCGCACGCTGATCCGCGAAGTGCATTACATGCTTGGGCTGACGGTATTCGTGCTGGTCTGGTTTCGCCTGTTCGCCCGCAGCCTGGGCCCGGCGCCGAAAATCTTCCCGGCCTCGCCACCGTGGCAAACCATCCTCGCACGCTTGATGCACTGGGCCTTGTACCTGTTCATGATCAGCATGCCGATCCTCGGCTGGCTGATCACCAGCGCCGAAGGTCATCAGGTGATGTTCTACGGTTTCGATCTGCCTCTTTTGGTGAGTGAAGACAAGGTGTTCGCCAAAGAGGTTGAGCACTGGCATGTGCTGATCAGCACCATCGGCTACTGGCTGATCGGTCTGCATGCGCTGGCGGGGATCTATCACCATTACGTGGTGCGCGATAACACGTTGCTGCGGATGATGCCCAAGCGCAGCCAGGGTTAGCCGTCAAAGCCGCGCCGCCCCTGCAAGCCGCCGGTGTGGACGAAGATCAAGCGTGAACCCCGAGCAAAGCGGCCCGCCTCGACCTGTTGCTTGAGCGCCAGCAAGGCCTTGCCGGTGTACAGCGGCTCGAGGGGAATGCCGCCGGCCTGTTCGGTTTGCAAAATGAATTCAAGCAGCGCCGGATCGACCTTGGCGAAGCCGCCGCGGCTGGCGTCGATCAACTCATACCCTCCGGTTTCGCCGACAATCGCCTCGACATTGGCCGCGACGCCGTGATCGTCGGGCACGGCCATTGCGCCGTACACCGCATGTTGTCCGGCCACGGCCAACACCAATCCCGCAAGCGTGGTGCCCGTGCCACAGGCCAGCCACCAACCGTGATAGTCGTCCCAGCCGAACTTGCCGAGTTGTTCACTGACTTGATCCTTCAGCGCCGCACAACCCTGCGCACCCGGCAGACCACCGCCCCCTTCGGGCACCGGATGCAGCGTCGGATATTGCTCTCGCCAAGGCTGCCAGAATCCCGGCTCGTGCCGCGCCCGATAACCGCCGTATCCGAGCCAGTTCAGCTGCATGCCGAACTCCTGCAGATCCCTGACCGTCGGCGTGTCCTGCGGATGCCCGCGCAACAGCCCGACCGTCGTGAATCCCAGGCGCTTGCCCGCAGCCGCCAGTGCATGCAGATGATTGGAGTGCGCGCCGCCGAGGCTGATGATGCCTTCGGCACCCGCGCGGTCGGCGGCTTTGAGATGTTCGACGAGTTTGAACCATTTGTTGCCGCTGATCAGCGGATCGATCCGGTCCAGACGCAGGGCCGCCACTTCAATACCGGCGGCGGTGAGCCAGTCCAGATCAAGCGCTTCGAGGGGGGCTTGAGGTAGCCAGTCGGTGGGAGGCAGAAACATGAAGGCCGGCTCTGTGCAAAGAGCCGGCATTCTAGGGTGGATCAGAGCTCGGCGGCCAGACGCGAACCCTGATTGATCGCACGTTTGGCATCCAGCTCGGCCGCCACATCGGCGCCGCCGATCAGGTGCACGTTCTGCCCGGCTTCGACCAGACCGTCGTGCAGCTCGCGCAGCGGATCCTGGCCGGCGCAAATGACGATGTTGTCCACCGGCAGCACTTGCGGTTCGCCGGTTTCGCCGATGCGGATGTGCAGGCCTTCGTCGTCGATCTTCAGGTATTCGACGCTGTTGAGCATCTGCACCTGCTTGTTCTTCAAACCGGTGCGGTGAATCCAGCCGGTGGTCTTGCCCAGGCCGTCGCCGACCTTGGATTTCTTGCGTTGCAGCAGGAACACGTCGCGCGCTGGTGCGTGCGGTGCAGCTTTGATCCCGGCCACGCCACCACGGGCTTCCAGATTCGTGTCGATCCCCCACTCTTTCCAGAACGCAGCGCGATCCTGACTGGTGGCCACACCTTCATGGACGAGGAATTCCGACACGTCGAAACCGATACCGCCGGCGCCGATCACCGCCACACGCTTGCCCACTGGTTTGCGCTCGAGCAGCACATCCAGATAGCTCAGCACTTTGGCGTTCTCGACACCCGGAATCGCCGGCAGACGCGGCGCAATGCCGGTCGCGAGGATGACTTCGTCGTAACCGCCCTCGACCAGTTTTGCCACATCGACGCGGGTGTTCAGGCACACCTCAACGTTGGTGGTCTGCAACTTGCGTTTGAAGTAACGCAGGGTTTCGTAGAACTCTTCCTTGCCCGGCACACGTTTGGCGACATTGAACTGGCCACCGATCTCGCTGGCCGAATCGAACAAGGTCACCTGATGCCCGCGCTCGGCGGCCACGGTGGCGGCGGACAGACCGGCAGGACCGGCACCGACCACGGCGATTTTCTTGATCTGCTTGACCGGCAGGTAATTAAGTTCCGTCTCGTGGCAGGCACGCGGGTTGACCAGGCAGCTGGTGAGCTTGCCGCCAAAGGTGTGATCGAGGCAGGCCTGGTTGCAGCCGATGCAGGTATTGATTTCGTCGGCGCGACCTTCAGCAGCCTTGTTGACGAAGTCCGGGTCGGCGAGGAATGGCCGCGCCATCGAGACCATGTCGGCATCGCCTTCAGCGAGGATCTGCTCGGCGATTTCCGGGGTGTTGATGCGGTTGGTGGTGATCAGCGGAATATTCACCGAACCGCGCAGCTTGGCCGTGACCTTGCTGAACGCCGCACGCGGCACTTTGGTGGCGATGGTCGGGATCCGCGCTTCGTGCCAGCCGATGCCGGTGTTGATGAGGGTCGCGCCGGCCTGCTCGATGGCTTTGGCCAGGGTGACGATTTCTTCCCAGGTGCTGCCACCTTCCACCAGATCGAGCATCGACAGACGGAAGATGATGATGAAGTTCGGGCCCACCGCTTCACGCACCCGGCGAACGATCTCCACCGGCAGGCGCATGCGGTTTTCGTAGCTGCCGCCCCAACGGTCGGTGCGGTGGTTGGTGTGAGCGGCGAGGAACTGGTTAATGAAATAACCTTCCGAGCCCATGATTTCCACGCCGTCGTACTCGGCGGTCTGGGCCAGTACCGAGCAGGTGACGAAATCGCGGATCTGCTTCTCGATGCCTTCCTCGTCCAGCTCTTTGGGCTTGAACGGGTTGATCGGCGCCTGAATGGCGCTCGGCGCGACCTGTTTCGGACTGTAGGCATAACGGCCGGCGTGGAGGATCTGCATGCAGATCTTGCCGCCCGCCTCGTGCACGGCGCGCGTGACGATGCGGTGTTGGAGCGCTTCTTCCTCGGTGGTCAGCTTGGCCGCGCCGGAATACACACCGCCCTCGTCATTCGGACCGATACCGCCGGTGACCATCAGGCCAACGCCGCCACGGGCACGCTCGGCGAAATACGCCGCCATGCGTTCGAAACCGCCCGGTTTCTCTTCAAGGCCAGTGTGCATCGAGCCCATGAGGGTGCGGTTGCGCAACGTGGTGAATCCCAGGTCCAGCGGGGCCAACAGGTGCGGGTATTGAGTGGCGGTCATCGTTAACTCCACAGCGAGCGATCACGGAAAATGCGGGAGCTCTGCGTCCCCCGTCAGTCATGCTCGACAGATTAGGAGTCGCCTCGCTGTCACTCAATGACCGTAACTGACAAGTTATTGATCCAAATGCGCAGCACCCCTTGGCAAGCCGGGGCTGGCGCCCTACCCTGTCCGCACACCCTGTACCCGGTTGTTGTTGGATTTCATGCGCAAACTTCTGTACCTGACTTTTTCCATGGCGCTCATCGCCGCACTCACCTTTTACGCCATGTGGGCGGCTGACCGTCCGCCCGGTCATTACCTGTCGGACCTGCGGATCAAACTCGCGGTCGATCAGGGCACGCCCGCCGACCGTGGCAACCTGCTGGGCATCCAGCCCGAGCTGTTCCCCACCGACTACCAAAGCCCCGAACGCCTGCACCGCAAGCTCGCCGCCTATTTGCAGCAGGCGCAGGATCAGGGGCTGTTGAATGAAAAAACCGTGGTCATCCTGCCGGAGCATGTCGGCACCTGGCTGATGATCAGCGGCGAAAAAGACGAGCTGTACCAGGCCGCCACCCTCGCCGAAGCGATGAACTGGCTGGCAGCGAGCAACCCGGTGCAGTTTGCTCGCGCCTGGCTCACCGCCAAGGGCAGCAGCCGTCTGGATGACGCGCACCTGCGCATGAAGTCCCGGGACATGGCCAAGGACTATCAGGCGCTGTTCGGTGGTTTGGCCAAGGAGTTCCACGTCACTCTGGTGGCCGGCACGATCGTGTTGCCTGAACCGAACATCACCGACGGCCGGCTCAAGGCCGGCAGTGGCGCGCTGTACAACAGCACGGTGGTGTTCGGTCGCGACGGTGCCCCGCTCGGCCAGCCGCAGCGGCAGATGCGTCCGGTCTTCGATCAGGATGACTCCGGCACCCGCGAAGCTTCGCGGATCAATGTGATCGACACCCCGGCCGGACGCCTCGGCGTGTTGATCGGCAACGACAGCTGGTACCCGGACAACTACCGCAAACTTGACGAGCAAGGCGCGCAGCTGATCGCGGTGCCCGCGTTTGTCGTCGGTCATGGCGTGTGGGATCAACCCTGGAAGGGTTACAAAGGCTCGAGCGTGCCGGACTCGGTCAGCCTGAAACCAGGAGCAGTCAGTGTAGGCCAGGCCTGGCACCAACTGACCCTGACCGCGCAACCGCCGGCCAGCAAGGCGCAGGCCGGTATGAGTGTGTTTCTGCGCGGGCAGTTCTGGGACAAGCCGAGCGCCGGGCAAAGTTTCCTCAGTAGCAACGGCCAGCAATTCGCCGACAGCGAAGCCCGTGGCGCGCGCCTGCTGAACCTCTGGTTGTAACCCGTGAAGCCGCTGCCGATGCGTCTCGGGGATCTGTCGGTGGGCTTCGTCCACAGCCTGGCCGATGCCGTGCGCAGCCATGACATCGATCCCCTTCCCTTGCTCGAACAGTACGGCCTGGATGCCGCCCGGCTGGCCGAAGCCGGAGCGCGCCTGTCGATCCCGCGCTACATGCGCCTGGGACATGGCGCGATCCAGCTGACCGGCGATCCGGCATTGGGTTTGCGCATGGGCGGACTCAGCCGATTGAGTCAGGCCGGGCTGGCCGGTGTGACCGCCGCGCAGGCCCCGACCGTGCGCGAAGCCGCTCGCTGCCTGACTCGTTTCGAACCGTTGTACGGTTCCAACTATCGCGGCCAGTCGAGTTTCCACGAAGACGCCAGCGGTGCGTGGCTGCGCTTCTATTCGATCAGCCCGTACAACGCTTACAACCGGTTTGTGGTGGATTCGATCATTGCCGGGTGGCTGCATCAGTTGTCCAGCGTCAGCCCCGAACCCTTGCGCGCCGAGCGGATCGAGATCGAGTTCGACAACCCGGATTATCGCGACGCTTATGCGGTGCTTGGCGAATGCCCGATCCAGTTCGGCGCCGAACACAATCAACTGCGCCTGAGCCTCACCAGCCTGGGCCAACGCAATCCGGAGCATTGCCCCAGCACCTGGAAACATTTGCTCGGTCTGTGTGAACGGGAACTCGAGCAATTGACCCGCACCCGCAGCCTGCGCGAACGCATCACGCAATTGCTCGGGCCGTTGCTCAATGGTGGCCGGGAACCCGACCTGGAAGAAGTGGCGGCACGCCTGAAGCTGCCGACCTGGACGTTACGGCGCAAACTGGCCGAGGAAGGCACGCAGTTTCGCGCGATCCTCAATGACACCCGCCGTGATCTGGCAATGACCTACATCCGCGACACCGAACTGGCATTCGGTGAAATTGCCTACCTGCTGGGCTTTGCCTCGGCAGAAGCTTTCCAGCGCGCATTCAAGCGCTGGAACGGCCAGACACCGGGCGAGTTTCGCCGCAGTCACCGCAAGACAGGCTGACGCCTCACAGCTCGGTGGCGTCTTCCGCAGGCTCTGGTGAATCCAGCTCAAAGGCCTGGAATTCCAGCAGTTCTTCTTGATAGTCATCCATTGCGTAATCCCCCTGACGCTTGCTTGAAATGGCCTGGAACAAATGACCAGCGCCTCGAGCATAAAGTGCCCGTGTGAAGGAAAAATGAAACGCGTCCTTCATGAAATAAACGTAGCAGGCGGTCAGGGATTTATCGCGGGATATTTTTCGACGGGGCTGGCAGGAAGAAGCTCAAGGGAGACAACAAAACGCCACGCGTCCGACAGGAGCCGGAGGCGTGGCGTGAAGTTTACTGCCCGGAGGCAGGCATGGCCGGAATCGGCTCGGAGGGTGGCGGCATGTCCGTCGGGTTGGCCGGCGGCGTGATGGTTTCCGTCGCGGGCGCAGGCTCGGCAACCGGTGCCGGGGTGATCGGCGCGGCTTCGGCAGGCGGTGCTACCGGCTCGGAACTGACCGGGGCCGCTTCTGCAGGCGCTGGCGCCGGTGCCGCAGCGGGCTCGGCGGCCGGCGCTGGGGTCGGTTCAGCCACTGGGGCTGGAGCCAGAGGAGCCGGCGTTGCCTTGGCTTCCGGCACACCCAGGTCAGTCTTGGGCTTTTCGGTGATATGCGCGGCTTTCTTCGCGTCGGCCGGCAGGAACAACTCGACCAGGGTGAAGAAACGCTCGTAGAATTTCTGCGACGACACGGTTTCACTGGCCACTTTCACCATCGAATCGTCAGACGAGCCGATCGGCATCGACACCGAACCCAATACGCCGACACCCAGACTGGCCGAGTTGTTGGTCTTCTTCAGCGCGTAGCGGTCCTGCAAGGCGTTGGCGAACACGGTGGCGTGATGGCCGGCGCTGCCATCATCGGCGCACACCACGTTGAAGCTGATCTCCAGGTGGGTTTCGCCGGTCTGCTGGAAGCTCTTGTGCCCGCTGACCAGTTTCGGGTCATTGCTGGTAATGATGTAGCCCTGGCTGAGTAACGCTCGGCGGGCCGCTTCGCAACTGGCGGTGTCGGTCACCGGGTAATTGCGCGAAAAGGTGCCGGAGTCGTCGAAATTCTCATGCTCGTAGATAGGCTTGTCCTTGGAGCAGCCGGCAGCGGCGGTCAGCAACAACGCCAACCCGATGAAACGCACGGGAATAGAATTCAACATTAAACATCCTGAGGGGAAAACGGTCCGGGGCGTATTGTGCAACAGATCGCTGCCCCGCGGCGTATGGATTAGTGTCTTAAAACAGTTACAACTCTACCGGTCATGGGCGACAGGAAAAAGTCGCGCCGATAAATGATCGATGAACACGCGCAATTTGGCGGTTGCATGCCGGCTTGATGGCCACAGGACCCAGAACTGCCCGACGTGCTCCAGATGCTCATCGAGCACGCGCTGCAGGCGACCCTGCTGCTGCGCCTCGAAGATCATGAAGTCCGGCAGACAAGCGATGCCCATGCCCGCCAGCGCTGCATGCCGCACGGCTTCGATCGACGTACTGACCAGGCGTGTCGGCAAGGTCGGCTCGGGAGCGCCCTCTTCGCGTTTGAACGGCCAGGACTCCAGTTTGCCGGTGGCGTGAAACGTATGGCGCAGGCAGGCGTGCTCCGCCAGATCGGCCGGGGTCAGCGGTTCGCCGCGCTCGCGCAGGTACGCGGGGCTGGCCACCAACACCATATGAAACTCGCCCAACGGTCGTGCCATCAGTCGCGAATCTCGCGGTTTACCCGTCCGAATCACCGCATCGAAACCTTCTTCAACCACATCGACCATGCGATCGGTCAGGTCCAGATCCAGCTCGATCTGCGGATACAGCGCCATGAACTCGTTCATGACCGGCATCACCAGGTCATGCACCTGCGGCAGGCTGACCCGCAACTTGCCGTGAGGCGCCGCTGCGGCATCGCACAGTTCAAATTCCGCCGCCTCCACTTCGGCGAGGATCTTGCGGCAACGTTCAAGAAACAGCGCGCCTTCGCTGGTCAGCGTGATGCTGCGGGTGGTGCGGTGAAACAAGCGCACATTGAGTCGAGCTTCCAGGCGGGCGATGCTTTTGCCAACCGCCGACGAGGACACGCCCTGCAAGCGGCCGGCCTCGGTAAAGCTGCGGGTTTCCGCCACCTGCACAAACACTGAAATACTGCCCAGGCTGTCCATTCATCCCTCCCTGATTCGCGACATTCTTGTCCGAGATGTTCGGAACCCTAAACTGTTTTTCCCGAATGTGCAGCGCCCTACCCTATGGCCTTCGTCTCCTTTGGCAAAATGGAAATCCGCCCATGAACGATGCGCCACTCACTTCCCCCACGCTCGCTGGCACAGTCGAGCCCGCGGAACGATTACCGCTGGGTGCATTGCTTACACTGGCCACCGCCGGGTTCATCACCGTGCTGACCGAGGCAATGCCCGCCGGCCTGCTGCCACAGATGAGCGCGGGGCTTGATGTCTCTCAAGCCCTGATCGGGCAACTGGTCACGCTGTACGCCATTGGTTCGATGCTGGCGGCGATTCCGCTCACCATTGCCACACGGGGCTGGCGTCGGCGCCCGCTGTTGCTGGCGGCCATTAGCGGGTTTGCCATCGCCAACAGCATCACTGCGTTGTCCGAGCTGTACTGGCTGACCCTGATTGCACGCTTGATCGCAGGCGTGTTCGCGGGGCTGCTCTGGGCTTTGCTGGCGGGGTACGCGAGCCGGATGGTCACACCTCACTTGCAAGGCAGGGCGATTACGGTGGCCATGCTCGGGGCGCCGCTTGCGCTGTCGCTGGGCATTCCGGCCGGGACGCTGCTGGGCACGGCAGTCGGCTGGCGCCTGAGCTTCGCGATCATGACCGGGCTGACCGTGCTGCTGGTGATCTGGGTGCGTTGGCAAGTACCGGACTTCGCCGGTGAACGCGCCGGAAAGCGCCTGCCACTGTGTCAGGTGTTTACCTTGCCGGGCGTGCGATCCGTGTTGTTTGTGACTTTGTCCTACGTCGTCGCGCACAACCTTCTGTACACCTATATCGCGCCATTTCTGGAGCCATCGGGACTTGGCGCAGAAATCGACCGGGTGTTGTTGGTGTTTGGCCTGGCATCGGTATTGAGCCTGTGGATTGTCGGCAGCCTGATTGATCGCTGGCTGCGTCAATTGGTTCTGGTCAGTGCCGCGCTGTTCCTGCTGTCGGCGATAGCATTGGGCCTGTGGCGCGAATCGCCGGGTGTGGTCTACACCGCCACCGCCGTCTGGGGTCTCGCGTTCGGCGCGATGCCCTCACTGTTGCAGACGGCCCTGGCGAAAACCGCCAGGGAGGCTGCCGATACCGCGCAATCGATGCTGGTGACCCTGTGGAATGTCGGCATTGCCGGCGGCGGGCTTGCGGGAGGCCTGTTGCTGAACAATCTGGGCGTCGGGAGTTACCCGTGGCTGGTCGCAGGTCTGTTGCTGCTGACTCTGAATGCGACCGTCAATGCCCGAAGTCATGGCTTCCCGAACGCGGGATAACGCGCATAAAAAAGCCCCGGATTTTCATCCGGGGCTCGGGTCTTGCAGCTCAGCCAGGCATCAGAAACGCTTGATGTCGGCTTCGGCTTCCAGCTGCTTGCGGTACGCCGCGAAGTCTTGCTGGCCCACACGTGATGCGAGGAAGCGACGGTACTGCGCTTTCTCTTCATCGGTCGGAGCGGCCGCTTCGTTCACGCCGTTCAGACGCACGATGGTCAGGCTACCATCCGCCAGCGTCACGCTGGTGAAGGTCGGTTTGTCCTTGGCAGCCGGCTTAGGCATGCGGAACAGTGCTTGCAGCACCGCCGGGTCAACGCCTTCCTGAGCGCGGTTCGCCGCTTCAGTGACTTTCCAGCTCTGACCGTCGACCGCTTTGTCCAACGGCGTCTTGCCATCACGCAGACTGGCGATCAGTTGTTCGGCGTGGGTCTTGGCCGCCGCGCTGGCGTGCTCTTTGGTCAACTGGGTGCGAATGGCAGCAGCCACGCTTTCCAGCGGCAATTGAGCAGGCTTGAGGTGCTCCTTGGCGCGCAGCACGATCACGGTTTCCGGATCCAGCTCGATGGCGGTGCTGTTGGCACCCTCTTCCAGCACTTCGGTGCTGAACGCGGCAGTCACTACAGCACGGTTGGCTGCAACGCCTTCGCCACCTTCACGGCCGAACGGCTTGGAGGTGTGCACGGTCAGTTTAAGATCCTGCGCCGGCTGGGCCAGGTCGGAGGCTTCGAACGAAGAGTCTTCCAGTTGCTTGGTCGCCTCGACGAAACGCTGCTCGACTTGCTGGGTTTTCAGCTCGCGGGTCAGCTTGTCTTTCAGGCTGGCCAGCGTCGGCACTTCAGGCGCCTCGACACCCAGCAGCTTGATCAGATGGAAACCGAAGTCGGTGCGAACCGGCTCGGAAACCTGATCCTTGTTCAGCGAATACAGGGCTTTCTCAAAGGCTGGATCGTAAACGCCAGGACCGGCATAACCGAGGTCACCGCCGTTGTTGGCCGAACCCGGATCCTGCGAGAACTCCTTGGCCAGCGCTTCGAATTTCTCGCCCTTGGCCAGACGCGCCTGGACTTCTTCGATCTTCGCCTTGGCCTGGGCCTCGGTGGTCTTGTCGTTGACTTCGATCAGAATGTGCGCCGCACGACGCTGTTCCGACAGGTTGGCGATCTCTTTCTGATACGCCGCCTGCAGGTCTTCGTCCTTGACGGCGACCTGATCGAAGAACGAAGACTTCTTCAATTCCAGGTAATCGATGACCACTTGATCCGGGGTCATGAACTCCTTGGCGTGCTCGTCGTAGTAAGCCTTGACCTCGTCATCGGTCAGCTTCACGGCCGAAGGGTCAGCCTTGATGTTCAGCGTGGCGAAGTCGCGGGTCTGTTTTTCCAGACGGGCGAAGGCCAGCACCTGAGCGTCGGTCACGAAACCGCTGCCCGCCACACCGGCGCGCAGTTGGCCGATCAGCATTTCCTGAGCCAGCATCTGGCGGAACTGCATGCGGCTGTAGCCCAGTTGACGGATCACCTGATCGAAACGGTCGGAGCTGAACTTGCCGTCGACCTGGAATTCAGGCGTCTGCAGGATCACTTGGTCCAGGGCCGCTTCGGAGAAAGCGAATTTCGATTGTTCTGCGCCTTGCAGCAGCAGCTTGCGATCGATCAGACCCTTGAGGGCCGATTCGCGCAGCATTTTTTCGTCCAGCAAGGAAGCGTCGAAGTCCTTGCCCAGTTGTTGCATCAGCTGACGGCGTTGCATATCCACCGCCTGGCTCAGCTCGTTCTGGCTGATTTCTTCACCGTTGACCTTGGCCGCCTCATTCTTGTGAGTCGTGGCCTGGAAAATGGCGTCGAAACCGGTCAGAGCCATCAGTGCAACGATGACTCCGATAATGGTCTTGGCAATCCAGCCTTGTGAATTGTCCCTGATATTCTGCAGCATGCGTCCCCCAGAAACGGTTGAACTTCAAAATTTGGCAACCGTGGAGCGTGGGTAGAATCCGGATAGAAGAAAGGCGCATCCGAGGATGCGCCTTCTCGTAACTGGCGGAGCGGACAGGGCTCGAACCCTCGATCCCGGTGTGACAGGCAACTGTTTCAACTACCTGCTCTACCGCTCCGCTGCCAAGTCAGGCATGACCCCGACCCGGATGGGTAAAATCCTGAATCAAACTTAGTTGACGGCTTCTTTCAGGGCTTTACCGGCTTTGAAACCTGGCTTTTTGGCTGCCGCGATTTCCAGAGTCTTGCCGGTCTGTGGGTTACGACCGATGCGAGCTGGACGATCAGTCACGGAGAAAGTACCGAAACCAACCAGAACAACGGAGTCGCCGGCCTTGAGAGCGCCAGTGACGGATTCGATTACAGCGTCCAGCGCACGGCCAGCAGCAGCTTTCGGGATATCAGCGGATGCAGCGATAGCATCAATCAGTTCCGACTTGTTCACTCTAAGTCCCCTTATATCTATTTGAGTATGATTCTAAGTTTTTTGGTGAAAGCAAAAACGAGTGCTGAATGGCCTACAGACACTTAAGAGCCGCTTTATAACAAGGGCTCTAAAAAGCTGTCAAGGAAGCCCCCCAGGCAAAAGCGTATTAATGCGTGCTAATTCTTTCCTTAGAGTCAGACTCACGTTTTTCGTCCTTGGCAACTATCTCCGGAGCCACATCCGGCAAGGGCTCCGGCGCGTATTGCAGCGCAATTTGCAGGACCTCGTCAATCCATTTAACCGGTTTGATCTGCAGATCCTGCTTGATATTGTCAGGAATCTCCTTCAGATCGCGCACGTTCTCTTCCGGAATAATCACAGTCTTGATTCCGCCACGGTGAGCGGCCAGCAGTTTTTCCTTCAGACCGCCAATGGCAAGAACCTGACCACGCAGGGTGATCTCGCCGGTCATGGCAACATCGGCACGCACAGGAATCCCCGTCAAAGCCGACACCAGCGCAGTACACATGCCTACACCGGCGCTCGGGCCGTCTTTCGGCGTAGCACCTTCCGGCATGTGGATGTGCGTGTCGCGCTTCTCGTGGAAGTCCAGGGGAATGCCCAGGCTCTTGGCACGGCTACGCACCACGGTCAGGGCCGCAGTGATCGATTCGACCATTACGTCACCCAGCGAACCGGTCTTGATCAGTTGACCTTTACCCGGCACCACGGCGGCTTCGATGGTCAGCAGTTCGCCGCCCACCTGAGTCCAGGCCAGGCCGGTCACTTGACCGATCTGATCCTGTTGCTCGGCCAGACCGTAGCGGAACTTGCGAACACCGAGGAAATGCTCCAGCAGATCAGCTGTCACTTTTACCGAGAAGCGTTTTTCCAGCGCGTGCTCTTTGACCGCCTTGCGGCAGACCTTGGCAATCTGCCGCTCGAGGCCACGCACACCGGCTTCGCGGGTGTAGTAACGGATGATGTCGCGGATCGCTTCTTCGTCGAATTCCAGCTCGCCCTTCTTCAGGCCGTTGGCTGCAATCTGCTTCGGCGACAGGTACTTGACCGCAATGTTGATCTTCTCGTCTTCGGTGTAGCCCGGCAGACGGATGACTTCCATCCGGTCCAGCAGCGCCGGCGGAATGTTCATCGAGTTCGAGGTGCACAGGAACATCACATCCGAAAGGTCGTAATCGACTTCCAGATAGTGGTCGTTGAAGTTGTGGTTCTGCTCAGGATCGAGCACTTCCAGCAACGCCGACGCAGGGTCGCCACGCATGTCGCTGCCCATTTTGTCGATTTCATCGAGCAGGAACAGCGGGTTGCGCACACCCACCTTTGTCATCTTTTGAATCAATCTTCCTGGCATCGAACCGATGTAAGTCCGACGGTGACCACGGATTTCAGCTTCATCACGCACGCCACCGAGGGCCATGCGCACGAATTTGCGGTTGGTGGCATGGGCGATCGACTCGGCCAGCGAGGTTTTACCCACGCCTGGAGGACCGACCAGGCACAACACCGGGCCACGGATCTTTTTCACGCGTTTCTGCACGGCAAGGTATTCAAGGATGCGTTCCTTGACCTCTTCCAGGCCGTAGTGATCGGCGTCGAGAATGTCTTCGGCACGGGCCAGGTCCAGACGTACCTTGCTCTGAGCCTTCCACGGCACTTGAACCAGCCAGTCGATGTACGAGCGCACCACGGTGGCTTCGGCGGACATCGGCGACATTTGCTTGAGCTTGTTCAGCTCGGCAGTGGCCTTGGCCAGGGCATCTTTCGGCAGACCGGCAGCGTCGATGCGCTTTTTCAGGTCTTCGATTTCGTTGTGGCCTTCGTCGCTGTCGCCGAGTTCTTTCTGAATGGCCTTCATCTGCTCGTTCAGGTAGTACTCGCGCTGACTGCGCTCCATTTGCTTTTTGACGCGGCCACGAATGCGTTTTTCGACTTGCAGCAGGTCGATCTCGGCGTCCAGCAAGGCCAGAACGTGCTCGACCCGGGCCGACAAATCGATGATTTCGAGGATTTCCTGCTTCTGCTCGATCTTCAGCGCCATGTGCGCGGCCATGGTGTCTACCAGGCGGCCAGGCTCGTCGATGCTGTTGAGCGACGACAGGACTTCAGCCGGGACTTTCTTGCCCAGCTGCACATATTGTTCGAACTGCGACAGCAGGCTGCGCACGAACACTTCGGATTCGCGCTCGGCGGCGTCGACTTCGTCGATCAGCGACACTTCAGCACGGCAGTGGCCATCAACTTCGCTGAAGCGCTCGACAGCACCACGCTGCTCGCCCTCGACCAGAACCTTGACGGTGCCGTCCGGCAGCTTCAGCAACTGCAGAACAGTGGCGATAGTACCTACGCGATAGAGAGCTTCTTCACCGGGATCGTCGTCAGCCGGGTTTCTCTGGGCCAGCAGCAGGATCTGCTTGTCGCCCGTCATCGCAGCCTCGAGGGCTTCGATGGATTTCTCGCGCCCCACGAACAGCGGGATAACCATGTGCGGATACACAACGACATCACGCAATGGCAGGAGAGGCAATTCGATGGTGGTCTTCATGATTTCGCCTCTACGGCGGCCATACGGCCGTAATCAGATGGAATTAAACTTGAAACCAAGATGGGGGCTGACTTGAAAAAAAACAAGCGCAAAGCGGATGTAAAAAACGACATAAAAAAAAAGAGGCCCGAAGGCCCCTTCCTTGTTCCGGCAGCCCGGGCGCTTACGCGTCCGGCGCAGCCTTGGCAGCCGGCTCACTGTTTTCATAGATATACAGTGGCTTGGACTTGCCTTCGATCACACTTTCATCGATCACGACTTTGCTCACCTCGGACTGCGAGGGGATTTCATACATCGTGTCGAGCAGTACACCTTCGAGAATCGAACGCAGGCCACGGGCACCGGTTTTACGCTCCAGGGCACGCTTGGCGACCGACTTCAGCGCGTCGGAACGGAACTCCAGATCTACGCCTTCCATCTCGAACAGCTTGGCATACTGTTTGGTCAGGGCATTTTTCGGCTCGGTGAGAATCTGCATCAAAGCAGCCTCATCCAGCTCGTCCAGCGTCGCAAGAACCGGCAGACGACCGACGAACTCCGGGATCAGACCGAACTTGACCAGATCGTCAGGCTCGACTTCACGCAGGGATTCACCGACTTTCTTGCCCTCTTCCTTGCTGCGCACTTCTGCGTTGAAACCGATGCCACCCTTGGTGGAACGGTTCTGAATGACCTTCTCCAAACCGGAGAATGCGCCACCGCAGATGAACAGAATGTTACGGGTATCAACCTGAAGGAATTCCTGCTGCGGATGCTTGCGGCCACCTTGCGGCGGAACGGAAGCGACCGTGCCTTCGATCAGCTTGAGCAAGGCCTGCTGCACGCCTTCACCGGAAACGTCTCGGGTGATCGACGGGTTGTCGGACTTGCGGGAAATCTTGTCGATTTCGTCGATATAGACAATCCCCATCTGGGCTTTCTCTACATCGTAATCGCACTTCTGCAGCAGCTTCTGAATGATGTTCTCGACGTCTTCACCCACATAACCCGCCTCGGTGAGGGTGGTTGCGTCGGCGATGGTGAACGGAACGTTCAGCAAACGGGCCAGGGTTTCGGCCAGCAGGGTTTTACCAGAGCCTGTCGGGCCGATCAGCAGGATGTTGCTCTTGCCGAGTTCGACGTCGTCAGCCTTTTTGTCACGCTGGTTCAGACGCTTGTAGTGGTTGTACACCGCTACTGCCAGAACCTTCTTGGCACGTTCCTGACCAATTACATACTGATCAAGGATGCCGCTGATTTCTTTAGGCGAAGGCAATTTATGCGCGCTGCTTTCGGCCTGTGCTTCCTGCACCTCCTCGCGGATGATGTCATTGCACAGGTCGACGCACTCGTCGCAGATAAAGACCGAGGGGCCGGCAATCAATTTGCGCACTTCATGCTGGCTTTTGCCACAGAAGGAGCAATAGAGCAGCTTGCCGTTGTCCTCGCCGTTGCGGGTGTCAGTCATTCGTTCGATCCAAATCCGATAGGCTTGCAACACAAGATGAAGGCTATTGCGGGCTTTTTCAAGCCCGCCGCTGATCAGACGCGCCGACCAAGCCTATTTTGAGTTGCTTATTTTAAGCTGGGCGCTGGTTGATCACTTCGTCGATCAGACCGTATTCCTTCGCAGCTTCTGCACTCATGAAGTTGTCGCGGTTGGTGTCGCGCTCGATTTCTTCAAGCGTACGGCCGCTGTGCTTGGCCATCAGCGTGTTGAGACGCTCGCGGATGAAGAGGATTTCCTTGGCATGGATTTCGATGTCCGACGCCTGCCCCTGGAAACCGCCCAGCGGCTGGTGAATCATCACGCGCGAGTTCGGCAGGCAGAAACGCTTGCCAGGTGCACCGGCCGTCAGCAGGAACGCGCCCATGCTGCACGCCTGACCGATACAGGTAGTTGATACGTTTGGCTTGATGAACTGCATGGTGTCGTAGATCGACATGCCCGCTGTCACCGAACCGCCCGGGGAGTTGATATAAAGATGGATGTCCTTGTCCGGGTTTTCCGCTTCAAGGAACAGCAATTGCGCGCAAATCAGGTTGGCCATGTAGTCCTCTACAGGACCCACCAGAAAGATCACTCGTTCCTTAAGAAGACGCGAGTAGATGTCATAGGCGCGCTCGCCACGAGCAGATTGCTCGACAACCATCGGGACCAGGCCGCCGGCGGCCTGGATATCAGAGTTCTGCTGAATATAGGAATTACGGAACATGCTCTGCAGTCACTCCCAAATAGTCATGTCTTGAATACGCATAAGCCAGCTCGAAGGCTGGCTTATGGTGTGTGCTTCTAACGCAAAAACAATCAGTCGGCTTTTGGAGCTTCTACCGGCTTGACCGCTTCTTCGTAAGAGACCGATTTGTCGGTCACGCTAGCTTTCTGCAGAACAGTATCCACAACTTGTTCTTCCAGCACAACCGAACGAACTTCGTTCAGTTGCTGCTCGTTCTTGTAGTACCAGGACACGACCTGCTCAGGCTCTTGGTAAGCCGAAGCCATTTCCTGAATCATTTCGCGAACGCGGGCTTCGTCTGGCTTCAGGTCGAACTGCTTGACCACTTCAGCCACGATCAGACCCAGGACAACGCGACGCTTGGCTTGCTCTTCGAACAGCTCGGCCGGCAGTTGGTCAGGCTTGATGTTGCCACCGAACTGCTGAACAGCCTGCACGCGCAGACGGTCAACTTCGTTGGACAGCAGAGCCTTCGGCACTTCGATCGGGTTGGTGGCCAGCAGACCGTCCATTACCTGATTCTTGACCTTGGATTTGATCGCCTGACGCAGTTCACGCTCCATGTTCTTGCGAACTTCGGTGCGGAAACCGTCGATGCCGCTTTCCTTGATGCCGAATTGAGCGAAGAACTCTTCGTTCAGCTCAGGCAGTTTTGGCTCGGAAACGGTGTTTACAGTCACGGTGAACTCGGCGGTTTTGCCAGCCAGGTCCAGGTTCTGATAGTCCTCTGGGAAGGTCAGGTTCAGAACGCGCTCTTCGCCGGCTTTAGCGCCGACCAGGCCTTCTTCGAAGCCTGGGATCATGCGGCCGGAACCCAGCACCAGCTGAGTGCCCTTGGCGGAACCGCCAGCGAATACTTCGCCATCAACCTTGCCAACGAAATCGATATTCAGCTGGTCTTCGTTCTGGGCAGCGCGATCGGCCACTTCGAAACGGGTGTTCTGCTTGCGCAGGATGTCCAGCATCTTGTCCAGATCGGCGTCAGCCACGTCAGCGCTCAGACGCTCGACGGTGATACCTTCGAAGCCGGCAACGGTGAACTCAGGGAACACTTCGAATACGGCTACGTATTCCAGGTCCTTGCCAGCTTCGAGCGACTTAGGCTCGATCGATGGCGAACCGGCCGGGTTCAGCTTCTGCTCAACCACAGCTTCGTAGAAGGAGGACTGGATCACGTCGCCGATCGCTTCCTGGCGCGCATCAGCACCGAAACGGCGCTTGATTTCGCTCATTGGCACTTTGCCTGGACGGAAGCCAGCAATCTTGGCCTTTTGGGCAGTCTGCTGCAGACGCTTGTTGACCTGAGTCTCGATGCGCTCAGCCGGCACGGTGATGCTCATGCGGCGCTCAAGAGCAGTAGTATTTTCAACAGAAACTTGCATGGATATTCCTCGTTGCACAGACGTTAGCCGGCCGTTTCCGACCCAAGAATCAAGGGCAAGCATTCTAGTAGGTCAAACTCAAGAAGTCACCCTACTGAAAACGGGTAAAAAAACAGCAGGCCATTTGAAGGTGGGGACAAGCGGTTGCGCCTCGCCCTGTTAGCAAATACAGCCAATTCAAGCCAGGGCTCTGCGCCAACCTCTTCTATATATAGAGGCGGTTGAATCATCTCCCTGACAGCCGACCTCGCAAGCAAGGCCGGCGGACAGCGCAGCATCATCGAGCAACATTAATACGACGAAACACCCTGCCCTGCGACCCGAAACCTGCAGCCGCCAAAATCCGAAACCGTAAAACAAAAAAGGCGCCAGACTGTTAAATCTGGCGCCTTTCGGAATATGGGGTGGACGATGGGGATCGAACCCACGACAACGGGAGTCACAATCCCGT